>JABURI010000028.1:16880-22768 GCA_014762755.1 Marinobacter sp.
TCCTGGGCCGAGGCCAATGGCATCTGCGCCACGAAACCGTCAATACGTTTGATGCCGGTTTCAAACGTCCCCACCACTTCAAACCGGTCGGCACCGATCGAACCATCCGCGGCCTGGACCACCAGAACCAGCTCGTCGCCCGGCGCCGCCCCCAAGGCAGCGGCGGCATCCACGCCAACAAGGATCTCATTGCCGCCCTCCAGGTAACGTCCACGGACAATCGACTGATCCAGGCGCGTGACCTCAGGTTCCTTCGCGGGATCAACCCCCATAACCTGCATTGTCCGCGACTGGTCGTCGCGACTGGCCAGGGCGTGCCCGGTGACCCGAGGACTTGAGGCCGACACTCCGGCTACCGCTGACACTTCTGGCGTCAGGTTCCAGCGCTCGACAAGGGCAATATTCATCTCCCGGTCGTCGTGAAAACCCCGCTGATGGACTTTCAGATCCCCCGTGACGTAACCGGTCATGTTGTTGATCATCTGGGTATTGATGCCATCAATGAATGCCCAGAGGAACACCAGCCCCCCCACGCCAACCGCCACGGAGATCAGCGTGATCACCGTTCGTCGACGATTCGCCCGGAGGTTTCCCAGGGCCAGCCGCACCCACGCATTCACGGTCGCCGCTCCTCACGCTCGATACGACCATCCTTCAGATGAATCACCCTCCGGGCCCGCTCCATCACCATCGGGTCGTGCGTGGAGAACACAAAGGTAATGCCATGTTCCGCATTGAGTTTGCGCATCAGGTCCAGCAGAGCCGCGCCGGTCGTCGAGTCGAGGTTGGCGGTGGGTTCATCTGCCAGAACAATCGCGGGCTTGCTGACAATTGCCCGTGCCACGGCAACACGCTGTTGCTGGCCGCCCGAGAGCTCGTGGGGCAAGCGCTGCTCCATCCCCTGCAGGCCGACCTCTGCGAGAATACGCCGGGCCTCGGCACGTCGGTCCCGAAACGGCACACCACGAAGCATCAACACATACTCAACATTCTCCTGGGCCGACAGCACACCAATGAGGTTGTACTCCTGGAACACAAATCCGATTTTCCACAAACGCAGCGTGGTTCGTTTCTTTCGGCTCAGCCCGGTGATCTCCTCGCCCGCGACCTGAATACGCCCGGCATCCGGTTCGTCCAGTGCTCCTATCTGATTCAACAGGGTCGTCTTGCCGGAGCCCGAGGGACCCACGAGGGTTGTGAATTCCCCCGCCTCAATAGAGACCGAAACGTTATCCAGTGCCTTGACGGCAATGGCATCCTGACGATAGATACGGGAGGCATTCTCCACATTCACAATGCTCATTCCGGAGCCTCACTGTGGGTTTCGCAGACGACGTAACGAAAAGATCTCGTCGTCCAGAGGCAGGTCGTATTCGATGGATTGGACCGTGATGATCGTTCGGGATTCCGGATTGTCCGCGTCCACCATCGTCCACCGCGTCGGAATCCGGCGCCCTCCCAAGGATTGGACCTGGTCATAGGTCATGCGCTTGACCACCTGTTCCCGCGCCCCGTAATAAGCAACCGATACCGGGATGGCATCTGCGCGGACCCGGAATTCCAGGCGGCTCCAGACCACCGCCGCATCCGGACGGGGTGTTGAAATGATCCGATACACGGGCTGCTCGCCGCTTTGATCAGTCTCCACCAGCTCGTGGGTGTAGTCGTCGACGAAGGAGCTTTCCTTAACCAGATCGTCGTTGCTGAAATTCGAGCCCATCCAGGGCTGCAGCATCATCGAGGGCGGAATCTTGATGGTGCGATCAACCTTGGGCAGGTAGTTCCACATGGCATCGCCGATTCGGAGCGACCCGATGCCGGCTTCCTTTTTGGGCGCATGGATTCGAATCAGGGTGTGATCCGGTCGGTCCATCCAGGCTTCCAGCTCCAGCGTGCGGGTCCAGTAGTCCGATTCGACACGCATGGTGAACCGACCGTGGTTGCTGTCTGACCACAGGGTGTCTTCCATTCCCCCCACCAGCTGTTCGGCATTGGGGGATTGGGCCAGCACCTGAAACGAGGGCATTAACAGCGCTGCAAATACTGCGGGAATGGAACGTGGCCGTCTGTTCATGCGTCCTCCCAGGTCCTGTCGATGTCTTATTTTTAGCAGGTATCAGCTACCCCGAGGTCAAGAAATTATTGCGCCTCAACCGATATCTGATGACCGATCCCATCCAGCGGGATCTCATCAACGATGGCCAGAGATACCGGATCAAGTACCCAGAGCTTTGCCTCGCCACGACTGGTGACCAGAATGCGACCATCGACCGGGGACACGGCCAGGTGATAGGGAGCCGGCAGTAACTGAACACTTTTCCGGGAATCGGAGGCCAGCTCTACACGAACGATCCGTTCACTGCCCTGACTCGTTGCCAGAAGAGCCTGACCATCGGCACTCAGGCCCAGGCCATGAGGCGAGTCCCCAATTTCGTATCGTGCAGTGACTGCACCTTCAGGAAGACTGAGTTCAACAGCTTCACCGGAAGCGACATCGTTGAGGTAAAGGTGGTCGCCGTCGGGAGCAAGGGCCATGTGCTCCGGTCCCCCGCCCGTGCGTATATTGCGCTTCACGAACCAGTGTTTGGTATCCACTTCACTGATCGTGCCATTACCGGTATTACTTACAAATAACGTCTGGCCATCGGCTGTCGTCGCCAGGTAGTTGGGAGACGGGCCCGTGGCAATAACGTCAACGGTTTTCCCGGATTCCAGATCAACCACGCTGATACCGCCACCCATCGGGTGTGTGGAAACCGCGTAACGGCCATCCCTTGTCACCAGAACATGGTGCACTGGCCCCGGCACCTCAAGTATCCGGGCAATGGTGCCCGTATTGGTGTCCACCACATAAAGCCGCCCCGTACCGGAGGAGTCTGCAGCTGCGGCGCCGCCGCCCCCGTGATGGGCTGCATGGTCATCCTCTGTAACGCCTTCCGGGCGTTCGGGCACTACCTGATTGTCATGCGCCGTCAAGCTTCCTACCACGAGGTAGCGGCCATCCGGAGTCAGCGCAGATCCGTGGGTGTTGACCGTGCCGGAGACTGTCGAGGTCAACCGGTTCGTCTCCAGATCCATTACGCCGACAGAATCGGCTGATCCCATGGGGATGTAGGCATGATTCCCGGCCGCCGAAACCGATACCGTCAAACTCATCAACATCACGGCGGTCAGACCCGACAACCAGGGCTTTTGCAACTGGAGTTTCATAAGATCACCTTTTGGTCAGTAGGCGGAATGAAAGAAATGCATCAAGTTGACTTCAACATGCCCAGCTGAAACAGAACTGAAAGACCCACCCCAAAGATATATCCGTTT
Organism: Marinobacter sp.; assembly: GCA_014762755.1. GTDB lineage: Bacteria > Pseudomonadota > Gammaproteobacteria > Pseudomonadales > Oleiphilaceae > Marinobacter. Next base: position 20,199 of record JABURI010000028.1, read on the forward strand.
GACCTCAATCAAATCCTTGCTCATCGGTCGGAAACAACGATTCGATCACTTGACCTGTGACCAACTCAAAGGTTTTAACATGTCACCGATTAGCGGGGTTGCGCCACTGTGCAGCCGTTCAACTCATGGGACCCGACATGTCTTCTCGCCAACTGATTGCAACTCTGCTGGGTGTTCTGCTGTTGCTGGGCAGCCCGACACCGTTGCTTGCCGTCGTGGTCAGTGACCGCCAGGCAGACACGTCTGTAGAAGACTGCAGTGGTATGAACGACGCCCGCGCTGTCATGGGTCATTCCGACTTGTCCCCGGCCTGCGGCAACGCCCAACAGGCGAGTTGTCACCTCGCCTCATCTCATTGCGCATCTGCGCCTGTCTACGGCATAACCGCCGGCCTCCGGTCTCCGTCCATGCCCACCAAAAGCCCTGCCAACGCCGCACCAGGCCCGATGGTCTATCAAGCACCGATTGGTGAAGTCCTCACACCCCCGCCAGATTCCCACTCCTGATCCCTGAACTACTTCTTTGCTGAGCGACTAATCCTCGGCAAACCGGATTTACCTTTTGACAAGCAGGCTGGGCCGACCACACAGAGCCGTCAGAAAACCCGCCTGCCCCAGGAGAGCACCATGAAAACCCAAAAACTTGCCCTGTATACCGGCGTGGCTGCCATTGTTATCGCTGCCGGCGCGACCACCCTGGCCATTCAGGCCGACGAGCCGACCCAGTCAACCGCCTCTATCGCTACGAACGGTAAGGCCGGACCGACCATCACCATCTACAAAAGCCCGAGCTGTGGCTGCTGCCAATCCTGGGTTGAACACCTCGAGGCCAACGGTTTTGAGACCGATACCATCGACACCAACAATATCAATGAGATCAAGCAGGCCAATGGTGTACCCCGTGAAATGGCCTCCTGCCACACGGCGTTGATCGGGGACGTGGTGATTGAAGGCCATGTGCCGGCTGCCGATATTCTGGCTTACCTGGAGAACCCTCAGTTCAATACCATCGGGCTCTCCGTGCCCGGCATGGTCCAGGGCAGTCCCGGTATGGAAACCGGCCGGAGGGACGATTACCAGGTGATTGCCTTCCGGGCCAACGGTCAACAGAGCGTGTTCCGCGAGTACACAAATTATTGACACCGGTCCCGGCCATCGGCCGGGCAAACCACTGTTGCTGGAGCTCTTGAATGCCGGATCTTGCAACCTGGGGCATCCTGGCCGCTTTCCTTGGCGGCCTGGTGTCCTTCTTCTCACCTTGCACCCTGCCCCTCGTACCGGGCTACTTGTCGGTAGTAACTGGCGGAGCGGTGACTGAAGCCTCCAATCGCCTGAAAGCCATGTGGCTGAGCGTCTGTTTTGTGCTCGGATTCAGCATCGTTTTTGTCGCGCTGGGCGCGAGCGCAAGCCTGCTGGGGCAGTGGTTGATGGCCTACCGGCAGGAAGCCAATCTGGTGGCTGGCGTGCTGATTGTTCTCATGGGCCTCTTCATGCTGGGCTGGTGGAGCATGCCGGCCCTGCAGCGCGACTGGCGCCTCGGCCATACACTGGAAGGCGGGCGTCCCACGGCCGCGTTCGTACTGGGCGTGGCGTTCGCCGTCGGCTGGACACCCTGCATTGGCCCTATACTCGGGGCCATACTTGCCCTCAGTTCCACCCACGCCAACGCGGAAACCGGGATGCTGTATCTGGCGGTCTATTCGTTGGGATTGGCACTTCCTTTCCTTGGAACCGCGCTTTTCATCGAACACTTTCGGGAGCGGGTGCGGGGATTCAGCCGGTGGAGCCGACCGCTGAGGGCTCTGGCCGGTCTGGTGTTGGTGGTCATGGGCGTTATGGTGCTAACCGGCCAGATGACCCGGTTTGCCTCGTGGATGCTATCGACCTTTCCGGTGCTGGGAGACCTTGGCTAGCCGATGGCGAGCCTCCCGGCCAACCAGGCCGGGAGCATTTGATGGCTTCAGATCGCCTCGACAACCTGGGACAGCATATCCCTGACTTTGCCGGCAACCTCTTTGAGCTCATCATTATCGATGGCCGTCATGGATGCGACGGGGTCAATGGCACTGACCTCCACGCCGTCCGGCACTTCCCTGAGAATCACATTACACGGCAGCATGGCCCCGACGCGGGGTTCCAGGCCGATGGCCTCCCAGGCCATGTTGGGGTTGCAGGCCCCGAGAATTCGGTAGGCAGACATGTCCTTGTCCAGTTTTTTCTTCATGGTGGCCTTGACGTCAATTTCCGTCAGCACGCCGAAGCCATGGTCCCCCAGAGCCTGCCGCGCCCTCTGGTCCACTTCCTCAAAATCCCCATTGCTGATGACTCGGTTGATCGTGTAAGACATGGCTATCTCCTGTGAAGCAAAATTTCAGTGGTCCGGTGCCAGCCTGACCACTCGCAGACGCAGTGCGTTGACAATCACGCTGACTGAAGACAGTGACATCGCCGCTGCTGCGAAGATCGGTGATAACAGTATGCCCGCAAACGGATACAGAACACCGGCGGCGATGGGAACGCCGGCAGAGTTGTAGATAAAGGCAAAAAACAGGTTCTGCCGGATGTTGCGCA
>JABURI010000150.1 GCA_014762755.1 Marinobacter sp.
ATCCTATCAAAGCCAAGCGCTGATTTTTGGGAGTTTTTCTACAGCCTCAACGCCAGCGCACAACGGCGCACTTGTAATGGAGGCGCAGCCGCAATGAAAAGGGCGTCCGGCGGCCACCGGCCGCGAATTGATGCGCCTTGTTAGAAATGCTCAATGTCCAAGCCCGTATTTCGCGTTCAAGTTCAAAAAATGGTGACCCATTATCGAACGCCTTGCTACGTCCACGACTAAAACTAGGAATGCGTTAGGCACGTCGGTCTGAATGAGAATATGTTGATGACATCCGCCTTGGTTCTCATACACATGCTCAACATCCCAAGTCGAGGTGTCCCTACCTTCGAACTCGTTGCTAAGCACTGTCTCGGCATAAGGCCAAATATCGACTAACACAGGCGCTGACTCTGTAATGTTCGCCATTGGCGGCGTAAAAGTTTCCTGAAACTCACTATCGGTTAGTTCTCGAACTTTTTCCATATGCCTTCTAACGCTGCAATAAACGGCGCCCGACTAGGGCGTCCGGTGGAGGCCAAAGGCCGGAACGTATTTAATTGCCTTGTTATGAAAGGCACGGTTTCAGCGACCTTTCTTCTTGGCCGGTTTCCGAATGTGGCCAACTACAAGAACCACTACACAAATGAACAAGATCAGCAAAAGGACCAACAGAAGGAGTCCTGCACCGCCTTCGCAGGTTTGCTCACAACCGAGAAGTCTTGCGAGGAAGCGAATCCCTCCCCTAAACAACCCGTCAAACAGTAGTTCTCCCAAAAACTCTCACCTACTTTTGCCGGAGCCTAATTGCCCCGTGCTTATAACGCTTTTGTTTAGCGGCGCCCCGACAGGGGCGTCCGGTGGAGGCCGAAGGCCGGAACGAACTACAATAATTTGTTAGGATGTTCCCCGATCCATACTTGGAAGATCCAAGCTGCCAGGCTTGGCCAGCTCTCTTCCTTTAACCCGTTGTGAGACCAAAATACGACCTCGCCGGTTGGAGTTAAGCAGTAAAAGTCGCTGTTGTCTTCGCAGAACGGAATCAGCCGTGTTGGGATACCAAAGTCTCTTGCAGTGGCGACTACCTCAGGTAAATGGGTATGACTTTCCGGTTCGGTAATCGTCGCAGGCTCTAGTGTGCCGAGCACCACATCACTAGCGTTCAATAGGTAAGCTCGATATTCCGGTGGAAAAGTTACACCTAAGCCAAGCTCAACCTCTTCAACATCTCGATTGCTCGGAAGTGGCAGCGGGCGAGGAACTGACTCATTTAGCTTTCTCAGCTCTGCGATGGCTTCTTCAATGTTTCTCATTTTTGCCTAACGCCAAGCACACCGGCGCCACGTCAGTGGCGTCCGGTGCTGTGACTTGTTATGAGTGTTTGCGTGCGAGGTAAACCTCACTCAAAACACCCGTAGCATCAAACTGGAACTGGAGTTCATGATCCACGCATTGCATGATTCCATTAGCTGGGGTCGTGTACTCAAGCCCGTTTTCGGAAAGCAACGATGCTACTTCCTGCCATGTTGCCTGTGTAATATCACGGCCCCACAAGCCGATTGGGTGCACTGTTTTGATCTGGAACATACACACATAAGAATTCTCTGTCGGTTGATCTTCTATCTCCCCAGAAAAACCGACGAGCAACCCCCGAAAATAAAGAAAGTTCTCTAGGTTACCGCCCATCCAATCTTCGTAGCAGAGTTCACTGCCCCACGCAGCCTTGACCTCACTAGGGGGTGAGCCAAACCGTATTGGCCCAAACCCTTCTGCTAGAGATATTTCATACATAGTTTCAGGTTCTGAACCTCATAACGCCCGGTTCACGCGCCGGTTTGGAACCGCGAAGCGGCGGAAAATCGGTCGCTGTGCAACCGATTGTTAAGAACTGAGCCAGGACCGGTAAGAAGACTCTACTGCGAAAAATTTATTAATTTCGTCTTTTGTCGCCTGGGGCAGATCATCTTTTAGTCGGTTCATAAACTCAGTTTTCATGTTCTTGGTTGCGCTATCGACAATTGGATGGAGTTTTCGAGCAACCTCGTAGATGAACTGATGCTCAAAGGCGATTTGCTTTCCACCAAACTCCTCAAGCTCCCGAACCTTTTGCGAGTCAGGCAGAGTCAAAGTGCCACCCGTGTGTACAATTGAGTGTCTAAGCTGCCATAACACTTTCAGCTTTCTGATCGCCGAGTTACTGAAAACCTGCCTTCTTAAACCAAATGATTCGAAGAACTGGTTAACCTTTTCGGGGTCATGCCAGCCAAACAGATTGTCCGCTGCGACAATCCCTATCGATGAAAGGTTTCCGCCTCGGAAAGAGGCCAAACCAGCTAAGCTAACGGAGATCGAGTGGTCTGACTCTAGCCGTTTAACCATTTTCTGGGTGTCAAAATCTTTGAGGTAAATAGTCCTATCAAATATTCCTGCGAACAGGTGACGTTGGTAGGTCTCAAAGTGCCCCATTATTGCTGGCAATACAGACACTACGAGATATTGTAGGCTGTCGTGAGAATCCTTCGTGTAATCGTTGTTGCCTTTTTTGGGGAACTTGCGAATACAAAGATCGACAGCACTTTTTGCCTCAACTGCATACTTTAGGAAAGCGCTGGCCGGACTCTCCATATAATCATCCTGCCCCACATGGGCATTGCTCACCTCTGTTAGGTAGTGATGAAATTCTTTAGCAGGCGGCCCTTTTTTCTTTGTCATGATCCTCCCTTCTTAACGCCAGCCATAAGCGGCGCCCTGACAAGGGCGTCCGGTGGAGGGCCTTCGGCCCGGAACAACCTTAATGGCCTTGTTAAATCTGGCGGACAAGGGGCATAAGGGCAAACGCAATTAACAACTGGGCGCCCAATACTCCTAGCTGGGCGAATAGCCGGACTGTAGGAGATTCGAGAGACCCATCTGCCAGCAAGGAATTATATTTCTTGGATGCGGGAATACCCGTCGCAAAGCCGAACACAGCTGCAAGGACAATTAACAAAAACGTGGATTGACCCTGCGCAAAAACAGATGGCAGGACCCAAAACACGATTCCTGCAATTAAACCTCCAACTACGAGGTGATTTCCTCTCATGTGATCTCCTTTTTAGATTTAACAGCTAATTATACGAACGCGTTCGTATATCCCCCGTTCGTAAAACTCCAT
>JABURI010000274.1 GCA_014762755.1 Marinobacter sp.
GGCCGGGCGATCAACAGAGGAGTCTCCACCATGGCATGCGTGGAACTGAAGAACATCAACAAGACCTTTGGTAAAGAAGAGATATTGCCTTGCGTGAATCTGCGCATCGAAGACGGGGAATTTGTTGTCTTTGTCGGCCCGTCAGGTTGTGGCAAGTCCACGCTGCTGCGCCTGATCGCCGGCCTGGAAGATCCCAGCGGCGGTGACATCGAGATTGATGGTGAGGTAGTGACGGAACAGTCGCCCAAGGAGCGGGGCGTGGGGATGGTGTTCCAGTCCTATGCCCTGTACCCCCACATGTCCGTTTACGAGAATATCGCCTTCGGACTGAAGCTGGGCAAGGCCAACAAGGGCCAGATCCGCGAGTGGGTCGAGAAGACCGTCCAGGTTCTTCAGCTCGAGAAACTGCTGGACCGTAAGCCGAGAGAGCTGTCCGGCGGCCAGCGCCAGAGGGTTGCAATCGGCCGCGCCATGGCCCGGGAGCCCCGGATCATGCTGTTCGACGAGCCGTTGTCCAACCTCGATGCCAGCCTCCGGGTCCAGATGCGCACCGAGATCGCCAAACTGCACGACCGCCTGCAGTCCACCATGATCTATGTCACCCACGATCAGGTGGAGGCCATGACCCTGGCGGACAAGATCGTGGTGCTCAACCGCGGTAACGTGGAGCAGGTCGGAACGCCCTACGAACTGTATGAACATCCGGCCAGCCTCTTCGTCGCCGGTTTCATCGGATCGCCCAGGATGAATCTCATGCCGGGTCGGATAGCCGGAGGCACGGGCGGTGGCCAAACACAGGTGGAAGTGGATGGCCTTGGTACTCTGGCCGTCAATCGCGATACTGCGGCCCTGGCGCAGGGCGATGCGGTCACCGTGGGCGTTCGGCCCGAGCACTTTCGCCTGGCCATATCCGGCCCGGATCTTGGTCTTGAGGTGGCCAACGTGGAGTATCTGGGCAACGAGGCCTACGTTTACATCGCGCTGCCGGCCATGGAAGAGTTGATGGTGGTGCGCCAGCCGGTACCCTGTGAGATCACCCCGGGCCAGAGGGTGACGTTGAGTACCGACGCGAACCTGGTCCACGTCTTCGACAGCACTGACCGGGCCCTGCCGGCCCATGATCGCCAGCCGGAGACCGCCGGACTGGCCGAGGCGGCCAGCCGTTGACCCCAGAAACACACCGGTGGAGAAGTCATGACCGTCAGTAACACGCCGAAGCGGTTAACCGTGAAGGCGATGGCCGAGAAACTGAATGTTTCCACGGCCACCATTTCCAATGCCTTCAACCGGCCGGACCAGCTCTCCGAGGCCAAGCGGCGCTGGATTCTCGAGGAGTGCAAACGCCTGGGCTACATGGGGCCGAATGCGGCCGCCCGTAGTCTTCGGACCGGTCGTACCGGCATCGTGGGGGTCATGCTGGCGGACAACCTGGCCTACAGCCTGACCGATCCGGTGGCCAACGAATTCCTGCACGGGGTCGCCGAGGTGCTCGACCGTCGGCACATGAACATGCTGCTGCTCTCCAGTCACGACGAACAGCGCAGTCGCCTGCAGGAATCGATGGTCGATGGCTTCATCATCTACGGCTGGCTCAAGGAAGAGGACACGTACGAGCGTCTGAAGCAGCATGGCAAGCCCATGGTGGTGGTGGATTTCGATCTGGAAGGCTGTACCTGGGTCAACATTGACAACTACGACGGCGCCCGCCGCAGCGCTGAACATGCCCTGCGCACGCCGCCGGAACAGGTGGCCATTCTGGGCCTGAGGCTGGTGGACACGGATCGGGTCTGCCGGATCCGGGATCGCGAGCTGTTCAGCGAGACCCGGGCGATATCGGTCCGGCGCCTGAATGGCTATCTCGATGCGCTTGAGGCGGCCGGTTACCGGGTGCCGTCGGAGCGTATCTGGTCAACACCCACCAACACCCATCAGGACGCCTACCAGGCCGCGCGGGAGGCACTCACCAGTACACCCCGGCCGGACCTGCTTCTGTGCATGAGTGACCGGATCGGTCTGGCGGCCATCCAGGCGGCGTTGCAAATGGGGTTAAAGGTACCGGACGATGTCCGGGTGGTCGGCTTCGATGGCATCCCGGAAGGCGCCAACATTCATCCCTCCCTGACCACCGTCTATCAGCAGAGCGCCGAAAAGGGCCGGGTGGCGGCCCGTATTTTCCTCGGTGAGCAGGAGGACCGGAATGTCCTGTTGCAGACCCACTTGCTGGTGCGTGAGAGCTGCCCATAACTGTTCAGGAGGTTCCATACAATGTCCGATGTGCTGTGCTTCGGCGCATTCGCTGCCCTGCCAGAACCAAAGGATCTGAGAGCTCTTTCTAAATGACAAAAAGGCATTAAAGCTGCCTTTTCACCCCCTCATTCTTGACTATAGTTAAGTTCAGGTACTGTTCTCAGATCCACGAGCGTGCGGGAAACGTACCTTCCCATACCAACAACAGCAAAAAAAGGGGGTGTCCATGCTCCTGCAACATGCCTTCGGTCTTTTCACGCACCCCGATGAAGAGTGGGTGTCCATTCGCAAAGAACACGAGACGCCGCGACGACTGTACGTCGCTTATGTTCTGGTTCTGGCTGCCATTGCCCCGGTCTGTGCATACATCTCGACGGCCTATTTTGGCTGGACGGTGGGTAACGAGCGGCTGATCAAGCTCACGGAAATCAGTGCCCTGCAACTGAGTGTGCTGACTTACCTGGCCATGCTGGTCGGGGTGTTCGCCCTCGGGTATGCCATCAACTGGATGGCGAAGACCTACGGTGCCAAGGAGGAGCACGTGCCGTCCAACGGGATTGCCCTGGCGGCTTACTCCTGCACACCGCTGTTCCTGGCGGGCTTTGCCCTGCTGTACCCGGTGCCCTGGTTCAACGCGATCGTGTTCCTGATCGCGGCCTGCTATGGCGCCTGGCTCATGTATGACGGCCTGCCGATTGTCATGGGTATCGAGAAGGAACGGGCAGTGATGTACGCCGGTGCCTTGCTGACCGTGGCCCTGGTGATTCTGGTGTCCACCCGTGTCGGCTCGGTCATTCTCTGGAACTTTGGCGTCGGCCCGGTGTTCGTCAGCGGGTAAAATGGCGGCAGTATTGCCGCTGATCTTGATCTTCAACGGAAGGGAGCCGGGCGGGCTCCCTTCGGGTTTTCGGGAACCGGTACTTCAGTTCCCGTCGTCGATACGCAGACCTGAACTGTCTGCGCCCATCTTGCCCTGTTCCAGGCGGATAGCGACTTCCAGATTGTGCCTCGAATCGGCGTTGGCGAAGGCTTCATCCTTGGTAATCCTGCCTTGGTGGTACAGGTCCAGGATGGCCTGATCGAAGGTTTTCATGCCCATTTCCCGGCTTTTTTCCATCACCTCGCCGATCCCGCCGATTTCGCCCTTGTTGATCAGCTCCTTGATATAGGGGCTGGCGAGCATGACCTCCACAGCCGGAACCCGTTTACCATCCACGCTTCGCAACAGCCGCTGGGAGACCACCGCCCGCAGGTGCAGGCTGAGGTCCATGAACAGTTCCTTGTGGGCTTCGTCCGGGAAAAAGTTCACGATGCGACGCAGGGTCTGGTCAACGTTGCTGGCATGGAGGGTGGAAATGCACAGGTGCCCGGTTTCGGCGTAGGTCAGGGCCTGTTTCATGGTCTCCCGGTCCCGGATCTCGCCAATCATGATCACATCCGGAGCCTCCCGCATGGCCCGCTTCAGGGCATCCGAGTAGGAGTGGGTATCGACACCCACTTCGCGCTGGTTGATCACGCTCATGCCGTGGCTGTGGGTATATTCAATGGGATCCTCAATGGTGAGGATGTGGCCACTTCGATGACGGTTCCGGTAGTCGATCATCGAGGCCAGGGTGGTGGACTTGCCGGAACCGGTGGCGCCCACCACCAGAATCAGCCCTCGGGGTTCCATGATCAGTTGCTCAAGGATGCCAGGCAGGCCCAGGGATTCAATGGACGGAATATCATTCTTCAGGTAGCGAATCACCATTGCCACCTCGCCCCGTTGCCAGAACACGTTGACCCGGAAACGGCCAATGTGATCGACGCCAATGGCCATGTCCAGCTCCAGATCCCGTTCGAACGCGGCCCGCTGCCGGTCGTTCATCACTGAATAGGCCAATGTCTTGACGGCGCCGGGCGGAAAAGGGTTCTGGGTCAGCGGCCTGGTCTGGCCTTCGATCTTGATCATCACCGGGGTGCCGGTGGAAAAGTAGAGGTCCGATGCGCCTTTGTCGGCCATGACCTTGAGGTATGCGGGCAACTCCATAAAACTGACTCGCTCTCTACAATTCAAAGTCCACATATTAGCCCAGAGTGCGCGGCTGTGCCTGGCCACAGCGTCACCGGGCTCCGGGGTGGAGTTCCCGTTTCGCTCAGGCGGTGGGCAGTCCCCGGGTAATGGCCGAGGGATCTCCCCGGCCTTCCACGGCAGCCAGCTCGGCGCTGGACAACCACTCGCCCGGGGGTTGTTCCATGACCTCGGCGCAGGCGGCCAGAACGTGGCCCCAGGAACACTGGTTGGCAAACAGCATGCCGGCCACGTTCAGGGTGCCACCCTGATTGATGTAGCCCAGCACACGGGCGTGGCTCATCTCCGGAAACAGGGTGTGAAGGTGCCCGCGGAAGACCTCCGGACGCATGTGGGTCAGGCAAACCCGGCGCTTCAGGCGATGGGGGAAGAGCCGTTCCCGCTCGAATTCGGAGACACAGACCGAAGCCTCGTGAGCATCCCGGGGCTGGCGGAAACGGCCGGGTTCCTGAACATAGACCAGCCGGAAGGGCGTTCCGGTCTCCCGCAGGCGTTCGCAGGCCCGGATGGCTTCGGACAACTGATAGGCGCCATTGGCAATCAGCAACAGCGGTTCCCCGGCACAGGTGTCCTCATCCACCACCAGGGCGCCGTGCCGGGCCAGGGTGTCAGCTTCGCTGGCGTCAAAGACACAGGGGCGTTCCCGCTTGGGTACCACCATGCAGGTCAGCCGTCCGCGATCACGGTAAACCGAGGGCAGGACAGCCAGGGTACTGTTGTAATCCGCCGGGAAGATCACCCGGGAAACGTCGTTCATCTCGCCCAGCAGACTCTCGCAGAAGGTGGTGTCCTGGTGCGACTGTTCATTCTTGCCGTTCTCCCAGGTGTGGGACGTGGCAATGACCGGGAAGCCAAGCCAGCGCGCGGGCCGGCCGACGGCTTTCTGGTGCCGAGCGAAAATCAGTTCCTGGCGAATCGCTCCCAGCATTTTGACGCAGAAAGCTTCATAGCTGGCCACCAGGTTGAGACCAGCCTTGTTGGCCAGGCAGGCGGAAATCACCGCTTCCTCGTTCAGTACGGTGATGACCTTGCCGTGGATATCTTCCTGATCATTCTCGGGATCATTGACGCGGTGTTTGAGCGCTTTGAGGATGCCGGTCAGGCGGTTGCTGGCAAGTTCGTCCGGGTTGCCGACCCTGGGTCGCAGGCCCGGATTCTCGGTCACCAGCGCCCGGAAAAAGTGATCCACTGCTTTCATGGGTGAGGATGACGGCTCGCGGCACGGAGCGAGCCGGGGCATGGCAGGGTCCACCGGATTGCGGCTGGCCAGGGGGTGATCACGCTCCAGGGGCCGGTTCTGCAGATCGTGCTCCCCCAGTTGCCGGACCGCCTGCCGGAGTTCGTCCGGATTGACCCAGAGCGGCGCGATGTGAATATGGAACAATTCCCGGGCACGGGCGTCGATCCGGGGATTGCCGGGCAGGGGCAGGTTATGGGCGGCATTGCTGCCGGCGCCATAGAAACCATACCCCTTGACGGTCTCGGCGATGCCATAGGGGATGCGCACCGGATAACGTCGCTCGCCCTTTATTGCGGCCTGGCCATGATCCTTCAGTGCTTCCTCCATAAAGAACAAAGCACAGACAAACGCCGCCGGGTCGCGACCGTCGAAGCGGACCGGGTCAAAGCCCCGGTGCCCCAGGTGGGCTTCGAACCGCTCGAGTCCTTCCCGGGTGCCCAACTCAGTGCGTTGTTCAATGCGCCGGCCGTTGGCGATCATGATCGGCAGAACGAGACCACAGTCTTCCTGGCGCCACCACCGTGGGATCCAGTCACTGCCCCGCTGTTCCTCGGCCGCGCCATCGGAAAGGAACGCCACCAGGGATTCCCCCGGCAGTGGCATGTGGGCGTACTGCAGTTCCGCGAACCCGAGGTAACCGCCCTCAATGATACCGCCGGCGGTGTGCGGATTGACGTGGCTGCCGACCGGTGCCGCCATGGCACCATCGGGTTTCTGCCGGTAGCTGTAGAAATCGTCGGCCAGATGGGACAGACCTTCGATACCCTGGTACCGCTCTCTCTGCTCGGGGTGGAGATTGCCGGTCAGCACGTTGAGTGCGTCCACTGCGGCCACACAATGACCCTGGCCCATCAGCCAGCTCCGGGTCTCGCCGGTCAGGTTGTTCAGTGCCAGGTAGGCGGCGTACGCCGGAACCATGTTAAGGGCACCGCCGGTATGGCCCTCCGGGCTGGTTTTGAAATCCCGGGGGCTGAGCGGAGCTCCGGTGATATCCACCCGTCGGCTATAGGTCATGTGGACCACCAGCCACAGGCCGGCGCTGGTCAGGCGATCCAGTGCTGCAAGTTTGCGATAGACCGCTTCGGTGTCCGGTTGCAGTCCCCGTTTTACCAGGCGCTCAGCCAGCATCTCGACCTGGGCACAGGTGGAATCGGTGTGCCGGATCACGCCGTAACCACGGCGCCACAGATCGTACTCCCGGCGGGAATGACCGGTGGTCGGCGCCGGCTGGGATTGAGTTGGCGATGACATGTAACGCCTCCGTGGCTGGGATGATCTGTCAACGATTGTAAGAGCTGGCACCGCCGGACTGCTTGATGCAGGTCATTCGGAACTGCATATTGTTTTCGGCGGGTTTTTGAGGTTAACCGCCGAATCTGAGATCCTGAACCGATCATTCCTGAACACCCGGAGGCTGCCATGACAGACGACAAACGCCGTCAATACTCTTCGCCCGTGGTGGACGGTATTGGCAAATCCGCCAGTCGGGCCATGCTCCGGGCCGTCGGTTTTACCGACGAGGATTTCCGAAAACCCCAGGTGGGCATTGCCTCGACCTGGAGTAATCTCACGCCCTGCAACATGCACATCAACCGGCTGGCGGAGGAGTCCGCGGCCGGTGCCGACGAGGCCGGTGGCAAGTCTCTGATCTTCAATACCATCACGGTGTCCGACGGTATCGCCAATGGCACCGAGGGCATGAAGTACTCCCTGGTTTCCCGGGAGGTGATCGCCGATTCGATCGAGACCACCGCCGGCTGCGAGGGTTTTGATGGCCTGGTAGCTATCGGTGGCTGCGACAAGAACATGCCCGGGTGCATGATGGGGCTGGCCCGGCTGAATCGGCCTTCGGTCTTTGTCTACGGCGGTACCATCATGCCGGGGGAGAATCACACCGACATCATCTCCGTATTTGAGGCGGTCGGTGCCCATGCCCGGGGCGACCTGGACCTGATCGAGGTAAAGCAGATCGAGGAAACCGCGATTCCCGGCCCGGGCTCCTGTGGGGGGATGTATACCGCCAACACCATGGCATCGGCGATAGAGGCCATGGGTATGAGTCTGCCCGGCAGCTCGGCCCAGAATGCGGTCTCCGAGACCAAAGCCGAGGATTGCCGCGCCGCCGGTGCAGCGGTGCTGAACCTGTTGGATAAAGGGATCCGACCCTCGGATATCATGACCCGCAAGGCGTTCGAGAACGCCATCACCGTCGTCATTGCCCTGGGGGGCTCCACCAATGCGGTGCTGCACCTGCTGGCGATGGCCAGCACCATTGGCGTGGAGCTGGATCTGGCGGACTTCACCGAGATCGGCAAGCGGGTGCCTGTGCTGGCGGACCTCAGGCCCAGCGGTCACTACATGATGTCCGAGCTGGTGGCCATTGGCGGTATCCAGCCCCTGATGAAGATGCTGCTGGACCGTGGGCTGCTGCACGGAGACTGCCTTACCGTGACTGGCCGGACCCTGGCGGAGAACCTGGCGGGTGTGGAGCCCTATCCGGAAGGACAGGACATCATTCATGCCTTCGAGGATCCCATCAAGGCGGACAGCCACCTGCGTATCCTCTACGGCAATCTGGCGCCCACCGGGGCCGTCGCCAAGATCACCGGTAAAGAGGGAACCCATTTCACCGGCCGTGCCAGGGTGTTCCATTCCGAGGAAGAGGCACAGGCCCGGATTCTCGACGGCACCGTGGTCGCCGGTGATGTGCTGGTGATCCGCTATGAAGGCCCGAAAGGCGGCCCCGGCATGCGGGAAATGCTTAGCCCGACTTCGGCGATCATGGGCAAGGGCCTCGGCAGTGACGTGGCGCTGATCACCGATGGCCGTTTTTCCGGCGGTAGCCATGGCTTCGTGGTCGGGCATATCACGCCTGAGGCAACCGAAGGTGGTCCGATTGCGCTGGTGGAGGATGGTGACACCATTACCATCGACGCGGTCAGTAACCGCATCGAGCTGGACGTTACCGAGCCGGAGATGGAGCGCCGGCGCCAGGCCTGGCAGGCACCGGAGCCGAGGGTCACTCGCGGTGTGCTGGCCAAGTACGCCCGAACCGTCAGTTCGGCCTCCAAAGGCGCAGTGACGGATCTGCCCTAGCCCGCTCCAGGTTTGATCGGCGGGCCCCAGTAGTAGCCCTGGCCAAGCAGGCCGGGGAACTGCTGGAGCCAGATTGCGATCGCCTCGTCCTCGACCCCTTCCACAACCACATCCAGGTCCAGGCTCTCGCCCAACTCCAGGGCCACCCGGAGGATCCGCTGACGCTTGGGATAGCGCAGGATATTTTTCAGGAAACTCCGGTCGATCTTCAGCTCATCCAGATCAAAGGTGGCCAGAGTCCCGAGAGAGGAGTGCCCGGCGCCAAAATCGTCAAGAGCGATCCTGAATCCTGTATCACTGAGCAGGCTGATGGTTTTCCGGGCAATGGCCGGGTCAGTCATCATGGCGGTTTCGGTAATCTCCAGAATGATGTTCTCCGGTGCCAGGCCATGACTGCGGGTGATACGGGCTGCAACCCGGTGAAAGGCGGGCTGGGCAAGATCCTTGGCAGAGATGTTGACCGAAACGGAGATATCCTGGCCGAACTGGCTGCGCAGGGAGGCAAAGTCCTGGCAGACGCGGTCCAGCACCCACAGTGTTACTGTATGGATGATGCCCACTTCCTCCGCCAGAGGGATCCACTGATCGGGAGGCACCCTGCCAAACTCGTTGTGGTGCCAGCGGATCAGCCCTTCCAGGGAGTCGATCCGGCCATCCCGGATGTTGACCTTGGGTTGGTACTCCAGCCACATTTCGCCGCCTTTGAGCGCTTCCTCAACATCCAGGATCAGCATCTGCTGCCGGTACAGGTGGCGGGCGATCGAGGGGTCGTACACCGACAGCGTCCGGGAGTCATCAAGCGAGGCGAATCCGGCGGAAGACAGGATGGTGCTGGCATCCCTGCCATGCTCGGGGGCGTGGGCCAGGCCCAGGCTGGGCCCCCAGGAAAAGGAAAACCGGCCTTCCCGGAAGTTCTTGCCCAACCAACTGGTGATCGTCTCCAGTGCCGGATCCTCCAGTCCCGCGTTCCGGTCGCGATAATAGGCGAAGGCATGGTTGCTGGTATCGAGCGTGGCCAGGCCCTGGCCGTTAATGGTAACCAGACGGTCGCCCAGGCTACGTTTGAGGACACTGTTCAGTTGCCTGAGGTATTGCTTGAGCAGATCTTCCGCAGTGTGGTAGCCAAGGGCCTGCTCGAGCTCGTTGAACCTGGCCAGCCGGACGATGCACAGGGTATAGGGTGACTGGCTGCTGTCGATGGCTTCCAGCGCCTCTTCCAGGACTGGCCGGTTCGGTTTGCCCGTTACCCGGTGGGTTTTCATCAGCTGGTCGTATTCCTGTTCGATCCTGGTTCTGAGTTGCCGCTCATGGCGAACCCGGATATCGGACCCCATGCGGCGTTTGCGTTCCTGCACCAGTAACCGGCCCACACCGCTGGTCAGGATCAGCGAGCCCAGTGCCGCGCCAAGGAAGAAGGCGGAATCGGTCAGGGTGTTGACCGGTAGCCAGCCGATGGTGCGCAGGGACGTTATCGTCGCACCCAGGAGGATGGCCAGAATCGACATGGCAAAGTAGCGGCCGTAGACCTGGTGTCGGTGCGAGAACGCCAGACCGCAGATGAAGGCGCCGCCCAGGACGCTGGTCACCAGGAAGCTATCCTGGCCAATCAGCTTTATGGCAAAGGGAGCGGCCAGAAGGTGCAGGCAGCCCAGCAGACTAAATGCCCGCAGAAGTCTGATTGAAGGTCTGCCAACGGAGAGAAAGTGGGGGGTGAACTCGCACAGGGCAATCAGGCAGAGGGGGAGCGTGATTCCCAGAAGCGCGTTCAGTTCGGGGTGGTCGGGCCAGAGTAACCAGAATCCCAGCCCGTCCATCACCAGTTGGCTGTGAATAACCGCCACCATGAGTACGCTGAGCCAGGCCAGACCGGGCCGCCGTAGCCTGACTACTATGCTGAGATTCAGTAACAGCGCGAACACCAGCAAACCCGTAATGAAGGCCTTCCAGACCAGATTGGCTGCACCCTTGCTGGCCACTTCGTCCGTTGTGGCCAGGGAGACCGGCAGGAGTACCGGCCCGTTATTCCTGACCTCCACCAGCAGAGTGCTCCGGCCGGGCGGCAGGGTTATGGGCCAGATCCATTGGGGCAGGTCAACATACCGGCGGTCGAACGGGTAGCGGTCGCCCAGGGTCGCGAGGCGGTCGGTGCGTCCGTCCGGATGGATCAGTACCGGGGCCATGTGATCGAGGTAAGGGGCCGAGACGATCAGATTCCGCTGAACCGGTCTCTCGGAGCTGTTTTCAAGCCCGAGGCGGTAAGTGACAGGGCGGTAGGGGTAGCCCACACCGGACTTGTCATGCTCGATCCGCGCCCAGTTGTCCTCGCCGGTCCAGGAACGGCTGGCCAGTATCGTTGCCAATGGCTGGATCCGGTACGCCCACTGATCCGGTATGAGCACCGGGGTATCCGAGGGTTTCTGCTGGATGCCGGATACTTCGTGAGCGTCACTGGCTGGCGAAAACCAGAGGCTGGTTGCCAGCCCATAGGCGACGCTGGCCGCCAGGACGATCAGGGGCAACCAGCGTTTCAGCCAGATCGCCGCAGTTCCCGAAGCGAGGCCGGGGGACCGTGCGTTGGCATGACTTTGGGCTGGCGAATCCATCCGGGGCTTCCTGGTTGCCGAGAATGCGTGATGTTACAGCTCGGCTACGTTGGGAAATAATTGGTAACAATATGAATTGGCTGAAATTTTACCGATTCTTAAGTTGTTTTGCATTTGCTGGCCAGTATGCTTCAGCGAAAATGTGACATGTCAGACATTGGTGCTCGCTGTTATAGTGATGCGCCATGACCCAGGCTCGGCACAGGGGGGAGCAGTGACAGGCATGATCGAGAAAATGAAAACCGGGGCGTTGCTGCTCCTGATGATGGTTGTTGCAACCACCGCGCTGGCTGGCACCGGGCCGAATCTGGCCTCGGTGAACGCCGCAGTGGCCCACGTGGGTGACAATAACCTGGTTTTTGGCAAGAACGCGGACCGGCAGGTTCCCATCGCATCCGTGACCAAACTGATGACCGCCCTGGTGGTGCTTGAATCCGGCGAGCCGCTGGATGAGCGGCTCACGTTCCACGAGCGCCACACCCCGGCGGCGAACAATGCCTACACCCGGATCCGCATTGATTCCACGCTGCCCCGGTCAGAAGTCATCCGGATTGCCCTGATGTCCTCGGAGAACTTCGCCGCTTACACCCTGGCCAGCAATCACCCAGGCGGTTATGACGCGTTCATCGATGCCATGAATGAGAAAGCCCGGGCGCTGGGCATGTCCGGCACCCGTTTCGTGGATCCCACGGGATTGTCGGCGCTCAATGTCTCCACGGCCTCGGATCTGGTTCGACTGGTCAATGCCGCCCTGAAACATCCCGAGATCGGGGAGTATTCCACCACCGGTTATTACCGTGCGCACTTCCGGAATCCCAGGTACAGTCTTTCTTTCGGCAACACCAATCCGCTGGTGCATCGGGACAGCTGGGGAGTGCAGTTGAGCAAGACCGGTTACCTGTCCGAGGCCGGGCGGTGTCTGGTCATGGTTTCGGACATGAACGGCGAAAAGATCGTGACCGTTCTGCTCGATTCCCTGGGGACCCGCTCGCCGCTGGGGGATTCGGGGCGGATCAAACGCTGGCTGGATACCGGAGAGTCCGGTACCGTTGCAAAGGCCGCCCGTCGCTATGAACAGGAAAAGAACGCGGCCTACGCGGTGGCTGACAACAGCTCCCCCACTGTGAACTGACAGGAACAGAACCGAACCATGATCGAGATCTTCACCACCGGCGGCACCATTGACAAGGTGTATTTCGACGCCAGCAGCCAGTTCGAGATTGGTGATTCCCTGTTGTCCGAGCTGCTGTCGGAATCCAATATCCGGGACGGTTACCGGATCCAGGAGGTGTTGCGGAAGGACAGCCTGGACATGACCGATGACGATCGTGACAGGATATTCGATGCCGTGGCCGGTTGTGAGGGACAGAAGATCCTGATTACCCATGGCACGGATACCATGGCCGAAACGGCGGAACGACTGTCATCCCTGGCGGATCGGACCATCGTCCTGTTCGGGGCCATGCAGCCGGCCCGAATGCGCCGTACCGATGCCGTGTTCAATCTGGGCTTTGCCTGGTCGGCCGTTCAGCTGCTGCCGCCGGGCGTCTACATCGCCATGAACGGCGAGGTCTTCGAGGCCGGTGCGGTACGCAAGAATCGTGAAGCCAAACGGTTCGAGCGGACCTGATCAGCCCGCCCAGACGCTCGCGATTTCCTGCTCGGTGAGGGGGCGGTACTCCCCGGGTGACAGCGCCGGATCGAGCACAATGGCCCCCACCCGTATCCGGTGCAATGCTTCCACATGATTCCCCACTGAGGCCAGCATACGCTTGACCTGATGGTAACGCCCCTCGGAAATGGTCAGCTCAATCACCCGATCATCCACTCGCCGGACCGTCGCCGGCCGGGTTTTCCTGTTTTCATTCCGTAACTCCACGCCGGTGACCAGTGCCTGCTCCGACACCCCGGTCAGTGGTTCGCTGAGACTGACCCGATAGGTCTTCGGGCAGTCGGTACGGGGGGACGTGATGCGATGGGACCACTGGCCGTCGGTGGTCAGTAGCAACAGGCCGGTGGTATCCAGATCCAGCCGGCCGGCCATGTGCAGGTCCCGGGCCAGTTCGGCCGGAAGCAGGTCCAGGGCAGTTGGATGCTCGCTGTCACTGGTGGCACTGACCACGCCGGCGGGTTTGTTCATCATCAGGTAGCGTTCGCCGGGCAGGGCAAGTTGCTCGCCCTCCAGCGTAACACGGGCATCCGCGGGAATTTTCCGGTTGGCGCTTTTGCAGACGACACCATCAACGGTGACGGCGCCGGCCCCGATCGCTCGCTTGGCGTCCTTGCGTGACAGCTCGGTGCAATTGGCAAGGAACTGGTCCAGGCGCAGCTGCATCAGCAACTCTGCCCCGGGGCCGGAGTGCTAAGGGTGGCAAGGCAGAGAACCTTGCTCTCGCCGGTCACCCGGGCCCAGAGCTTTGCGGCGGCCTGGTCATCGACGGCGGGCCTGGGCAGGCGGGTGCTGGTCATCGGCAGGAACCGGCCACCGTTATTGCGGGCAACCACAAAGGTGAAAGGGTGCGCGCCCGGGAGGCCAAGCCGGATGTCGGTAGCAGTGACCTGCCTGCCGTCGGAGGCATAATCCAGGAACCCCTCGGTAAACCACTCCAGGCGTTGCACCTCCGGCAGATCCGCCACGGCATTTGCCAGTTGGGGATCGCGCGGGAAGGTCTCCAGGTTCAGTGGCTGGTCGCCGTCCAGGAAGCCGGTAACGATCTCCACACGCCGCTCATCTGTCATGGCAGTGGCTCGCCACAATACCGTTGTGAAGGGCATTGGCTGGACCATCAGCCGGGCGTTTTCCATGCCCGCCTCAGCCAGCGCGGGCGTGACCCGGTTGGTGATGATCTGCTGCGCAGCCAGGGTCCAGCCCAGATACAGCGTGGAGAGAGTCAGACCCACCGTAATGGCGCGGGGCGCCGGCGGGCGGATCAGGAACAGGAGGCATCCCGCCAGCAATGGCAGGGTGTAGGCCGGGTCGATGATAAAAATGCTGTTGATGGCCACCGGTCCGCCAAAGGGCCAGAACAGCTGGGTGCCATAGGTGGTGAAGGCGTCCAGTACCGGGTGGGTCAGCAGAACGAGGCCGGTCAGCAGCAACCATCGTCGGAAGTCCAGCTGGGGTTTCCAGCGCCACAGCAGCCACGCGAGCAGCAGCGCCACCGGCGCCAGGACGAACAACGAGTGACTGAAGCCCCGATGCTGGGTGAAGTTGGCCACGGCGGAGCCATAGTCGATGACCACGTCCAGATCGGGCAGTGTCCCGAGCACGCCGCCGATCAGTAGTGCCGAGCGGCCCAGAGTCTTGCCCGCGACTGCACCGGTGATGGAGGCTCCGAGGGCAACCTGGGTGATGGAATCCATGGCGTTTTTCCGACCTCTGCTTTACGTATCGAATCAGTTACCGGTAGATACGTTCAATCTGGCCAGAACGGCTTGTCCGGGATAGCCGTCCGCGACCATGTCGGAGGCCGCCTGGAACTTGCGAATCGCCGATCGGGTGGCCGGACCGAGAATGCCGTCCGGTTTGCCGGTGTCGTAGCCACGGTCAGTCAGGGCTTGTTGCAACGCCATGATGCTGCTCCGTGAGAGCGCCGGTGCATCTTCCGGCGGCGGATTCTGCAATTTGCCGGCACCCGCGACCCGGTCGGCCAGGTGACCGACCGCGATGGCATAGAATTCGGAGCGGTTCCAGCCCATGATCACCCGGAAGTTGTCATAGACCAGAAACGCAGGCCCCCGGTGGCCGGCAGGCACAACGAGCTTTGCCTGGATGTCTGCCCGGGGCAGGCTCTTGCCAAAGGCATCGGTGATGCCCATGTCCCGCCATTTGCTCAGTGGCAGGCGACGGCCATCGGCCAGGCCGTAATCGAAGTTACCGGGCAACAAGACTTCCCGTCCCCAGCGGTAATCTCCGTCCCAGCCCATGGACTGGAGGAACTTGCCGGCCGACATCATGGCGTCGGGCAGACTGTTCCAGAGGTCCCGCCGGCCATCGCCGTCGGCATCCACCGCGTGCTGGAGAAATACCGTCGGCATGAACTGGACATGCCCCATGGCGCCGGCCCAGGACCCCTCCATCTGATCCGCGGGAATCGCCCCTTCATCGATGATGCGCAGGGCGGCAATCAATTGCTGTGTGAAGAACGTACTCCGGCGGGCATCGCAGGCCAGGGTGGTCAGGGCGCTGGGCACGGACATCTTGCCAAAGTAACTGCCAAAGTTGGTTTCCAGGCCCCAGAACGCGACCAGGTAAGGTGCGGGGACACCGGTTTCATCGGTTACCCGCTCCAGTAGTTCCCGATGCTCGGCGAGCATCTCGCGCCCCGTGCTGACCCTCGCGTCGTTCACCCGCCGGTTCAGGTAATCGGCAAAAGTGGTGGTGAATTCCGGCTGCCGGCGATCCAGTTCGATGACGCGGTCCAGGTGTTCCACCTGTGCCATCACCTGGCTGGCAGTGGCCTGACTGACACCGGCGTCGACGGCCTGTTGCTCGAGCCGGGCCTTGCACTCGGAAAATGCCTGGGCATCGATGGGCTCCGCCGGCTCCTGGGCGATGGCCTGACTGGAAAACGGGCCCAGAATGCTGGCGATGATCAGGGCCAGCGGCCCCCGGGGTGTTCTTGAGAGAGTGAAGCGCACTCGATACCTCGAACGGATAGTCTTGGATGGAAGCTCTTGTTGTCATGGTAGCGTTTTTTCAGGGTGTGAAAATACCGCAATCACCAGTAGGGCATGACAATTGTTTAAGCTTCCGGTTCCCGCTCGACCAGTCTTTCCCGTGGGAAGTGACAGATGAACTCGCTGCCCTCCCCAATCCGGCTGCGGATTTCCAGGTTGCCGTCATGGTTCAGCAGCACATGCTTGACGATCGCCAGCCCGAGACCGGTGCCGCCGGTGTCTTTGTGGCGACTGGGATCAGCGCGGTAGAAGCGTTCGGTCAGCCTCGGGATATGCACGGGATCGATGCCTATGCCGGTGTCCTTGACCGAGAGGTGTGCGCCCTCCCGGTTGGTGGTCCAGGATACGGTGATGTGACCATGAGCCGGCGTGTATTTCACGGCGTTGAAGACCAGGTTGGAGAACGCGCTGCGTAACTGGCTTTCGTCGCCCCGCAACAGGCGATGATCGGTAATGTTGACGGTGAACTCATGCTGCTTGTCGCCACTGAGCGCCCTGGCGTCGTGACAGATCTGTTCGATCAGGGCATCGACATCGGTCAGGGCGTCGTCCACCGTCTGCTCTCCGGTCTCGATGCGGGACAGGAGAATCAGGTCGGTGATCAGGGCTTCCATGCGCGAGGACTGGGCCGCCATGGTGTTGATGGCACGCCGCCACTTCGGGGGCAGCTCGTCAGCGTGGTCCACCAGGGTTTCCAGGTAACCGCTGATCACGGTCAGTGGCGTGCGCATCTCGTGCGACACGTTGCCGACGAAGTCCCTCCGCATCTGCTCCAGCTGGTACAGGCGGGTGACATCTTTGGCAACGATCAGCCGGTCATCGTCGCCGAACAGGCTGATCTGGATCTGCAGATGGATGTGGGGCTTGGCCGGGGAGTTGATCTCCAGGGGTTCCCGGTAGTCCCGGGAATCAAAGTAATTCTTGAATACCGGTGTGCGGATCAGGTTATGAATGTACTGGCCCTGGTCGGTATTGCGCCGGAAACCCAGCAGGTACTCGGCCGAGCCATTCCACCATTCCATCGCGCCCCGGGAGTCGGTCATGATCACGCCGTCACGCATGGCGTTGGTGGATTCCTGCACCCGGTTGATGCGTGCCCGCAGCCGATCCTGGGTACGCAGGTGGTTCTGGTGCAGTTTGTTCAGGCCATCGAAGATATCGCCCCACATGCCAATGCTCTGGGGAGCCTCATCGGTACCGCTGGGGTTCGCCAGCCAGTGATAGAGTCGGCGGGCCTGGACCAGGGTCCACCACAGGTAGATCACCAGTCCGAAGGTCAGGCCCCACAGCGGCCTGTCAAAAATGAAACCCACCAGGGTGGTAGTGGCGAGCCCGGCAATGATTATCCGCAGGTAGCGTGACCAGTTGTGGTGCATCTAAAGCTGCCTTGTATCAGTTCCGGCCTGATGCAGAATGAGTGGCCGGCAGTGCTTATGCGGCTCTGGTGGAGAAGCGGTAGCCGGTTCCCCGAACAGTCTGGATCAGGTGATCGTACTTGTCTCCCAGCGCCTTGCGTAACCGCCGGATGTGGACATCCACGGTCCGCTCCTCAACATAGACGTTGCCGCCCCAGACCTGATCCAGGAGCTGGGAGCGAGTATAGACCCGTTCCTGGTGCGTCATGAAGAACTGGAGCAAACGATATTCGGTTGGCCCCATGGTCAGGGCGCCTTCCTCGGTGGTGACCCGGTGGCCCACCGGGTCCAGGGTCAGGCCATCCACCTCGATCGGGGTGTCGACACCGGGCGGGGTGGCACGGCGCAGCACCGCCTTGAGGCGGGCGACCAGTTCCCGGGGGCTGAAAGGCTTGGTGATGTAGTCATCGGCCCCTACTTCCAGGCCCTGGATCTTGTTGTCTTCCTCGACCTTGGCGGTGAGCATGATGATCGGGATGTCGGCGGTGGCTTCGTCTTTCTTGAGGCGCCGGGCAAGTTCGACACCGCTGGTACCGGGTAGCATCCAGTCCAGCAGGACCAGATCCGGCTGTTTGTCGACAATCAGGGCATGGGCTTCCCGGGCATCCGCTGCCTCCATGTAGTCGTAATCTGCCATTTCGAGGGCCACGGCGATCATTTCCCGGATGGGGGCCTCGTCATCGACGATCAGGACAGTTTTTCCGTTCATGGTATGTAACCTGTGTCAGACCTTGATTTGTTGCTGCCTCATTACAACGTCGAAGTATGACAAGTATATGACAGCCTCAGCTGAACGACAGGTCGATTACCAGCCCCGCGAAGACCGCAAAGCCCGCCCAGTTGTTGTTCAGGAATGCCTTGAAGCAGCCTTCCCGTGCACGATCCCGGGCCAGGTACTGGTGGTAGCCAAACAGGCCTGCCATGACCACGACCCCCAGGTAGTAGAGAACGCCCAGTTCCGCCCGGTGGCCGACCATCACCAGAATCAGGATGACCATGGTCTGGAGCACGCCGATGATGGCCCGGTCGGCGTCTCCGAACAGGATCGCCGTGGACTTGATGCCGACCTTGAGGTCATCGTCCCGGTCGACCATGGCGTAGAGCGTATCGTAGGCCACGGTCCAGAGCACGTTGGCGGTGAACAGCAGCCAGGTCAGCTGGCTCAGTTCGTTGGCCTCGGCCGCCCAGGCCATGGGGATGGCCCAGGAAAAGGCGGCGCCCAGGAAGAGCTGGGGCAGGTGAGTATAGCGTTTCATGAAGGGGTAGATGAACGCCAGAATCACGCCGCCAAAAGAGAGGTAGAGGGTCAGGGTGTTGGTGAACAGGATGACCATCAGGAACGAGATCAGACACAGGCCGGCAAACAGGGCAACCGCTTCCCAGGCCTGGATGCGCCCGGCGGTCAGCGGCCGGTCCTTGGTGCGCTTGACGTGCTTGTCCCAGTCCCGGTCGGCAAAATCATTGATGGCGCACCCGGCGGCGCGCATGAAGAAGACCCCCAGGGTAAAGATGATGATATTGCCGATCCCGGGGCTGCCATCCCCGGCGAGCCAGAGTGCCCAGTAGGTGGGCCAGAGCAAAAGCAGAGAGCCGATGGGGCGATCGATTCGCAGCAACCTGGCGTAATCAGTCAGGCGGCTCTGGACGTGTTCGGGCATGGCATTCTGGATCATGGTACGCATCCGGTTGCGGCAAGTGGAAAAACGGACAGATGTGCGGATTATAGCCAGCCGGTTCCGGCCGGTTAAAGGTCGGGCTCAGGAATACAGCACCGGAAGCAGGTATTCGCCCACCAGGAGGGCGTTCTCGCCGTCCTGGAAGATCGAGCGGCGGGCCAGGCGCGGTTGCTGCCTGCCTTGTACAGCGCACAGTCCGGTCTCAAGCGGGCCCCGTTGCCAGCGCGGGCTGCTGAACAGGTAGGCGCCAAGGGGCTTGTTGCCCAGGTTGCGAAGGATACGGTTGCGTCCCTCCAGGCAGCCCAATGGAATGATGGTGCGGGCCAGCACCCAGGGGCGCCCGTCGCCACAGAGGCGAACCTCGCGGATCCAGGCTTGCTCACGCTCGGGTATGGCCAGTCGTTGCGCCTCCTCGAGAGTGGGGCGACCGAAGCCTTCGCGCTGGATCTCGACGTGGAAGGACTGGCGGCATTCCTTCTGGAGCGCACGGGTAAAGGAGCCCTCCAGCTGAAGCCAGTAGCGGGCCGGGCCATGGACCTCCGGGTTGCGAAGGCCTGCGGCGGCGAGGGAACGATACCAGCGGGTTGGAGGGATGCCCGGTTGGTGCTCAGAGCCCCTTGACGGCATAGATCCCGGGGGCGTTACGCCAGTAGCCTTTGTAATCCATGCCGTAGCCGAACAGGAAGCGGTCCTCGACTTCCAGGCCGGTGAAATCGGCCTTGAGGCCCGGCCGGGCCTTGCGGTCGTGCTGTTTGTCCACCAGCACCGCGGTCAGGACCTCTGCGGCGCCGTGGGCCAGACAGTAGTCGGCAATCGCGCACAGAGTAGTGCCTTCGTCGAGGATGTCATCGACGATCAGTACGGTACGGCCATTCATGTCGGCCTCCGGCTGGAGTTTCCACTCCAGGATCCCGCCGGTGGTTTCCTGCCGGTATCGGGTGGCGTGGAGGTACTCGGCCTGGACCGGGAAGGTCAGCCGGGTCAGCAGCTGGCCGGTGAGGATCAGGCCCCCGTTCATTACGCAGAAGAGCAGGGGGTTCCGGTCTTTGAGACGGGCGGTGATGTCGTCAGCCAGATTGCCGATGGCAGCCTGTACCTGCTGTTCGTCAACCAGGCAGTCGGCCTCGGCCATGACCTGGTTCATTTCGGCGACGGTATCGGTCATAACGGTCGGATCCTGTCTAAAACGGGCGATTATACCGGAGTGACCGTTCAGAAGGGAGGGGCGGTTAAGGGGCCACTATCTGTATTTATGGCTATTGGCAGAAAACTCTCCGGGTGGCTGTCCGTAATGGCATTGGTGTCGGGGAATGGGGCCGGTATGATATTCCTCCACAAGCAAATAGTCGGGGAGAGTTTTGATGAAAAAGTGGCAGTGCGTGGTCTGTGGGTTGATCTATGACGAAGCCGAGGGCTGGCCGGAAGATGGCATTGAGCCGGGCACGAAGTGGGAAGATGTCCCAGAGGATTGGGTCTGCCCCGATTGCGGTGTGGGTAAGGAAGACTTCGAGATGATCGAAATCGGTTAACGGACGGGAGTACCGCTATGTCTGATCAGGCCCCCATCGTGATAGTCGGGACCGGTTTGTCCGGCTACTCCCTGGCCCGGGAGCTGCGCAAACAGGACAAGGAAACCCCGGTGATCATGGTGACTGCCGACGACGGCGTCAGTTATTCCAAGCCCATGCTGTCCACCGGATTTACCAAGGGCAAGGATGCCGATGGCCTCGCCCAGGCATCCACCGAGGCTATGGCGGAACAGCTCGATGTCCAACTCCGGACCTTCACCACAGTGACGGGTATCGATCCCGAAGCCCACGAACTGGTCCTCGGCGAAGAACGGTTGAAGTACGGCAAGCTGGTGCTGGCGTGGGGCGCGGATGTGATTCGCCTGTCCATTGCCGGTGATGGCCAGGAGCATGTTTTCTCCATCAACGACCTGATGGATTACCGGGCTTTTCGCGAGGCGCTCGAGGGCGGCCAGCGGGTGGCGATCATGGGCGCCGGCCTGATCGGATGCGAATTCGCCAATGATCTGCGCAATGGTGACTACGAGGTGGACGTCATCGCCCCTTCGGAGGTGGTGATGCCCGGCCTGCTGCCGGAGCCGGCCGCTAACGCGGTCCAACAGGAACTGGAGAACCTGGGCGTCCGTTTTCACCTGGGGACGGTGGTTGACCGGATCGATCGTCACAACGGTGGGGTCCGGCTGACCCTGGCCAACGGAGAGAATCTTGAGGCGGACGTTGTCATTTCCGCGGTGGGACTGCACCCACGGACGGGCCTGGCCGAGAGTGCTGGCCTGGATGTGGGCAAGGGCATCCAGGTGAACCGTGCCCTGGAAACCTCTGCGCCGGATATTTATGCCCTGGGGGATTGCGCCGAGGTGGATGGCCACGTGCTGTTGTATGTGTTGCCACTGATGGCCTGTGCAAGGGCGCTGGCCAAGACCCTCACCGGCGAACGCACGGAAGTGAGCTACGGCACGATGCCCGTGATGATCAAGACCCCCTGTTGTCCGACCGCCGTGTGTCCACCGCCGTCCGGCGCCGATGGCCAGTGGCAGGTGGAAACCGAGGGAACCAGTGTGCGCGCGCTGTTCCGCAACGACGCAGGGAAGGTGCTGGGGTTCGCGGTAACCGGTCGCTTCGCCCTGGAAAAACAGGCTCTGGCGAAGGAAGTGCCGCCCCTTCATCCGTGAGCCTTTGTTGGCCTGTGGCAATGTGATCACCACAGGCCGTGCCTGCTTGTCATTGCGAAAAAGGCGTACTTGGGGTAGAAAACCCCTTCGTGAGCTAATTACTTGACAGGAGCAGGCATGCTAGAAGTCACGCAGAAGCTGGTGGAGCTGCTGGACCTCTCGCCCATCGGCGACGATCATTTCCAGGGCGACAGCGAAGACCTGGGGTTTCCCAATGTGTTCGGCGGCCAGGTTCTCGGCCAGGCGCTGATGGCGGCCAGCCGTACCGTTGAGGATCGCCTGTGCCACTCCCTGCATGCCTATTTCCTGCGCCCGGGCAACCACAGCATGCCGATTGACTACGAGGTGCAGCGGGTCCGGGACGGCGGCAGTTTCTCGGTACGCCGGGTGATTGCCCGCCAGGGCGGGAAAGAAATCCTGACGGGGTCCATGTCGTTCCAGGGCGAAGAACCCGGTTTC
Source organism: Marinobacter sp. (assembly GCA_014762755.1). Lineage (GTDB taxonomy): Bacteria > Pseudomonadota > Gammaproteobacteria > Pseudomonadales > Oleiphilaceae > Marinobacter. The sequence goes on from JABURI010000274.1 coordinate 22,189, forward strand.
GAGCACCAGTTTGACATGCCCGCCGCGCCCGAGCCGGACACACTCAAGTCCGAGCAGGAGCTGGGGCGGATCCTTGCGCCGCAAGTGCCGGAGCGGTTCCGAGAGACCCTGACCCGGGACCGCCCGATCGAGATTCGCCCCGTGAATCCGGTCAATCCGTTGCAGCCGGAGAAGCGCCCGCCCTTCAGGCAGAGCTGGTTGCGGGCCCAGGGTCCGCTGCCTGAAGACCCGGTGTTGCACCGGTGCCTGCTGACCTACGCCTCCGACTTCCATTTTCTGGCTACCTCCATGCAGCCCCATGGTCTGACCTTCACCAGCAAGAACATGCAGGTGGCCAGCCTGGATCATGCCATCTGGTTCCACCGGGATTT
>JABURI010000012.1 GCA_014762755.1 Marinobacter sp.
GCCCGGGCTGGACCAGCCGCCGCATGCTGCTGAAAAAGGACGGCATGGGCTTCTCCTTCCACGAGACCATCATCCCGGCGGGCGCTGAACTCAACCTCTGGTACAAGCACCACCTTGAGGCCGTTTATTGCGTGGCGGGCAATGGCTCCATCACCGACAAGGCAACCGGCGAGACCCACGAGATCACCGACGGTACCCTGTATGCACTCGACAAGCATGACCAGCATACCCTTCGGGGTGGCACCGAGGACATGCGCCTGATCTGTGCCTTCAACCCGCCGGTTACCGGCCGTGAAGTCCACGACGAGGACGGCGCCTACCTGCCGGACACCAGCGAAGACTGATCCGGCTGATCGTGGCTGAACACCAGGCCGCGACGACACCGCCACCGCCAGCAAAACTGCTGCCGGTGGCGGTGTTGCTTTGGCTATCCGGCGTCTACCTGCGCATCCCCGTTCTGGTGGCGCCACCCCTGGCGCCCTTCATCGGCGAGGAACTCGCCCTCTCCCAGGCATTGACCGGCGCCCTGACCACACTGCCCATCCTGATGCTTGCCATCGGCGCCATGCCAGGCTCGTTGGCCATCTCCCGCATCGGCCCGAGAAACACCCTGGCGCTCGCCATGGTCATCATGGTGATCGGCTCGGCCAGCCGCGGCCTCGCCCCGGAAACCCTGACCCTGATGCTCGCCAGCGCCGTCATGGGCCTGGGGGTGGCCATGATGCAACCGGCGCTGCCGGCCCTGTTACCCCGGTGGCTGCAACCGCACCACCTGGCCCTGGGCTCCGCCATCTACATGAACGGCATGCTCATGGGCGAATTCATCGGCGCCGGCGTCACCCTGCCAGTGCTCATGCCCCTGCTGGACAACAGCTGGCGAGCCACCCTGATTGCCTGGTCCCTGCCGGCCTTGCTGGTCGCCGCCGCCCTGTTCCTGCCCAGACGGGACCTGGCCCGCCCCGTCCGCAAGGCCGCCTGGCTCCCGGACTGGAGCAACCCGCTGACCCTGAAAATCGGCCTGTTACTCGGACTCTCCGGCTCCATGTTCTTCGGCCTCAACGCCTACATGGGCAACCTGCTCGAACAGCAGGGCCAGTTCGACAAACTCTCCGAAGCCCTGTTCTGGTACAACATCGCCCAGGTCTTCGCCTCCCTGACCATGCTCAAATTCGCCCGTGCCTGGGTCGGCCGCCGAACCTTCATTGTGGTGATGGCGATCCTCAGTATTGCCGGCACAGTCGGCACGGTGGTGCTGGAAGGCTGGTGGTTCATCGGCAGCGCCACCCTGATGAGTTTTGTTGCCGGCATCCTGCTGATCCTGCTGGTGGCGCTGCCGCCACTGCTGGTCAGCTCCGAAGAAACCGGCCGTTTGTCCGCCGGCACCTTCCTGGTGGGCTACACCATGGCGTTCTCCGTGCCCATGCTGGGTGGCCTGCTGGCTGACGCGACCGGTGATGTGCGTCATGCGGTAATGGTGATGATCGGGTATAGCGTGGCGGTGTTGCCGCTGGCGTTCAGGCTGGATTTTAGGCGGCGAGAGGGGTGAGTGAAGTTGGGGTCAGAAGAAGGCTTTCTTCAGACCCCTGAGCAAGGCCGGGAAAGGGGGGAATGTTGTTAAGATGGGGTCAGAAGAACAAGTTCTTCAGACCCCTGAGGAAAGTCCCCAACCCCGGGAAGCCCCCACCAATGGCCGAAGGCCGAGGCAAGGGGTGCTTTGCCGCAGGGCACAATTGTCTGAGCGAAGCGAGTTCTTTGTGCCCGAAGGCAAAGCACCCCTTGCCTCGGCCAGCCCCCCAAGCTCACTCCGCCAGTCAGATGTAATAGTCCTTAAGCGGAGGAAACCCGTTAAACTCGATGGCACTGTAAGTCGTCGTATAGGCCCCGGTAGAAAGCCAGTACATCCGATCCCCGATGGCCAGATTCAAAGGCAACGGATACTTGTGATGCTCGTACATGATGTCGGCGCTGTCACAGGTCGGCCCCGCAATCACACAGTCCTCACCCTCACCGGCCTTCTCCGTCCAGATCGGAAACTTGATCGCCTCATCCAGCGTCTCGATCAGCCCCGAGAACTTGCCCACATCGGTGAAAACCCAACGATGCAGGGCCGTACGCGACTTCCGGGAAATCAGCACCACCTCACTCACCAGCACCCCGGCATTCGAAATCAGTGACCGCCCCGGCTCGATGATAATCTCCGGCAACTCGTCACCGAAATCCTCGCGCAGGAATCGGGTAATCTCCTCGGCGTACACCCCCAGCTCATTGGTCCGGGTGATATAGTTGGCCGGGAAGCCACCGCCCATGTTGATCATCTTCAGCTCGATGCCGTCCTCTTCCTTCAGGCGCTCGAAAATGACCTTCACCTTGTTCAGGGCCGCATCCCAGGCACCGATTTCCCGCTGCTGGGAACCAACATGGAAGGACACACCGTAGGGCACCAGGCCCAGGTCACGGGCCAGGATCAGCAGATCCATGGCCATGTCGGTCTGACAGCCGAACTTGCGGGACAGCGGCCAGTCCGCCGTCAGTGTGCCCTCGGTCAGGATGCGTACATACACGTTCGAGCCCGGCGCCGCCCGGGCAATGTTGCGCAGGTCGGCCTCGGAATCGGTGGCGAACAGACGCACACCCTGCTCGTAAAACGTGCGGATATCCTTCGCCTTCTTGATGGTGTTGCCGTAACTGATCCGGTCACCGGTCACGCCCAGGGCCAGCACTTTCTCCAGCTCATAGACCGAGGCGATGTCGAAGTTGGCACCCTTGTCCCGCAGCATGGTCAGGATCTGCGGGGCCGGGTTCGCCTTCACCGCGTAGTAGACCTTGGCATAGGGAAAGCCTTCCACCAGCTCGTTGTACTGGCGATCGATGGTTTTGGTATCGATCACCACAAACGGAGTTTCTTTGGTGTCAGCGAAATCCTTGATGCGCTTGAAGGTCTCGGCGTCGTAGTAATCGGCGATGTTGGCGTTAACGGCTTCGGTCATGGGTGGTGTTTCCCTCCACAGGGCAAACAGGCATAAAAAAAGGCGCTACAGCAACGCTGCAGCACCCGTCAGATGGCGCGATCATCGGGCTTTT
>JABURI010000042.1 GCA_014762755.1 Marinobacter sp.
GCACCGGTGTGGTCAGGATGATCCGGTCCGCGTGCTCCGCGGTTTCCTCGAAGACATTGCGCTCCGCCCCGAGACAGGTCTCCAGGGACATGACAATGGATTCGCGCAGCGGGTCAATCGGCGGGTTGGTCACCTGAGCGAACTTCTGGCGGAAATAATCCGCCACATGACGCACCTTGCTGGAAAGCACTGCCATGGGGGTGTCATCGCCCATGGAACCGACCGCTTCCTGGCCGTTTTCGGCCAACGGACGCAGCACCTGGTCACGCTCCTCGAAGGAGATGTTGAACATCTTCTGGTGCACCAGCAGCTCGTCGGAATCCATCAGCTTGAATTCCGGGGTATCCTGGTTGAGCGTGGTCTCCACCCGCAGGGCATTTTCACGGAGCCAACGCTTGTACGGCTGCGCAGTCTTCAGGCGCTGGTCGATATCCTTGGTGTGAAGCACTTCACCAGACCCGGTATCGATCGCCAGCATCTGGCCGGGTCCGACCCGCCCCTTGGCAACCACATCATCCGGCTCATAGCCATAGGTGCCGATCTCGGAAGCCAGGGTGATGAAATCATCCTTGGTAATGACCCAGCGCGCCGGGCGCAGGCCGTTACGGTCGAGCATGCACACAGCGTAGCGGCCGTCGGACATGACCAGCCCCGCTGGTCCGTCCCAGGGCTCCATGTGCATGGAGTTGTACTCATAGAACGCCCGCAGCTCGGAATCCATGGTATCGACGTTCTGCCAGGCGGGTGGAATCATCATCCGTACGGCGCGGAACAGATCGACGCCACCGGCCAGCAGCACTTCCAGCATATTGTCCATGCTGGATGAGTCGGAACCGGTCAGGTTCACCAGCGGCTGAAGCGTCTGAAGATCCGGCAGGTCCGGCGAGCTGAATTTGGCAGCCCGGGCAATGGCCCAGTTCCGGTTACCGTCGATGGTATTGATCTCACCGTTATGAGCCAGGTAGCGGAAAGGTTGCGCCAGCGGCCACCGGGGCATGGTGTTGGTGGAGAAACGCTGGTGGAACACGCAGATGGCGGTCTGCAGGTCCGGATCACCGAGATCCTTGTAGAAGTTTGCCAGATCCGCCGGCATCATCAGGCCCTTGTAGGCCAGGGTACGATGGGACAGGCTGCAGATATAGAACTCGGCATCATCAGCCATATCGCGCTCGGCGTGGCGCCGGCCGATAAACAGGCTGATCGCGAACTCTTTCTCGGCCTTCCCGGCCGGAACCACGAAAACCTGTTCGATCCTGGGCAGGCAATCCAGGGCCATGGGGCCAAGGCAGCTGTCATCAACCGGTACTTCCCGCCAGCCCATTACTTCCAGACCCTGCTCGGTCAGGCGCTTCTCGAGCGCCGCCCGGCCGGCCGCCGCCTTGCTTTCATCCGGGTTCAGGAAGACCTGACCCACGGCAAACATACTCCCCGGCTCCTTGCCAAACGCAGCCTTGGCAGCCTTCTTCAAAAAGGCGTCGGGGCTCTGGATCAGGAGGCCACAACCATCGCCGGTCTTTCCGTCTGCAGCGATACCACCGCGGTGGGTCATGCAGGTCAGCGACTCGATGGCAGTTTGCAGCAACTTGTGGGAGGCCTCGCCCTTCATGTGGGCAATCAGACCGAATCCACAGTTGTCCCTGAATTCATCGGGGTGATACAAACCTGTCATCATAAGCGTTCTCTCGCGTAGAAATGCTTTTCAATCAGATACTTGTGCACCGATTTGGTGCATAAATGCACTGACTCTGAAAAAAGGGGCCGGCTATTTTACACACGTGGAACTACGTATACAAATCAGCTTAAAGTTTAGGGCAAGCGAACGCCATTACAATGGCGCCTTAAGGTGATGTGCGGCGAGGCGAAACCTCAAGCCCGGGAACAAGGGGTTCCCGGGCGAATACAGCGTCAGTGGCAGAAAGCCCCGAGGGTTTCAGCGAGGTTGCCAGAATCGGTGTCAGCGGTCACAAACGCGTCACCGACCTCACGCAAAAGAACCAGACGAAGGGCGCCATCCACGTTTTTCTTGTCAACCGCCATCAGCCGCATGAAATCTTGCGGAGTCATCTTTTCCGGGGGCCGCTCCGGCAGTCCGGCACGCAGAATCAGATCCGTTATCCGGCGGTAGTCTTCGCGGGAAATCATCCCCTCCCGGGCAGAAAGATCGGCAGCCATGATCATGCCGGTGCCAACCGCCTCACCATGAAGCCAGGTTCCATAACCGGCAAAGGTCTCGATGGCGTGACCAAAGGTATGGCCCAGGTTGAGGATAGCCCGCAACCCGCCTTCCCTTTCATCAAGAGCCACGACGTCTGCCTTGCAGGCACAGGAGCGATAGATGGCTTCGGCCAGGGAGCCCGCCTCCAGCCCGACCAATGCATCCATATGACTTTCAAGCCAGTCCAGAAACGTCACATCCCTGATGAGACCGTACTTGATGACTTCGGCCAGGCCTGCAGATACTTCCCTTGACGGCAGGGTTTGCAGTGTATCGGTGTCGATGAGCACCACTTGCGGCTGATGGAATGCTCCAATCATGTTCTTGCCGAGCGGATGATTGATGCCCGTCTTGCCACCAACCGAGGAATCGACCTGGGACAACAGCGTGGTGGGCACCTGGATGAAGGGCACCCCTCTCTGGTAACAGGCCGCGGCAAACCCGGCCATATCGCCGATAACACCACCGCCGAGTGCCACCAGTGTGGTCTTCCGGCTGTGGCGCTGCTCCAGGAGCGCATCGAAAATCCGGTTCAGGGTTTGCCAGTCCTTGAACTTTTCCCCGTCAGGCAGCACAACGGTATCGACCTTCTTGCCGGGGAAACTGCTCCGGATCTTGTCCAGGTACAGGGGGGCGACGGTGTCATTGGTAACAATCATTACCTGCGACCCGACAACATAAGGTGACAGATCGGTGCTGCCCAGCAGCCCTGAACCAATAATGATCGGATAGCTCCGCTCACCGAGATCGACGGTGAGCTCCCGGAATATCTCAGACATGGTTGCGACCTTCCTTACGCATCTGGCGCCGATGCCGTGGCGTTCTCGGATTAATACGATTGATCAGCTGCCGGACC
>JABURI010000120.1 GCA_014762755.1 Marinobacter sp.
CCTGCCCGAACAGCAGCACCTTCTCGGTGATGGTGGTCTTACCGGCGTCCGGGTGGGAAATGATGGCGAAAGTACGGCGCTTGGCCACTTCCTGGGAAAGATTCGACATAGTGTAATAAGAGCTCGGAATCGGAGGATTATGAAAACCCGCTATTATAAGGCTTAAGCACCCACCCCGTGAACAGTACCGGTGGTGATCACTTATCCAGCGCCAGGGTCATGACCCTGGCGTCTTCGCGGCCGTGGGAGGCGGGGTAGTAGCCAGGGCGGCGCCCGATCTCCCCGAACCCTGCACTGAGGTACAGCTGTTCCGCCGCGCGATTGGTCACACGAACCTCCAGCAGCACCTGGACCATTCCGTCGTGCCGGGACCGGTCCACCAGATGCTCAAGCAGATAGCGGCCTGCTCCGTACCCCCGGCTATCAGGGTGCACGCACAGGTTCAGCAGATGCGCCTCGTCCACCAGGTAGGCAACGACCGCATAGCCGATCAAGTCCTCCCCGCACATGAGGGCCCACAAACGGTAGTTGTCCTTGAAACAGTCGAGAAAGATCGCCTCGGTCCAGGGATGGGAATACCCCTGGCGCTCGATGTCCAGTACCCGGGAAAGATCTGATCGGGACAGGGCGCGGGTCTCGAGGCGATCCCCATTCTGCCCCGGAAGTGCCTGCTCGCTACTCAAAGTCTTCATGCAAACGGTTTCAGTAGTCGCCAGAGGTCTTTCTTCAGTTCGGGATTTCCTGCCAGCTCCGCCAGGGTATGGGGAAAAACCAGATCCGGCTCTTCCCCAAGAGCCTTGGCAAACCAGTGCCCCGCTGCAGCTTCCTGCCCGGAATCGGGCACGCCCAGCAGTATCACCTTCTGGCCATCCAGGCCTTCAAGCACTCCCCTGAGAACATGGATCAGATCCGGCAAACGATTCCCCGGAAGCAAAGGATTATTGAACACTGGCCACATCACCGGCCCGAGCTCCCGGGCCTGCTGATCACCGATGCTTTTCAGGATATTGCCCGCCAGAGTCTCCTGCAGTCGCAGGCTCGCCTCTCCGGACAGATCGGATACCAACACGAACCGAGGGCCGACCCACAAGCGCAGATTCAACTTGTGCCGGAACGGAGCTGCTTCAGATTCACTGACGACCGGGCTGGCGTCATCCGACACGGTATCGGTTTTCTGCCCAGGCACTGCCTCAGGTGCTGGAGGTGGCGGCGTTGCGGCGGCACCGGAGGACGTCTCGGCAGGCGTTTCCATCAGCGATTTGAGATTGACTGCCCTGGAAGGCTTGCCCCTGTCTGCGGACGGCTTCCTCTGAATTCCGGGGGCAACTGCCGGGTTCCGCTCCGGCGCAACGGGAACCTCTTCCGGGACCGCGGACACCTCCTCCGGGAATTCAAATTCCGGGCTCGGAGCGGACCCGGGCAGCGGTGACCGCGCGTACCAGAGCCGTACACCGGCCACTCCCAGGTAGAACTGACGTTCTGCTTCTGTTCGGATCATCACAGTGCCCGCAGCTTATACATCCGCCACTTGCGGATGCTGACGGATACCACCCCGGCTGATGAGGTTCAGAGCCTCAATATAGGCCTTGGCGGAGGCGATGATGATATCGGTATCGGCACCCACACCATTGACGATGCGACCACCCCGCTCCAGGCGAACCGTTACCTCGCCCTGGGCGTCCGTACCACTGGTGATGGCATTGACCGAATACAGCTGAAGGTTACAGCCGGAATCCACCAGGGATTCGATGGCCTGAAAGGTGGCGTCCACCGGTCCGCTACCCTCTGCCTCGACTTTATGTTCCTTGCCCTCCACAGTGAGGGTCAGGCTTGCCTTGGGAACAACACCGGTTTCAGAGCAGACCTGCATGCACACGAGCCCATAGGGCCCCTCCTCTTCCTTCTGGCGGGTATCGCTGGCAATGGCCTGCAGATCCTCGTCGAAAATTTCATGCTTGAGGTCGGCCAGGGCCTTGAAGCGGGTGAACGCTTCATTCAGCTCGGTCTCGGTCTCGAACTGTATACCCAGCTCCAGCAACCGGGTACGGAACGCATTGCGACCGGAATGCTTGCCCAGCACCAGGCTGTTGGTGTGCCAGCCCACATCCTGGGCCCGCATGATTTCATAGGTTTCCCGGTGCTTGAGCACTCCATCCTGGTGGATACCGGATTCGTGGGCAAACGCATTCGCGCCCACGATCGCCTTGTTTGGCTGAACCGGGAAACCGGTGATGGTGGAAACCAGCCGTGAGGCTGGAACGATATGCTGGGTATCGATGCGGGTGTCGATATTGAACAGGTCCTGACGGGTACGAACCGCCATGACAATTTCTTCCAGGGCTGCATTGCCCGCGCGCTCGCCGAGACCGTTGATGGTGCACTCGACCTGACGGGCGCCGCGGGTAACGGCGGCCAGGGAATTGGCTACGGCCAGTCCCAGGTCGTTATGGCAGTGAACCGAGAAAATCGCCTTGTCGGCGTTGGGTACCCGGCTCATGATCTGGTGGATGGTTTCACCGAACTGCTCGGGAATCGCATAGCCGACGGTATCCGGGATGTTGATCGTGCGGGCACCGGCGTCAATGGCGGCTTCGATGATCCGGCACAGGAAATCCAGCTCCGAACGGCCGGCATCTTCGCAGGAGAATTCCACGTCATCGACGTGACTGCGGGCCCGTTTCACCGCCCGGACCGCCTGCTCGACCACCTCATCCGGCTCCATCTGGAGCTTGTGCTTCATGTGAATCGACGACGTGGCAATAAAAGTGTGGATCCGGCCGCGCTCTGCTGGCCGGATGGCCTCGGCGGCGCGATCGATGTCGCCGTCCAGCGCTCTGGCCAGACTGCAGACCGTGGATTCCTTGATGCTCTCGGCAATCGACTTCACAGCGTCAAAATCACCCTGACTGGCGATGGCGAAGCCGGCTTCAATAACATCCACACGCAGCTTCTCCAGGGCCTTGGCAATGCGGAGTTTCTCCGCCTTGTTCATGGTCGCGCCCGGGCTTTGTTCGCCGTCACGGAGGGTGGTATCAAAAATGACCAGATGATCAGTTGCGGCCA
>JABURI010000011.1 GCA_014762755.1 Marinobacter sp.
AGGAACTGGTTGGACTGGACGCCCTCACCGGTTACCAGGGAATCGAACATCAGGCATTTGTGATGTCCGTCATCGAACAGGACAATGGGCTCTACTGCCATTTCGGTCTCCCGCCAGGATTTTGTGAGCGGCTCATTAGCCGGATATTGCAACCTGGCGGGAGATTACAGAATTGATAAATGCAAATTTTTGCCTCAGGTCAATTCTGTGACATTCATCAAGTAACGATTTGTTTTCCACCGGGGTGTCAGGCGAGTTCCGGCACCCGCTTGATTCCCCTTCGAATTCCCTGTTCCAGAGCACTGGAGACCACTTTTCCGGTAAACGGCACGATGTCCTCGAAGCGGATGGTGTAATGCACCCGGGTCTGGCCGTCCGGGGTGTCTTCGAACAGGATCCGGCCGAGATGGTTGCGTATCGGGCTCATGCTGGTGACGGTGTATTCAATCAGGGTCTCGGGCTCGAAGCTGAGCACCGTCTCTTCCAGGCCAATGGGGCCAATGCCGATCTTCCGAACCGAGCCGATGCCATTGGGGTCGGCCTGGTCGCTGTCCCGGATGCGTTTGATTGGGGCACCGAGCAGCTTGCCGAAGCGCTGGTGGTCGGCAAACAGGGCAAAGACCCTTCGTCGCGGGATATTGAAGGTTTCGTCGATTTCTATCGTGTACTGGGCCATGGCGCAATCTCTTGTTATTGGCGATGGCTCCAGAGTAACGGTTTGACGTATTCAACAAAAGTCGTAGACGAACCACCCGGGAACTCTGGCCCTCAGTGACGGGCCGTGTGCCGGTAATCCCGTGGAGACTGGCCCATAACCTTCTTGAACAGACGGGAAAAATAGTAGGCGTCGTCGTAACCCAGGCGGCGGCTGATGTCGGCAAAACTCAGGCCGGTGGTGTCCAGCATCTGGCAGGCACGTTCCACTTTCAGGTGCAGGAAATGCTGGATGGGTGATGTGCCAGTCTGTTCCCGGTAGCGCGTGGCAAAGTGCGCCGGAGAGAGGCCGGCCAGATCCGCCAGTTGTTCGAGGCTAAGGCGTTCTTCCAGATGCTCACGCATGTAGTTGTGGATGGTGTCCAGTTCGGACCGGCGTTCCTGGCTGGTGTCATCCACGTTCAACGGTACCGCAGCCAGTAGTTGGCGCAGGCGGTTGGCAGCATGGATCAGTCCCCGGGTGCGGAAGCCGGTCTGGCGTACCGAGAGCAGACCGTTGAAATCCACCAGTAGCCGGGGCTGGCGGCCCAGGTGTCGGATGCGGGTCGGGCCATCAAATCCCATGTAATTACGGAAGTCTTCGGCCAGGGGGCCGGTGTAGTGCACCCAGTGGATGGTCCAGGGATTGTCCGGATCGGCGGTATAGCGATGGCTGGCCCCGGCTGGCAGCAGCAGCAAATCGCCGGCTTCCACCGTGTAGGGCTCTCCGGCGACGTTCAGGAAGGCCTTGCCTTCCGTGCAGTAGATCAAAAGATTGTCGCGATGGTGCTCCCGGTGCATGTGGTGGCCCGCGGCCTTGCGATAGTGTCCGAAAGCCAACGGATAAAGCTCCCGGGTCAGGGGATGGCTGGCCAGCAGCCGGACGATGGGCTCTGGTACGACGTAACGGACGCTGTCCGGTGGCACAGGCCATTGCGAAGTTTGTGCTATGGATTTGTTGGTCTGAAGTTGGCTCATCGAAAAATAATCCATCATGGGCGAAATTTAGTCAATCACCCGTTGGCAATCCCCGTGCTAGGATTTTTCCAATCGTGGCCAGACCCGTTCCCGGGCGGCTTTACCCACATAACAACAAACAGGGATACCAAGCATGAAGAATGTTCCCCAGTACATTGCCGGTGAATTCGTCCAGAGCCAGACCAGCAACTGGATCGACGTCACCAATCCTGCCACCAACGAAGTAATCGCCAAGGTGCCATGCGCCACCGAAGAGGAAATGCGCAAGGCCATCGGTAACGCGGGCGAAGTGTTCAAGAGCTGGAAAGAAACTCCGGTTTCCGAGCGGGCGCGGGTCATGCTGCGCTACCAGGCGCTGCTGAAAGAGCACCATGATGAGATTGCCGAAATCCTCTCCCAGGAAACCGGCAAGACCTTCGACGACGCCAAGGGCGATGTCTGGCGTGGTATCGAGGTGGTAGAGCACGCCGCCAACGTGGCTTCCATGATGATGGGTGAGACCGTCGAGAACGTGGCCCGCGAGGTGGATACCCATTCCTGGATCCAGCCGCTGGGCGTGTGTGCGGGCATTACCCCGTTCAACTTCCCGGCCATGATCCCGCTGTGGATGTTCCCGATGGCCATTGCCTGTGGTAACACTTTCATCCTGAAGCCGTCCGAGCAGGATCCGCTGACCCCGATGCGTTTGGCCGAGCTGTTCGAGGAGGCGGGCGCACCCAAGGGCGTCCTGCAGGTGGTCCACGGTGCCAAGGAGCAGGTTGATACCCTGCTGACCGACCCGGCCATCAAGGCCATTTCCTTCGTGGGCTCTGTTCCGGTTGGCCGTTACATCTACGAAACCGGCACCCGCCACATGAAGCGTGTCCAGAGCTTCGCCGGTGCCAAGAACCACATGGTGATCATGCCGGATGCGGACAAGCAGCAGGTCATCAACGCCCTGGTGGGCGCCTCCGTGGGTGCTGCCGGCCAGCGCTGCATGGCGATCTCCGTTGCAGTATTCGTGGGCGAGGCCCAGCAGTGGATTCCGGAACTGAAAGAAGCCATGGCCAAGGCCCGCCCGGGTGCCTGGAACGATTCCGGTGCCAGCTATGGCCCGATCATCAGCGCCAAGGCCAAGGATCGTATCGAGTCCCTCATCGCAACTGGCGAGGCCCAGGGTGCCAAGCTGCTGCTTGACGGTCGCGGATGCACCGTTGACGGCCTGCCGGACGGCAACTGGGTCGGGCCGACACTGTTCACCGAGGTGACGCCTGACATGGATATCTACAAGGAAGAGATCTTCGGGCCGGTTCTGTCTTGTGTGAACGTGGACAACCTGGGCGAGGCGATCGACCTGATCAACCAGAGCCCCTATGGCAACGGTACCTCCATCTTCACCAACCACGGTGGTGC
>JABURI010000064.1:0-15646 GCA_014762755.1 Marinobacter sp.
CGCTCGCCAACTACGGGGGAGCCGAAAAGCTCGACCCGATCAACGGCGAGCTGGCACGGGATCTGGAAAGCCACTATGACGACAAGTTTCCCGTCCGCGACCTCGGGACCAATATCTGGGCAGCCATCAATTACCTCGTGTTCGACGAGGGGCGTCCCGGCGTGACCATCGGACGCGAGAACTGGCTGTTCACCGATGAGGAGCTGTTTCCGGCCACCGATAACCCGGAGCTGATCACCACCAATCTCGAGCGCGTCGCTGAAGTCAGCCGGTTCCTGCGCGCCCGTGAGATCCCGCTGGTCGTTCTGGTGGTTCCCAGCAAGGCCCGCGTGTATGCCGAGAAACTGGGGGATACCCGCCCTGCCCCCGAGATGCAGGCGCTGTACCCCCGGTTCCTGGAACGCCTGGAGTCGGAAGGCATCGCCGCGCCGAAACTGCTGGACAATCTGGAACGAGCCCGGGAGCGGGGCACACAAGTCTTTCTGCGGACCGACACCCACTGGTCGCCCGAGGGCGCCGAGGTCTTCGCGCGGCATGCCTCGGGCTTCATCCGTCACACCCGGGAGGAGCAGTCCTGGGGTGAACAGACCTTCGTGACCACGCTGGGCGAACCGCTCACCCATGAGGGCGATCTGCTCAACTACCTGCCCCTGGATCCGCTGTTCGAGGACCTGGCACCGCGACCTGATCGCTTCAACGAGCGTGAGACCGTGAAGGCCAAGGAAGGCGAAAGTGCCAACGACCTGCTGTTCTCCGATCAGCAAACCGACCTGGTGCTGGTCGGCACCAGCTACAGCGCCAATCCCCTCTGGGACTTTCCCGGCGCCCTGCGCCGTTACCTGGGGAAAGACCTGATCAACCTGGCCGAGGAGGGACAAGGCCCATTCGAACCCATGACGGAATACCTCCAGTCCGAGGAGTTCCAGTCCAACCGGCCGAGCCTGGTGCTCTGGGAGTTCCCGGAGCGTTACCTGGCCCAGCCGATCGCCTCCGAGCAGGCCCTGGCCTGGTTCGGAAACACCAGCCATCAACTGGCTGCTGCCACTAACCGCAATCCATCAAACCCTGAGGAGCACTGACATGCGTCCATTATTCAAAGCCCTGAGTCTGCTGCTGGTATTTCTGTTTACCCCCCTGGCCGCACAGGCCGGTGAAGATGCCCTGTATGCGGCCGAAGCCCCGGATGGCGCGGCCTTTATCCGGGTGGTCAACGCTGACATCAAGGGCACGGTGCCCGAGGCTTCTATTGGCGGGAAATCCCTCAAGGACATCGAGCCCCTGCAGGCAAGTCCTTACATCTATCTGCCGGAGGGCGGGTATCAGCTGTCTGTCGCCGGCCGTTCAGCCGAGGTCACCATGAAAAAGAACCAGTTCTATACCGCGGTAGTGATGGATTCCGGGGAACTCATGGTTCTTGAGGATAAAGCCTTCAACAACCCGCGCAAGGCACTGATCTCCTTCTACAACCTGACACCGGACTCGCCCATTTCACTCAAGACGGCCGACGGCAAGGTCGAAGTCATCCAGGGCCTGGAATCCATGGATGTGGCCAACCGTGAAATCAACGCGGTCAAGGTATCCCTCGGCGCCTTCGACGACGGCCAGGCGCTGGCCACCACACCGCCGGTCAATCTTCAGCGCGGCAAGGTCTTCAGCTTTTTCGCTCTTGAGGTGGAAGGCTCACCACGGCTGATCGTGAGCGAAAACAAGGTGGACACTTCGATTTGAGCCGTGACAGGGCGAAAGGATATTCCGTGAAACAAGTGGAGACGGTATTCATGCACCGGATCAGCAAGCGTGCACTCCGCCTTACCTCCCGGCCAGGGCGTATTCTGGCGGCGGTTTTGGCCGGCATTGCACTCGGCTTGTCGGACGCATCAGCGGCGAACTTCCCGGAGTACGAGGTCGAGCCTTGCTGCGACCTCTGTCCGGCAGCTTCCCGGATTGAGTCCTACGACACCAGTTATCTGAAGAACTTCAATGTTCTCGTCGATGGCAAGGACGGCTGGCTGTTCCGGTCGGATGCCGAGCTGCCGGAGCAATTCGGTCCGAGCCCGGAAGGGCTCGTCCATCTCAGACGACTGGCCCGTCACCTGAAACGGACCACCGGCACGGAGCTGGTGCTGGTGTTCCAGCCCACCAAGGGCCTGGTTCATCCGGACAAGCTTCCGGAGTACATGCCGGTGTCCTTCTCCTGGCCCTTTGCGCGGACGAACTATGTCGGCGCACTGGAGCGCTTCCGTTCGGCCGGACTGGTGGTGCCGGACCTCAGCCCGCTGCTCCGGGAAAAAGACCAGGAGGAGGCCTACTACTTCAAACGCGATCACCACTGGACGCCCTACGGTGCCAAACGTACGGCGAAACTGGTGGCTGAACGGATAAAGCAGATGCCGGCCTACGACGCCTTGTCCAAACAAAGCTTCGAGACCCGTCGTACCGGCCTGATCCGAAAGGACGGCTCCCTCCAGGATGCCGCCCGCAGGATTTGTGGCCAGACCTGGCCGACCCAGTACGTGGACGAGTTCCGGACCCAGGCCGCCGGCACTCTGGAATCCTCCGAAGCCAGCGCCCTGTTCGGCGAGGACACGCTGCCGCCCATCACCCTGGTGGGCACCAGTAACAGCAAGGGCGCCCAGGACTACAACTTCGTCGGTTACCTGCAGGAATACCTCGGCGTGGAAATCCTGAACGTTGCCGTTGCCGGGGGCAGCTACGACGGTTCCATCTTCGAATACCTGATGTCCGACAACTTCCGGCAATCGCCACCAAAGATCCTGATCTGGGAGTTGCCGGCCTACCACACCGTCGACAGCGTGGAGTTCTACCGACAGGTGGTTCCCATGGTAACCGACGGCTGCAACGGCAGTGAGCCGGTCCTGCAAAACACCACCAGGGTCACCGCAGGAACCACGGAAGTGCTGTTCAACGGCGGCGGCGAATTCCTGGAGTTGCCGAGCGATGAATACCTCATCGAACTCCAGTTCAGTGATCCGAACGTCAAGGAACTGGATGCCTTCATCTGGTTTGTCTTTGGCCGCAAGGACCGGATGGATCTGGAATACGGCTCCCGGGTCGAGACCACGGGACGCTTCATGTTCGAGCTGCCCACCGGCGAGAGCTGGAACGACGAGCTGTTCATGTCCCTCGACCTGGCGCTCGAGCCCGAACAAGTCACCGAGGACCTGACGGTCACGGCAAAAGTCTGCCGCCGTCAGGACATTTAAGCAGTACACCCACTGTGACAGGAGAGTTTCGTTATGAGCACGGAAGATCCGAGACGCATACCCAGGGCCTGGCGCGCGCTGGTACCGGCGACGGTGCTGGGACTGGTCGGCGTGCCCGCCCTTAACGCCGCGGAATGCCCCACCGAGGGCCTTCGGGCGCCCCTGGGTTATTACCAGATCCCCGAGCCACGGGACGCCGGCGACTATGACTGCGAAATGGTGCCGCCGCACACCGGTGATATGGACTTCACCAGCAAGTACGAGGGCAGCGACAGCGCCCGCAATGAATTGAACGAGGCCGCCTACCAGGAATATCTGGAGGCATCGGAAAAGATCCGCAACTTCGAGAAGGCCGTCATCGCCGCGGCTGACGACTACCAGGTGGACGGTGACGGCCCGGCTGCAAGGGACTGCGTTCTCGACAACCTTGAGCAGTGGGCCAGCTCTGATGCCCTGTTGCCGGAGAACATCAATCATGTGGGCCAGGCGGTGCGCAAATGGGCACTCGCCGCCTCCGCCAATGCCTATCTGCGGGTGAAGCTTTCCTCCAGTGAAACCGCGCTGGATCAGGAGCGCATGGCGCAGATCGAAGACTGGTTCTCAAAGGTGGTCGGCGGTGTGCGTGAGTACTACACCGATCGCGAACCACGGAAGGTGAATAACCACGACTACTGGGCCGCCTGGGCAGTCATGTCGGCATCCGTGGCTACCGGGGACTGTGACGACTGGTCCTGGTCACTGGCCAAATTTGACGAGGCCATGGGCCAGATCACCGCCGATGGATACCTGCCCAAGGAGCTGAGCCGTGAGGATCGCGCCCTGGAGTATCTGAATTACGCGATGCAGCCACTGACCCTCCTGGCGGTATTCGCCGAGGTCAACGACACCCCGGCCTACGGGGAAAACCGGGAGCAGTTCTTCAAGCTGGCCCAGAACGTGGTGGACGGCCTGGAGGACCCGGGTCTCATTGCCGAGATCAACGGCCACGAGCAGATCACCAAAGGGCTCTACACCGGCTGGGGCCTGGCGTGGCTGCGGCCCTGGACAGAAACCTGGGGCGGGCTGCCGGGCATGTCGTCCTTCCTTGAGGAGTACGGCCCGATGAAGAGCACCCGTCTCGGGGGGGATATCGAGTTTCTATACGGTGTCGAGCCACTCTGGCCCGACGGAACCGACCCCTTCCCCCCGTTCGATCTGCGCATCAACGGACAAACAACCAACGGCTGACCCATGGCACACACCGAGGTCAGACAACAGCCCCGGGGGTGACTCCGGGCACTCAAGAAACGAGGAAAGGAGCAGGACTATGATTCCAGTGATACTCTCAGGTGGCACAGGCTCCCGGCTTTGGCCATTGTCACGCCGGGCCTACCCCAAGCAGTTTCTTCCCCTGCTGAACGAGCAGAGCATGTTCCAGCAGACCCTGGCCCGCCTTCCCGAAACGGAGGTTGAAGCGCCGGTAATCGTGGCCAACGAGGACCACCGATTCCTGGTCCAGGAACAGCTCAGCGCCATTGGCAAAGCGCCACAATCCATCCTGCTGGAACCCTTCGGGCGCAACACCGCACCCGCCGTGGCCCTTGCCGCCATCGAGGTGGCCCGGCAGGACCCCAAGGCCATCATGCTGGTACTGCCGGCAGACCATGCCATCGATCAGACCGAGCCCTTCCATAACGCGATCGCAGAAGGCATGAAGGTTGCCCGGGAAGGCAACCTGGTGCTGTTCGGCATCACGCCGGACCGCCCGGAAACCGGTTACGGCTACGTCGCCGCCGGTAATCCGGAACTGGCGCCCAACGAGCCGCGCCCGGTGCGCCGATTCATCGAGAAGCCGGATTCGGCCACCGCCCGTGCCCTGCTTGAGGAGGGAGGTTACTTCTGGAACAGCGGCATGTTCATGTTCCGTGCCGACGTCTATCTCGCGGAGCTGAAAAAGCACAGTCGCGATATCTATGACACGGTCATGCTGGCCTCCCGCTCCATGGAACAGGACATGGGCTTCAAGCGGATTCCTGCGGAAATCTTCGCGCACTGTCCCGAGGACTCCATCGACTACGCGGTGATGGAAAAAACGACCCGCGCCACCCTGGTGCCCCTGGATGCCGGCTGGAACGACGTCGGCGCCTGGTCCTCCCTCTGGGACATCAGCAAAAAGGATGACCAGCGCAACGCGGTCTACAGTGACGCCTGCCTGAGGGAGACCTCCGGCTGCCTGGTTCATGCACCGGACAAACTCGTGGCCATGGTTGGCGTCGAGGATCTGGTCGTGGTGGACACCAAGGATGCGCTGATGGTGGCCCGACGGGACCGTGTCCAGGACGTCAAACACGTGGTCAACGAGCTCAAATCCCGGGCAAGGTCGGAAACCGAAGTGCACCGGGAAGTGTTCCGGCCCTGGGGCAGCTACGACAGCATCGACAACGGCAACCGGTTCCAGGTCAAACGGATCACCGTCAAACCCGGCGAGAAGCTCTCCCTGCAGAAGCACCATCACCGGGCGGAACACTGGATCATCGTACGCGGCACCGCGGAAGTGACCCGGGATGAGGACACCTTCCTACTCTCGGAGAACGAATCCACCTACATTCCCATCGGTTCGGTCCACCGCCTGTTCAATCCCGGCAAGATTCCCCTGGAACTGATCGAGGTCCAGTCCGGTGCCTACCTCGGAGAGGATGACATCGAACGGCTGGATGACCAGTACGGCCGAACACCGCAAGAGGCCGAGACCAACCAGGACGAAGTGGAAGAGGAAGCCATCCCGGTGATGATGACCCGGGCCTGACACCGGAGCCCGGCCCTCCGGGGCCGGCCCGTTTCAACAACATCCAGAGGAGACTGATCATGGACCTTGAATGCTTCAAAGCCTATGACATCCGGGGGAAGGTACCGGACCAACTCAATCCCGAACTGGCCGAACGCATCGGTCGGTCCTATGTGGAGGTGACCGGTGCCCGCAAGGTGATCGTCGGCTATGACATCCGGCTGTCCAGCCCGGAGATTGCCGCCGCGCTGAGCCAGGGACTTATGGCTGCAGGCGCCAATGTATTCAACATCGGCCAGTGCGGCACCGAGCAGGTGTATTTCGCGACCAGCCATTTCGGCATGGATGGCGGCATCATGGTGACCGCAAGCCATAACCCCAAAGACTACAACGGCATGAAGATGGTCGGCCCGGATGCCCGCCCGATCAGCTCCACCAACGGACTACTGGCCATCCGGGAAGGCTGCCGCGAACCCCTGGGCAATGCCGCCCGCCAAATGGGGGAACATTTCCAGATCGATGCCATGAAACCCTACATCGAGCACCTTCTCGGCTACATTGACAGGGACACCCTGACACCGCTGAGTATCGTCGTGAATCCCGGCAATGGCGGCGCCGGCGAGGTGATCGATGCCCTCGAGCCGCATCTGCCCTTCCAGTTCCACCGTGTTCACCATGCGCCTGACGGCAACTTTCCCAACGGCGTTCCGAACCCGTTGCTACCGGAAAACCGGACGCCCACCTCCATGGCCGTCACTGCCAGCAATGCCGCCATGGGTATCGCCTGGGACGGAGACTTTGACCGCTGCTTTTTCTTTGACGAGAAGGGACGGTTCATCGAGGGCTATTACATTGTCGGCCTGCTGGCCGACCAGTTCCTGCGCAAGACCGGTGGTGGCAAGGTCATCCATGACCCGCGCCTGACCTGGAACACCCGCGAGCTTGTTCAGAAAGCGGGTGGAGAACCCATCGAAAGCAAGACCGGACATGCCTTCATCAAGCAGCGCATGCGCGAAGAAGACGCCATCTACGGCGGCGAGATGAGTGCTCATCATTATTTCCGGGATTTTGCCTACTGCGACAGCGGCATGATCCCCTGGTTACTGGTGGCCGAACGGCTCTGTCAGTCGGGCGTGGCGCTGTCTTCACTGATCGACGCCCGAATCGAAACCTTCCCCGCCAGCGGTGAAATCAACCGCACGGTGAAGGATCCGGAGAGCATCCTGCAGGGCATTGAGCGCCGGTATCTGGAGGAGGCCCTCTCCATAACCTACACCGATGGCCTGAGCATGGAATTCCAGCGGTGGCGTTTCAACCTGCGTATGTCCAACACCGAACCGGTCATTCGGCTGAACGTGGAGAGCCGGGGCGATACCGAACTGATGAAATCGTTTACCCGAGCCCTGCTCGATGACATCGAAGAAATCGATGGCCGCGTGCAGACGGATTCCCGGATAGGCGTCGCCATCTGAACCCGGGATACCCTGGCATCCGGCAGCGGGCGCCAGGGTATGTCCCACGACCAAGGGCCGTGACGCACTGGATAAAAAAACGCCAATCGTCGATAATTCCGAACGTTTTTTGACCCGATATTCTTACTTTCCCAGCCAATACCATGACATTTTTACAAGTAGCCCAGACACTTATCTTCATTGTTCTTCTGTTTAACACCGTACACCTGTTACCTGTGCTGGGACGCACTCTGGTAGGACCGGCCAACACCCTGCAACCGGGATTTCATTACAGCATCCTCGGCATCCGGCTGCTGCGCAACGGCATCGGCCTGATCCTGGTGCCCGCCACTGCGGCGCCGAATCCCGAGATTCACGCCATGGTGCCATTCGGGATTTTCGTGTTCCTGATGCTCGCGGGCATCAACACCCTGCTGACACAACTGCAGAAGCGCAGCCTGATGGACTGGTCGGAGGACCGTTACGGCACCGAGTGACCGCTGCTTTCCTGGAATTGCAGTAACGCATTTACCGTTTGGGTATAGGGTGCCGGAATTCGGAGGCTCTCACATCGCCGGAGCACTGCGCCGGCGATACTGTCCAGCTCCAGTGGCCGGCCCTTTTCCTTGTCCACCAGCATGGACGTCTTGATGGCGTTGAAGTTGCTGATCAGGTCGAACATCTCCTCCAGATCCTGCTGGCCAAGGTTTACCTCATCCGCCTTCGACGCCTCCACCGTCTCCGCCATCATGCCGTAGACAATCTTGCTGAACTCGGGATGGTGAGTGAGACTGCGGGTATCCAGCCCGGTCAGGGCCGAGAGCGGATTAACCCCGTTGTTGATCACCAGCTTGCGCCAGAGTTCGTAGCGGATGTCGTCGGTAACCGTGGTGGGAATGCCGGCTTCGTTGAAGGCATTCTCAAGGCGTTCGAGCAGCGGCAACCGGGCATCGCCCTGGTCACCGGCTTTTGGCCAGGCCCCCATGACGATCTGGGCCACGCCCTCGGCAAACACTTTGCCGGGTTCGATGATGTGGCCACCGATGCGCACAGCCAGACCGCCCAGCACCCGCTTTTCGCCGATCGCATCGGCAATCAACGGCTCATTGTCGACGCCGTTTTGCAGTGAGAGCACCGGCACGGAGCCGGCCCCGAGCCAGTCGCCGAGTTCCTCCATCACCGGGCCGGTGGCGGTCGATTTCAAAGCAATGGCAACCAGATCAAAGTCATCGGCCTGGTATGTCTGAACCAGGGCAGCGTGATCCACCGCCGGCAATTGGCAGTCGAGCTTCTCACCCTCGTAATCCACCCGAAGCCCCCGGCCTTGCAGGACTCTCAGGTGATCACCCCGAGCCGTGAGCACCACTTCATGGCCTGCCCTGGCAAGCCGGGCCGCATAATACGCGCCGATCCCGCCGCCGCCGATCATCAACACTTTGAGGGTCATGGAGTAAGATCCTGCTTTTGAAAGTCCGTCACTTTACTACATCCGGAACTACCGTAAATCCTGTCCCGACATCCTGAATCGGTACAACACCCCGGCAACCACCGCCACCACAAGCCCGGACAGGGCAAACGACACGCCAAACCCACCCGCTGCCAGGACAGCGCCGAACAGCAACGGGGCCAGGAAGTGGATCGCCCGGTTCGCCATCAGCCGCATGCCCAGGGCACCAGCGCGCTGAGCTTTCTCGACATTTTCCGCCAGCACCACCATTGACAGGGGCTGACACAGACCGGAACCCACGCCCACCAGCACCGACAACAGCGCCACGATGGGCGCATTGCCGGCAAACCCGAGGCATCCCAGGCCAACCGCAAGCGTGCCGAGGGACAGATAGGTCGCGTTTTCGCGACCGCCCACCCAAGCAATGATTCTGGGAATAAAGGGACGCGCAAGCATGGACACGCCCGCCCGAATGCTGACCAGTACCCCGATCACCGCGGCGCTCATCTCGAGACTGTCGAGATACACGGGCAGGTAGCTGCCGTAAACGCCCAGCGCAAACATGCCGGCGATCGTGATCAGCACGGAAATCTGCACGCCGGTGTTCGAGCGCATCAGCCTGGCCTGGGCCCGGAAGCCGGTTTGCGACCGGGCGACCCGCTCGCCCCGGTTCGCCTCACCGGTGAGCAGCAGGCCGGTGACACCGCCAGCGAGTGCAACGGCGGCCATGACCAGAAACAGGCTACCAACCCCTCCTGCCAACTCGATCCAGCCGCCGGCCAACAGTGGCCCAAGCACCTGACCGCCGGACAACCAGGTCGCATACCAGCCAAAATAGCCTTCCAACTTGGGCCCGGTCGCCAGTGACGAGATCACGGTCTGCGCCGAGAGCACCATCTGCAAATGGGCCAATCCGACCAGCAGCTGGCCGGCAATCAAGCCATAGAAACCCGGCAAGGCCTGCATCAGCACCAGCCCCACCACCATGACGAGCGCGCCCGCCACCAGAGTCACCCGCCCTCCATAGCGCGTGACCACGCCGCCGAGTGGAATGGCCAGCAGGAACGGGAGCAGATACTGGGAACTCAGCACCACCCCCAGCATCAGGGGCGTCGCGCCCAACTCCAGGCTGTAGACCGGAACCGTCACCAGCAACATTGAGTAGACGACAAAGCAGAACGTCAGCGATACGCAGACGGCCACGAAGTTTCGTTTGGTCTCGTCAGCAGACAAGAGCGTAATCTCCAGGGAAGGGAATTCTCAGTCGTTTGCCTTACGGCCATGGAACGGATTATTGTGAACTGTTTCGTATGCTATCTGAAAGTCATGTATCAGAGAGAACCCATGAATCCGACCATTGAACTCATCAAATCTCACCGCTCCATCCGCAAGTTCAAGGATCAGAAGATCCCCCATGAGCTGCTGGAAGAGCTGGTTCGTGCCGGCCAGTGCGCCGCCACCTCCAACCACGTTCAGGCCTACTCCATCATCCACGTGGTCAATCCAGAGAACCGCCGCAAGATTTCCGAACTGGCCGGAGGCCAGGCCCACGTGGTGGAAGCTTCGGATTTCCTGGTGTTCTGCGCCGACATGAAGCGCTCCACCGAGGCCGCCGAGCGGGCCGGTGCCGATGTGGTCCGGGGCATGACCGAGCAACTGGTGGTGGCCAGTGTGGACGCCGCCCTGATGGCCCAGAACGTGGCGGTTGCCGCCGAATCCGAGGGCCTGGGGCTGTGTTACGTGGGCGGGATCCGGAATGATCCGGCCCAGGTGGCCGAGATTCTGAAATTGCCGGAGCACGTCTACCCGGTATTCGGCATGAGCCTCGGCTACCCGGATCAGGATCCGGAGGTCAAGCCCCGGCTGCCGCTGGAGACCATCCTCAAGGAAGATTATTACGACGACAGCAAGGACGAGGAGCAGGTCGCCGGGTTCGACGACACCATGCACCAGTATTACCTGGACCGTACCGGTGGCAACAAGGACTCCAACTGGTCGAAGGAGCTGAAGCCGCTGTTCACCACCAAACTGCGCCCGCACATGAAGGAATTTCTCAACAAGCGCGGGTTCGGGGTCAAGTAACCCTGCCCACCTCAGGCATCCTCAAGGATGAGGACCACCAGCTCCTTCGGGCCATGGGCACCATAGGCCAGCACCTGCTCGATATCTGCGGTCTTGGATGGGCCGGACACCAGCAGGAGGTTGGTGGGCAGGCCCGCCGACCAGTTCTGGCGCTGCATCATGGCGTACAGGTTGTCCTCGATCTCGCTGGCCCTGAGCAGTGCAATGTGCAGCGGCGGCAACAGGCTCATCAGCCTGGGTTCGTGCCGGTCCGGCCAGAGCACCAGAGAGCCGGTGGCGGCGATGGCGCCAACGGTACCGGTCAGGCTCGCATCCACCTGCCAGAACAGTTCCTCTTTCCACTCCTCCACCGGCCGGTCATAGGCCAGCAGTTGCGCGGACGATCCTGATTGCGGCCAGTATTCCCCGAGTTTCTGGCCATGGGCCGTTGCCGGGGCGTGCAGCAGGTTGGAAAGGTTACGCGCCGCCAGAATCCCGGCCACCTTCTCCGGCCAGCTGTCACTGCTGACCTGATGGATCTCGGTGTGCACCGCTTCCATGAGACTGCGCAGCCGGGTGATCCGGTCTTCCGGCGCGTATTGCCAGGGCTCGGTCACCAGGCGCTCGTCGAAGTCGTCCGGGCGCGGAATGGAGCCGGCCAGGCCGGTGCGAAGCTTGTTCAGGATATTGCTGCGGGCGCTCATGTCATTGCCCTCCGTTGCGGGCCAGGTGTTCCCGGGCCAGATCATGCAGGGACCGTTTCGCCGGGACCGGCGCGGTGTGGTTTTCGGTCCAGGGACCAACGTGTTTCGGTGTCAGTTTGCGGAACCGGGTGGCGCCCCACAGGAACAGGCGGTAGAGCACCGGACTGCTGTTGAGGGTCTGCCAGAATCGCCAGATCAGACGTTCCTTCCGGGAATACTTGGCGCCACCGTCCTTCACCTTCGGTCCTTCGGCCGGACTTTTCACGTTTTCCTGGCGCAGGCGCTGGAGCAGCTCCGGGATCGGGATCTTCACCGGGCACACCTCACCGCAGGCGCCGCACAACGAGGACGCGCTGGGATGGTCCGGTACCTGGTGCAGCCCGACCATGTGCGGCGTCACGATCTTGCCGATCGGCCCCGGGTAAACCTCGCCGTAGGTGTGGCCACCCACCCGGGTGTACACCGGGCAGTGATTCATACAGGCGCCGCAGCGGATGCAGTTCAGGGTCTGGCGCATCTGGGCATCGGCAAAGGCCCCGCTGCGGCCGTTGTCCAGCAGAACCAGGTGCACCTCCTCCGGGCCGTCCAGCTCGTCGGCCTTGCGCGGGCCGGAGATCATGTTCACGTAGGTGGTGATGGGCTGGCCCAGGGCTGACCGGGTCAGCAGGGACAACAGCGGCACCACGTCCCGCAGGTTCTCCACCACCTTCTCGATGCCGGTCACGGCAATGTGCACCGGTGGCGCGTTGGTGCTCATCCGGCCGTTGCCTTCGTTCTCCACCAGCAGCAGGGTGCCGGTCTCGGCAATGGCGAAGTTCACGCCGGACACCCCGACGTCCGCCTCCATGAACTTGCGGCGCAGGGTCCGGCGGCCGATCTGGATCAGCTCATTGACGTCGTCGGTTTCGTCAACGCCCAGCTTGTCGTGGAACAGGCGGGCCACCTGATACCGGTTCTTGTGGATGGCCGGCATGATGATGTGGGAGGGTTTTTCGCCGTCCAGTTGAACGATGTACTCGCCCATGTCCGATTCCAGGCACTCTACCCCGCGCTCGGCGAGGTAGTCGTTCATTTCCATTTCCTCGCTGACCATGGACTTGCCCTTCACCACCTGCGAGCCCTGACGGGCCCCGATGATGCCATGGACGATCTCGTTTGCCTGTTCGGTGGTTTCCGCCCAGTGCACCTTCACGCCGTTGTCGGTCAGCTTTGCTTCCAGCTGCTCAAGCAGGTCCGGCAGCCGGGACAGGGCCCGGGCCTTGATCCGGTTACCCAGCTCCCGCAGGCCCTCGCGCTCCTCCTCGTCGGGGAAGGCATCGGCCCGCTTCTTCATCAGCGAGTCCATGGCGGTGCGGAAGTTGGTGCGCAACTGGCCATCGGCCAGGGCGACTTCGGCCCGGTCCCGGAAACCGCCGGTCAGTTCGGTAACAGGTATGCGCTGGCTCATGCCTTGCCCTCCCCGCTTACGCGTTCCCACAGGAAGCTGGCCAGGTGGCGGCCCCGGAAGGCCTGCTGCTGTTTGTCCAGGGAACCGTTGATGTTCATCAGGCAGCCGCCGTCGGCGGTGACCATCTCATCAGCACCGGACGCCATCAGGGACCGGGTCTTGTCCTGCACCATGGCGCCGGAGACTTCCGGCATCCGCACCGAGAAAGTGCCGCCGAAGCCACAGCACTCGCTCTCGTGGTCATGGTCGACCCGTTCCACCCTGGCCAGCTTGCCCAGCAGCTCCCGGGCGTGGAGATGAGTGTTCATTTCCCGGCGGGCGGAGCAGGAGGTATGCAGGGCAATGCGGGTTGGCTGGCCAAGATCCTGCCAGTCCACGCAGCAGACCTTGAGCAGGAATTCGGTGAACTCGAAGGTGCGTTCGGCCAACGACTCCACCCGTTTCAGGGTCTCCGGCTCCTCGGCGAAGAGCTCCCGGTAATGCTGGCGGAACATGCCCGCGCAGGAGCCCGAGGGCACCACCACCGGCATGCCGGACTCAAGAACCGCCAGCTGCGCCCGGGCCACTTCCCTCGCTTCGGCGGCATAGCCCGAGGTCCAGGCCGGTTGGCCACAACAGCTCTGGCCTTCCGGGAAATGCACCCGGATGCCCTCGCGTTCAAGCAGTCGAATGGCATCGAGCCCCGCTTCCGGAAAGAACAGATCCACCACGCAGGTCCCGAACAGGATCACTTCCCGGGGCTTGGCCGGATACTGCCGCGGTCCGGGTCGCTCCGGGGCAACCCGGGTGGCATTGGGTGCGGCGTCGTAAAACAGTTCGTTCATAATCGGCTCCTTCACGGAAACGGCGTTTGCACGCTTACACTCAGACCAACGGATCCACGATGCCCAAACCGTAGGCGGCGATCAGGGCAATCAGGCCGGTCATCAACAGGTAATACAGGGTTGGCCAGATGGTTTTGCGCAGGGTCTGGCCTTCACGGCCCAGCAGGCCGACCGTGGCGGAGGCAGCCACCACGTTGTGGATCGCCACCATGTTGCCGGCGGCGGCACCCACGGCCTGCACCGCCACGATCAGCGCGGTGGACAGCCCCAGGCTCTCGGCGACGCCGAACTGGAACTGGCTGAACATCATGTTGGAGACAGTGTTGGAACCGGCGAGGAAGGCGCCCATGGCACCCACGGCGGGCGCCAGCAGCGGATAGATACCGCCGACGGTATCGGCCACCCAGGTCGCCATGGCGATGGGCATACTCGGCAGGTCCGACAGGTTGACGCCGGAGTTGATCAGGATCCGCACCATGGGCACGGTAAACAGCAGCACAAAACCGGCGCTCAGCAGGACACTGCCGGACTCTTTGACCGCAGCCGTCAGCTCCCGGACCTGCATCCGGTGGATGAAGAAGGTGGCGATCACCACCATCACCAGGATACCGCCGGGCAGGTATAGCGGCTGCACGCCTGCGTTGATGCCGGCCTCACCCAGGATATTGGAAAAGCCCACGCCGACTGCGGTGAAGGCCGCCTTGACCTCCGGAATCACCCGGCTGATCACCAGCACCACACCCACCAGCACGTAGGGCAACCAGGCCCGGAAACCGCTCATGGGCTTGGCGGCCAGGTCTTCCAGTTTCATTTCAATCAGACCGAACCACTCGGATGGCCACTGGTCACGGGGCGCGAAATCCCAGGTGGTTTTCGGCAGCAAGAAGCCCTTACGAGCGGCGGTGGTAACAATGGCCAGGCCTATCAGCCCGCCCAGCAGCGACGGGAACTCGGGCCCGAGGATCACGCCGGTCAACGCATAAGGCACCACAAAGGCAATACCGGCAAACAGCGCAAATGGCAGCACCTCAAGACCTTCCCGCCAGCTTTTGTTCTTGCCGAAGAAGCGAGTCATCATCATGACCATGAACAGCGGCATGAGCACGCCGACGATGGCGTGGGTGATGGCCACTTCGGAGGTGATCAGTTGCAGATACTGGTCCCAGTTCGAACCCAGCTGTTCCATGCGCTCGCCGATGCTGTTGCGATCGAGACCCGTGGTCACACCGACGATGATCGGCGTGCCAACCGCCCCGAACGATACCGGCGTGCTCTGTACCATCATGCCCAGCATGACCGCTGCCATGGCCGGGAAGCCAACTGCCACCAGCAGGGGTGCGGCAATGGCCGCCGGGGTCCCGAAGCCGGAGGCCCCCTCGATGAACGAACCGAACAGCCAGACAATGATGATCGCCTGCACCCGACGGTCCGGGCTGATGTTGGTGAAACCGGCGCGGATGGCGGTAATAGCTCCGGAATGCTTCAGGGTGTTCAGCAGCAGGATGGCGCCAAAGATGATCCACAGCAGACCGAGGGTGATCACCAGACCCTGCAGCGAGGATGCGAGGATGCGGTTGAAACTCATGTCCCAGCCGGCATAGGCAATCAACGCGGTAACCAGGAACACCAGCGGCATGGCACGGCGGGCCGGCCAGCGCAGACCGAGTAGCAGAATCCCGGCCAGGAGGATGGGCGTAAACGCCAAGAGGGCGAGCAATCCGGAC
>JABURI010000064.1:15662-21958 GCA_014762755.1 Marinobacter sp.
AGGATGGGCGTAAACGCCAAGAGGGCGAGCAATCCGGACGACATACAACTCTCCAAATCTTGTTTTTGGAATCTTAACGGATAATTGGTATTACCAATTTACAAGAGGTAGGCACTTACGTTAGGGGAAGGGGCCAACTGCTGTCAAAACGACCACCCTCGACATTGGTCCAATTGCGTTTGGTGATTGCTGTCAAATCAACCGGTAATCGGGGTATGCTGTTTTGGTAAGACCAATCTCAAATCCACCGAAACCCTCAGGTAGTACATTTAATGGCCATCGGACACATTGCCCCCCGGCGTCTGGCCGACACCATCGTCGAACAGCTGGAAACCATGATTCTGGAAGGAACCCTGCAGCCGGGCGAGCGGCTGCCGCCGGAACGGGTTTTGGCCGAGCAGTTCGGGGTATCACGCCCTTCGCTTCGGGAAGCCGTGCAGAAACTGGCCGCCAAGGGGCTTCTGACCAGTCGTCAGGGCGGCGGCAACTTTGTCACCGAGAACCTGGGTTCCAGTTTCAGTGACCCTTTGATCTCGCTACTGGAAGACCGCCCCGAAGCGCAGCGGGATCTGCTGGAGTTCCGCCGCACCCTGGAGGCGGATTGCGCCTACTATGCCGCCCAGCGAGCCACAGAGGTGGATCGTGAGCATCTGCAGACGGCCTACGAGGAGCTCCAGGCCTGCTACGAAAAGAATTCCGAGCGGGATGTGGAAGCCGAGGGCGCGGCGGATGCCCGCTTCCACCTGGCCATCGCCGAGGCCAGCCATAATGTGATTCTGCTGCACACCATCCGCACCCTGTTCAACATGCTCAAGAGCAGCGTGGTGACCAACATCGGCGGCATGTACGCGAGGGAAGCGGAAACCCGGGAAGGGCTCAAGGAGCAACACCGGCTGCTGTTCAGCGCCATCATGCAGGGGCGGGCGGATGACGCCCGGGAGATTGCCGGCACCCACATACAGTACGTGCAGCAGGTGCTGTCCGAGCGCAGCGAAAGCCACCGCCGCCTGGAGCGGGCCATCCGCCGGGACAGCCTCACCCGGAGCTGATGCTCAGAGCTTCTCCCAGACCGTCACTTCCGAGAAGCTGTGCTGGAACTTGTTCCGGGTCTCGCGGATCACGAAGGGCACGCTGTGAGGATCCACCAGCAGCCGGAAATGCGGCGACAGCATATCCCGCAGACCGTCAAACGTGGTGTAGTCCTCCCCGTCCTTCCGGAAACCACCGACCCAGGCTTCGCGGGGCGTGTACTCCTCCAGCCAGGTGTAGGGAGAGGCGATGACCAGCAGACCGTTTTCGGTAATACGCTCGTGAATCGTGGTGAGAAACTTTGACGGCTGATACAGACGATCGATCAGGTTGGCCGCCAGTACCAGATCGTAACCGGTGAACCGGGGACTGAGCTCACAGGCATCGCCCTGATGGAAACTCACCCTCCCGGCCGTATCTTCCAGTCCGAGGGACGCCAGGCTCCGCTCCTGGTAACTCACCAACTCGCCCTCTTCCGGGCGGGCGTAGCGTACCTGCCCCTGCTTCGCCATTTCTGATGCTGCACTGACAAAACTCTCGGAGAAGTCGACACCGTCGACATGATCAAAGCGGGTGGCCAACTCGAAGGTGGCCCGGCCGCAGGCGCAACCCAGATCCAGGGCCTTGCCGTGATCCCGACCGTTCATCGCGTCAAAACACAGCCGCACCAGTTCCTGGGGAAAATTCGGTTCGCCGTGCCAGGATTCACCAAAGTGGAATTCCAGGTACTGTGCCAGCGTGGTGTCACTCTCGTAATAGCCACTGGGCTCGTTCACATGCATATCCTCGTTCCAGGGCCGATTCTGCCATAGAGAGCAGCAGATCAGTCGCCCGCCAGTTTCGGGTACAGGGGCTCCACCACCGGTTTCAGCCCCTTGGCGTCATCGATAAACAATTGCAGATGCGGGAAAGGTATCTCGATACCGGCGGCATCCAGCGCCTCTTTAATCTGCTCGAGTATTTCGGCCATGATCCTCGGTTGCACATCCAGGTTGTCCGGCGTGATCCACACCTGCGCCTTCAGGTTGACCGAGGAATCCCCCAGGCTATCCATCAGCACCCTGGGCTCCATACCCTTCGACTGCAGTGCCTCCGGGTGCGCATGCAATACCGGCATGATGACCTCCCGGGCCGCCTGTGCCGATTCCTTGTAGGCGATGCCTACCGGAATGTTCAGTCGCGTCGCTCCCTCCGCGCTGTAATTGACAATATCGGAGGACGCCACGCTGTCGTTGGGAATCATTGTGAAGATGTTATCCCGGGTCCGCAGCCAGGTGGTCCGAAGAGCGATCTTCACCACCTTGCCATCCTGGCCGTTGATCGTCACCCAGTCCCCAATGCGGAAGGGCCGTTCGATAAGCAGGGTGATACCGGCGATGAAGTTGGAAAGGGTGGACTGGGCGGCGAAACCCACCGCGATACCAACGATACCCAGCCCGGCCACGATGGAGACTACATCGAAGCCGAATTGGGCAACGACCGTGACAACCGCGAAGGTGACCGCCAGTACCGAGAACAGGTTTTCCACCAGCTGCCGGATCGAAGGGTCCATCCGGTAGCGGGTCATCGTCTCCCGAATCAACCGCCCCAGGACCAGCCAGGCAACAAAGAAACCCAGCGCCATCAATCCGGCCTTTGCCATCGCTGCCAGGAACTCAGCACCTGCTCCGAACTGGGCCAGAATCACCAGTAACGCGCCGAGGCCCATTAGGTAGCGCACACCGGTACGCAGATGACCGAACAGCGGATGGGCAGCCCGGCGCTTGCCAACGACGAGTCGGGTCAGACCGATCACAATCACGTAGGCGCCAACAAACAGGGCGACATAGAACACCGATATCACCAACTGGCTCAATGCGTGGACCGCCAACGCAGCCCAGTCCAGCTCTCCGCCGCCAAGTGCATCGACGGTGTCCCCGAGGTTTTTCTTAAGCTGTTCGATCACAGCCGTAATGAAGGTCTCAGCCATTCGCCGGTTCCTTATTCTTGATTTCGGCCTCACCCGTTCCTATCAGCTCGGCCAGCCAGGGCAGCAGGTCGGGATACGCATCCAGATCCAGCACAAACTCCTGGCCCCGTGCGGCACTGGCCAGATAACACCAGGGCAGGTCCAGTCGCCAACGATCAGACTTCTGATGATAGCTTAGCGCCGGTTTGCCCCCTGCAGGAAAAAATCCGGCCGGCAACCGCCAACGGGTCGGCAGCCGGGCATCGGGATCCGTCAGCATCAGGCGCTCTTGCAGATGCCGGAACACGCCACTGCCCGGCAAAGTGTCTCGATGCCCGGATAACCGCCAGGCGTCCGATGATACATACAGGGTATTGCCCGAATCCGGTCCACGGCAGAAATGCGGATGGTAGCGTGCCCAGGGCAGGACTTCCTGCGGCAGATCATCCACAGCATGCACCTGACCGACGTGCAACCAGCCCCAGATGGCATGAAATGGCCGGGTACCGGGCACAAACCGCCACCGCCGGCGCAGCAGCTCAGCCTTTCGGAATACGCCAAAGAACAGAAACAGATCGCCCTCACCCACACCCTGATTGTTCAGATGCCCCTGGGCCGAGCCGGTCTGGCCCAGCAGGGGCCGCCAACCGTGCTGGCGCGGCAGGGCATCCGCCATCAAATCCGGGTCCAGATGTGCACCGGAACCACCCCGCACCCGCCCGCCGGAAAGGTCCCGGGCAATCTTGCCGAGACGGCGCGCCCCGAAAGACACATCGTCATAGCGGATCTGTGACAGTGGGTCGGGAATTGGCAGGACACACAGGGAACCATCGGGCAGCACCGGGCTGGGACAGCCTCCGGCAGAGGAATCGAAGCCTTTCCGGCTCAGGATCAGTCGCACACGCACTCCTGGATCAATGGGGATTGGGCCGGCGAAAATGCTATCGTAGATCGTTGTCCAATGCGCCCCGCCAGGCCGCCAATCGGAGACCACTATGAAAATTGTCTGTATTTCCGACACCCACGGCATGCATCGCCAGGTAAAAGTGCCTGATGGCGACCTGTTGATCCACGCCGGCGACTGCCTGGGCCAGGGCACCCTGGATGATCTGGAGGATCTGAATGACTGGTTCGGCAGCCTGCCGCACCGGCACAAGATCCTGATCGCGGGCAATCATGACTGGTGTTTCCAGGACGAACCGGAAGAATCCCGCGTTCTGCTGACCCACGCCCATTACCTTCAGGACAGCGGCCTGGAGCTGGAAGGACTAAGGTTCTGGGGCAGCCCCTGGACACCGGTATTCTTCAACTGGGCATTCAACCTGGAGCGGGGGCCCGAGCTGGCCGCGCGCTGGGAGCGAATTCCTGAGAAACTGGATGTACTGATCACCCATGGTCCGGCCGCCGGCATCCTGGACACTGTACCCAGCGGCACCGGCGATCTGTCCGTGGGCTGCGAGGAACTGGCCCGGGTGCTTGAATCCCGGTCGCCCCGGCTCCACATTTTCGGGCACATCCATGAAAGCTATGGCCAGAAACAGGTCGGCAACTGTCTTCACGTTAACGCCAGCACCTGCACGGGTAGTTACAAGCCACTGAACCTGCCTGTCGTTCTGGACCTTTGAGGAGCACCATGTCCAAACACCCTGATTATTCCCTGCTGGAACTGGCCTCGGTCCGCGAGGGCGACTCCGTCGGCACCACCCTGGCGAACAGTGTTGCCTATGCCCAACACGCCGAACAACTGGGATTCAAACGGTTCTGGCTGGCCGAGCACCACAATATGGAAGGCATCTCCAGCTCGGCAACCTCGGTCCTGATCGGCCATATCGCAGGCAAGACCGCCACCATTCGCGTGGGCTCGGGCGGGGTGATGCTACCCAACCATCCGCCGCTGGTGATTGCCGAACAGTTCGGGACCCTGGAATCGCTCTATCCGGGCCGGATCGACCTGGGTCTGGGCCGGGCTCCCGGCACCGATCCGGTGACGGCCCGGGCTCTGCGCCGGGACGGGCTGGGTGCCGAACAGTTCCCGGAAGACGTCGCCCGGCTGCAAACCCTGCTGGGGCCATTGCAGCCCGGCCAACCCGTCAAGGCCATTCCGGGCGCCGGCACCAATGTACCGATCTGGCTGCTGGGCTCCAGCCTCTACAGCGCCCAACTGGCTGCCATGCGCGGCCTGCCCTATGCCTTCGCCGGTCATTTCGCGCCCCGCCTGTACCGGGAGGCCCTGAGGGTCTACCGGGATAACTTCCGGCCGTCAGACCAGCTGGCCGAGCCCCATGCCATGCTCGCTGTGCCGGCCATACCCGCGGATTCCATCGAAGAAGCCCGCTACCTGGCCACCACCAGCTACCAGCGTATCCTGTCGTTGTTCCGGGGCCAGCCGCTGTGGATGAAGCCACCGGTGGAAACCATGGAAGGCCTGTGGAATGCCGGTGAGGAGGCCAGTGTCCGGGATTTCCTGGGGCTTCAGTTGCTGGGAGACACCGCCACCATCCGCCAGCAACTGGACGATCTTCTGGCGACGGTGGAGGTGGAAGAGCTGATGTTCACGGTGGACATCTACGACCCGGAAAAGCGCCGCCATGCCCTGGATATCCTGGCCGATACCCGGCGTCAAAGAACCGATTCCACAGCCTCGATCAACTGAGGACTCCGAAACTCCATGGAGAAGCACTGACATGTCCCGAGACACCGTTCACCTGTTCCTTTCCCACGGACTGGAAAGCGGACCCGGCAGTACCAAGATCCAGGCCATGAAACAGGCAGCAGAAGCGTTCCCCGGCATTTGCGCCCAGGCCATCGATCATCGTAGCAGCAAGGATCCGGATGTCCGCCTGCAGCAGATGCGGGCAGCCATGGACGAGGCCGGCGCGGATCCGGCGCGCACGATCCTGGCCGGCTCCAGCATGGGTAGCTGGGTATGTGCCCAGACCAGCGCCCTCACTCCGGTGCTGGGCGGTTTCCTGCTGGCTCCGGC
Organism: Marinobacter sp.; assembly: GCA_014762755.1. Taxonomy (GTDB): domain Bacteria; phylum Pseudomonadota; class Gammaproteobacteria; order Pseudomonadales; family Oleiphilaceae; genus Marinobacter. The sequence continues at coordinate 21,623 of JABURI010000064.1, forward strand.
ATTGGCGCTGCCGCGTTATCCCCAGTCCAGCCCCGTTATTCGGGCAAGACACACACGGATCATCCACGGCTGGGATGACGATGTGGTACCGGTAATGCCGGTTCTGGAGCTGGCCCGGGAACAACGCATTACCACCCTGGTTCTACCCGACGGGCATCGGCTCCAGAACAGTGTCGACACCGTGGTGCGGGAATTCACCGTCTTCCTCGAAAACTGCCTGGCGGAACTGAATCCATCCTGAATTCATGCACTTGCGATCCGGCTAAAACGTGTATCCAGCATTGGCTTATTTCCGCCATTTTCTTGCGAAAACCACTTTGTTTTGCCAGTCTTTAT
>JABURI010000010.1 GCA_014762755.1 Marinobacter sp.
TCATGAAGGAACTGCTGCTGGTGACCTTCACCCAGATCCTGGTGGGAGTCCGGTCCAAGTCGGCGTTGTCGCTTCTGTTCTGCAGTGCGGCCGCAGTGCTTTCGGCTTTCCTCGATGCCCTGACGGTCACCGCTGTGATCATCTCCGTCGCGGTGGGTTTCTATTCCGTGTATCACAAGGTGGCATCCGGCAAGGGCTATCAACACTCCGACCACAATGCCAACAGTGACGAGGAAGTGATCGAACTGCACCGGGAGGATCTGGAGAACTTCCGGGCCTTTTTGCGCAGCCTGCTGATGCACGGTGCCGTAGGCACAGCCCTTGGTGGTGTGACCACTATGGTCGGTGAGCCCCAGAACCTTCTTATCGCCAAGGTCGTCGGCTGGGATTTTGTCAGCTTCTTCCTGAGCATGGCACCGGTGAGCCTGCCGGTTCTGGTGGGTGGTCTGGTTACCTGCTGGGCCCTGGAGAAGTTGCGCTGGTTCGGCTATGGTGGCCGTCTGCCCAAGCCGGTACGCCGGGTGCTGGAAGAGTTTGCCGAGAATGAGCGCAACAAGCGCACCAAGGCGGATCAGGCGGCACTGTGGGTGCAGGCTGCCGCAGCTGCAATCCTGGTGATCGGCCTGGCGTTCCATCTGGCAGAGGTGGGCCTGATCGGCCTGCTGGTGATTATCCTGGTTACCTCCTTTACCGGCATCACCGACGAGCACCAGATCGGCAAGGCATTCCAGGAGTCCCTGCCGTTCACCTCATTACTGGTGGTGTTCTTCGCTGTGGTTGCCGTCATCCACGAGCAGCATCTGTTCAAGCCGATCATTGATTACGTGCTGTCGCTGCCGCAAAGCGAGCAGCCGGGCATGTTCTTCCTGGCCAACGGCCTGCTCTCCATGATCAGTGACAACGTGTTCGTGGCCACCGTCTACATCAGCGAGGTCAAGCAGGCCCTGGACGCCGGCGCCATCAGTGTCGAGCACTTCCGGGATCTGGCGGTCTCCATCAACACCGGCACCAACCTGCCCAGCGTGGCAACCCCGAACGGGCAGGCAGCGTTCCTGTTCCTGCTGACTTCCGCCATCGCTCCGCTGGTGCGGTTGTCCTATGGCCGGATGGTCTGGATGGCGCTGCCTTACACGCTGGTGATGGGCGGGATCGGCCTGTATTTCGTGGTTTACCATATCTGACCTCTCGTCAGAATTGCGTCACACGTCAGTGCGGAGTCCGGAAGTTCTGGTACTCTAGCCTGCAGAGCAATCTGCAGAACTGGAGATCATGAATAGTCGCGCGAAGTTGTCCTCCGGATTCCGGGAGGTTCGGTTTACGGCCCGGCTTTGTGCCTGGCTGACCATCGCCTTGATGGCCATCGCCACCCCGTTGTCACGGGCCGAGGCTCCCGAGTATGGCGGTGTACTTCGCATCGCCTATAACGAATTCCCGCCTTTTGCCCATCATACCGAATCCGGCGAGGCCTCCGGCCTGATCATCGACATGACCCGCAAGGTGGTTGAAGAGGCCGGTTACAAGCCGGAGTTCCTGTTCCTGCCCATCAGCCGGATCTACCTCTACCTGAAAAACGGCACGGTGGACGCCTGGCCGGGGCTGACCGATATTCCCCAGCTGGAAGGTGAGGTTCTTGAAAGCTGGGCGCAACCCATGACCGTCCAGCTCAGCGCCTGGTACCTCGACGGTAAGGCACCCCTGAACCATTTCGACGATCTCAAGGGCAAGACTGTGATCGTGATCGGAGGATACACCTACGCCGGCCTCATTCAGTGGTTGCAGGAATCCGATGAGATTCTGGTCACCGAGGCCCCGAATCACCGGGCGGCCATCGATATGCTCAAGCGCCACCGGGGCGATTATGTGCTGGACTACCATGCGCCGGTGCAGGAAATCCTCACCCAACGATCGGACAACGTGGTGAGAGAGTCGGAAGTCCGCTCCCGGACAGCGGCCTGGCTGTTCTCCCTCGCCAACCCCCGGGCGGCGATTCTCAGGGAAGCATTCGACGATGCCTACCTGCGACTGGTGCGCCGGGGTGAGTTACCGGTTATGCCTCCCCACGGCCAAAGCTACGTGATCCCCGGTTTTCCGGACGCCTACCGCTGACGCCTGATCTGCTCAGGGCGTGAGGGTGATATCCCGGTACCAGGCGGTGGCCTTCTCGCCGGTGTTGTCCGAATCGGACATGATGGCTATGCCCACCAACGGCGGTGGGTCCTCGCCGAAGGCTTTTCGGTAGTCCGCCACAATGTCCCGTTCCACACGGACCCATTCGCCGGTCCGGGCGCTGCCGGAGTTCACTGCCACCATCATGGTCCGGTCGGTGTAGGAGTTGGTGATGAATTCGCCCTCGGGCAGTTTATTGGCCCAGATGTAGTTCAGCGCATTGCCGGGCAACGTCTCACCGAACAGGACCTCCACTGTTTTGCGTTTGGCGCGCTCGAAAAAACCGGCCTTATCGGGCTGGAATTCAAACGCGACATAGATCCTGGCCGGGTAGTCGTCGCCGGATTTTTCCCGGGCGTTGCCGTCCTCGAACACGTTCGAGACTTTCCACTGCCAGGCCAGTTCCAGGCTGTCTTCCGGCTTCAGATTCAGGCGCGTGATCAGCCCGGAGGCGCCGCCATCGGTGGTGGCTTTCACCACCTGCTGGCCATCCTCCTGCACCAGTTCATAACGGGTGTGCTGCTCGATCTTGGGGAATTGCAGAGGCTCCCAGCCGTCGTCAAGTGACTGCATCTGCGAGAAATGCGGGATCGGGTTGTCACTGGCCAGAACCTGGGCGCCCAGCAGCGCACACAGCGAGATTCCGGTGAGCCAGTACCAGCGGGATTTCATGGCGTACTCCTTGTTGTGACGTAGCAACGAAGACAGCGGGAAAGCAGAAAAGTGCCTTGTCCTCACAGTTCTTCGTGTATATAGTGTTTTCATCCTTGGTCAACTACCAGATGTTGTGATCATTCACTGATCACCTCCAGTAGTCGGGAATCCGGTGAGAATCCGGAACTGACGCGCAGCGGTATTGGGGAACGAGCG
>JABURI010000097.1 GCA_014762755.1 Marinobacter sp.
CGTGCCCTTCAGGTGCGTACGGAAACGTTGCAGAGCGAGCAGAACAAGCGTTCCAGGTCCATCGGCAAGGCCAAGGCTGCCGGCGAGGACATCCAGCCGCTGCTGGAGGAAGTGGAAAGCCTGAAGAAGCAGCGCTCCGAGGCGGAGGACGAGCTGCGTGGCCTGCAGGAAGAACTTAATGCGTTCCTGGCCGGTATCCCCAACCTCCCGGATGAAGATGTGCCGGCCGGTGCCAGCGAGGACGACAACGTCGAAACTCGTACCTGGGGCGAGCCCGGACGTTTTGATTTCGAACCGAAGGATCATGTGACCCTCGGCGAGAACCTCAAGGGCCTGGACTTTGAAACCGCCTCCCGGCTGGCCCATTCCCGCTTTGCAGTGATGCGGGGACCGGTGGCACGCCTGCACCGCGCACTTGCCCAGTTCATGCTGGATCTGCACACCGGTGAGCACGGTTATACCGAGGCCTATGTGCCGTATCTGGTGAACGCCGAATCCCTGTACGGAACCGGTCAGCTTCCCAAGTTCGAGGAAGATCTGTTCAAGACCGAAGGTGAGAATCCGCTGTACCTGATTCCGACTGCCGAGGTGCCGGCCACCAACCTGGTAGCCGATACCATCCTGAATGCGGAAGAGCTGCCGCTGCAAATGGTCTGCCATACCCCGTGTTTCCGGAGTGAAGCCGGCTCCTATGGCCGTGACACCCGTGGCATGATTCGCCAGCACCAGTTCGACAAGGTGGAGCTGGTGCACGTGGTCCGTCCGTCCGATTCCGAGGTCGCCCTGGAAGCGCTGACCCGCCACGCAGAGAAAGTCCTTCAGCTGCTGGAGTTGCCGTATCGTGTAGTAACCCTGTGTGGTGGCGACATGGGCTTCTCCGCCGCCAAGACCTACGATCTGGAAGTGTGGCTGCCGGGCCAGAACAAGTACCGGGAGATCTCCTCCTGCTCCAACACCCGGGATTTCCAGGCACGGCGTATGCATGCACGCTGGCGTAACCCGGAAACCGGTAAGCCCGAGCCTGTACATACTCTCAATGGTTCCGGTCTTGCTGTTGGCCGGGCACTGATTGCGGTTATGGAGAACTACCAGCAGGAGGACGGCAGCATCGTGGTACCAGAAGTTCTTCGCGCCTACATGGGAGGCATTGACAGGATTCAATGAGTGATCAAACCGTATCTGCACCCGGCGAGGGCATAGCGGCGCGGCCCGCACCAATACGTTACAAGGCGAACCCGGTCACCGAGAACCCGAACACTTCGATGGGGGAGGTCGCCCTCGTCGGTGCCGGTCCTGGAGATCCGGAATTGCTGACGCTGAAAGCCTGGCGCCTGATTACCTCGGCGGAGGTGGTGCTCTACGACCGCCTGGTGTCTCCCGAGATCCTGTCGCTGATTCCGGAGTCTGCGGAAAAGATCCATGTCGGCAAGCAGCGTTCGAACCACACCTTGCCCCAGGAACAGATCAACCAACGCCTGGTGGAGCTGGCCCGCAAAGGCCTAAAGGTGGTGCGGCTCAAGGGCGGCGATCCGTTCATCTTCGGCCGCGGTGGCGAAGAGATTGAAACCCTCGCTGAAGCCGGAGTGCGGTTCCAGGTAGTGCCGGGTATTACCGCCGCGTCTGGCTGTGCGGCCTATGCCGGTATTCCGTTGACACACCGGGATCATGCGCAGTCTGTGCGGTTCATTACCGGCCACCTCAAAAATGACAGCTGCGATCTGCCCTGGCAGGACTTCGTCCAGAATAACCAGACTCTGGTGTTCTATATGGGACTGGTGGGCTTGCCCATTATTTCCCGCCAGTTGATCGAACACGGGATGGCTTCGGACATGCCGGTCGCACTGGTTTCCCGGGGTACGACACCGGAACAACACGTGGTAACGGGAACATTGGAGACAATCGTCAGCCGTGTCGATGCTGAGCAGGTGAGGGCGCCAACACTGGTCATTATCGGCCGGGTGGTGTCTCTGCGGGATCGGTTGGACTGGGTGGCGGGCTTGCCCGGCGGTGGCCTTTGAGATCGGCCGTCGGCAGGTTCGGATACAAAAACGGGGAGCTGAAAGCTCCCCGTTTTTGTTAGTGCCGTTTTATCCGGCCTTGCGCTTGGGCAGTACATCCTTGAGCTTGTCGCGCATCTCGCGGATGGCCTTTTCCGTGGTCGGCCAGTCGATGCACGCGTCGGTCACGGAAACGCCATACTTCAGGTCGGCGAGGTCTTCCGGGATGGACTGGTTGCCCCAGTTGATGTTGCTCTCCACCATCAGGCCCTGGATAGAAGTATTGCCTTCGAGGATCTGATGGCTAATGTCCTGGAGTACCAGCGGCTGGATCGCGGGATCCTTGCTGGAATTGGCATGGCTGCAATCCACCATGATGGACTTGCGCAGGCCGGCCTTCACGAGTGCCTGCTCGCACAGCGCCACGCTCACGGAATCGTAGTTGGGTTTGCCGCCACCGCCGCGCAGGACCACATGGCCATAGTTGTTACCTTTGGTCCGGATAATGGCGACCTTGCCCTGCTGGTCAATACCCAGGAAGCTGTGCGGATGGGAAACGGATTTCATGGCATTGACGGCTACGTCGAGGCTGCCGTCGGTGCCATTCTTGAACCCGATGGCCATGGACAGGCCACTGCTCATCTCCCGGTGGGTCTGGGATTCGGTGGTCCGCGCACCAATGGCAGACCAGGCGATGGTGTCCTGCAGATACTGCGGGGAAATCGGATCCAGCGCCTCGGTGGCAGCCGGGAGGCCAAGTTCGTTGATATCCAGCAGGAGGCGGCGACCAATGTGCAGGCCCTGCTCGATATCAAAGGTGTCGTTGAGGTGGGGGTCGTTGATCAGGCCCTTCCAGCCAACGGTTGTGCGGGGCTTCTCGAAATAGACGCGCATGACGATCAGAATGGTGTCGCTGACTTCGTCTGCCAGCTTTTTCAGGCGCTGGGCATAGTCGCGGGCGGCTTCCACGTCATGGATGGAGCAGGGGCCCACAACCACGAACAGGCGGT
>JABURI010000072.1 GCA_014762755.1 Marinobacter sp.
ATTGACGCACACCGTGCCCGATTTCTTCCGCCCGTAGCTCAGCTGGATAGAGCGTTGCCCTCCGGAGGCAAAGGTCTCAGGTTCGAATCCTGACGGGCGGGCCATATCCCACGAAAGAGCCCGCCATCGAGCGGGCTTTTTTGTGGAATATGGATCGGTCGTTAGTCCTGATGAGAACCTGCGTTCGACAAATCGCGACAGCGATTTGGGCGCCGGAGCGCAGCGAAGGCGGGGCGTAGCCCCGAAGATCGCCCAAAGGCGATCTGAGTCCATCCTGACGGGCGGGCCATTTTGAGGTGTCGACAGTACTGCTAAAAGACCTTAAATCAGCAACGTAGATTGTCCTCCCGACCCGCATGATCTTTTCTTGAAGGTGACCAAACCGAACAGGAATCGAATCATGCAAAGCCGAGAGGACTTTCACATGATAAAGCAACTTCGCAGTCAGGGGGCGTACATCGTGGACATCGCGCACCAGATTGGCTGTTCCGAACGCACCGTACGCCGTTACCTAGCTTTGCCTGCGCCATTGACTGGTAAACCCAAGCCCCCACGTGGCAGCAAGCTGGATCCCTTCAAGCCCTACATTGATGAACTACTGGGTCAGGAAGTCTGGAACGCAGAGGTCATCCGTCAGCTGCTACAGGACCGGGGCTATGATGGCTGCGTTACCCTGATTCGCCGCTACATCCAGCCCAAGCGCAGCCTGAGAGCCAGCAAGCAAACGGTGCGCTATGAAACCATCCCGGGGGAGCAGCTTCAGCACGACTGGGGCCAGATCCGGACCGAGGTCGCTGGCCGGCTGTGCACCGTCAACTTCGCGGTTAATATCCTCGGATACTCCCGCCACTTCCACGTCTGGGCGGGTCCCAGTCAGGATGCAGAGCATACCTACGAGTCCCTGGTTCAGGCCTTCCGGTACTTTGACGGTGTGCCCAAGCGTGTTCTGGTGGATAACCAGAAAGCCGCCGTCATTCGGCATGACAGTGGTGGCCGCGTGGTCTTCAACGCAGGCTTTTTGGAACTGGCGAACCATTACGGCTTCGCCGCCCGGGCTTGCCGGCCCCAGCGGCCCAGAACCAAGGGCAAGACCGAACGTATGGTGGGCTACGTGAAGCACCACTTCTTCCAGCGCTATCGCAGCTTCGACAGCTACGCGCACCTGAACCAGTTGCTGGAGCAGTGGCTGAGCAGCTATGCCAGCCAGCGCACACTGCGCCAGTTCCAGCAGACGCCGGCTCAGCGTTTCGAAGAAGAACGAAGCCAGTTGCTGGCCCGGCCAGCGACCGAGTTCGATACACGGTACTACGACATCCGCCATGTGGGCTGGGACGCCTACATCGATGTGCGGGGCAACCGTTACAGCGTGCCGGCCGAGTGTTGTGGCCAACGGGTCAATATCCGTATCAGCCTGGACGGAGAGTTGACTGTCTACGACCTTCGGGGCCAGGAAGTCGCCCGTCACCGAATGACCGATCGCAGGCAAGGCTGGCAAACCGTCGCGGAGCACCACGAGCCCCTGTGGCAGGAAGTAATGCCGGTGCAGCACCGGAGCCTGGCCGTGTATGAGGAGGTGCTCCAATGAACCTGGACCAACTCCTCGACCGGCTCAAGATGGACCACCTGCAAGCCTCCCTGGACACCCTGTGCGAACACGCCAGTAAGAAGGACCTGAACTACCGGGAGTTCCTGGAGCAGGCCCTGGCCCAGGAATGGGGTGGCCGGCACCAGAGAGGCCTTGATGCCCGCCTCAAGCAGGCCCGGCTGCCCTGGATCAAAACCCTGGAGCAGTTCGACTTCAGCTTCCAGCCGAGCATTGACCGCAAGCTGGTGCGAGAACTCTCCGGCCTTGGGTTCGTGGAACGCAACGAGAACGTGATCCTGCTGGGACCACCGGGCGTGGGCAAAACCCACCTCGCGGTTGCTCTCGGCGTAAAGGCGGCGGAAGCCGGCCACCGCGTGCTGTTCATGACCCTGGACCGCCTGGTGAGCACGCTGGTCAAAGCCCGACAGGAAAACCGGTTGGATCGGCAACTCCAGCAACTGACGTATCCAAAGGTGCTGGTGCTTGACGAGATCGGTTACCTGCCCATGACCCGGGAGGAAGCCAGCCTTTTCTTCCGCCTGATCAACCGGCGTTATGAACGGGCCAGCACCATCCTGACCTCGAACAAGAGCTTTATGGACTGGGGCGAGGTGTTCGGAGATCAGGTCATTGCCACCGCCATTCTTGACCGGCTCTTGCATCACTCAACGACACTGAACATCAAGGGCGAGAGCTACCGGCTGAAGGACAAGCGGAAGGCCGGTCTCGTTCCCGGTACTACTGCCCAACAGGAGGACTCTGACGACCCTGACGATCAAAAACCGGACACTGAAAACTGATGAAAACCGGACAATCTAGGTTGATGAAAAGCGGTCAAACTAGAGTGTTGTTGACAGAGGGCAGATCAACACCTTACACACTGCAACCTTTCCCGGTCACACTCAGTCTTCGAAACTGCAATCACCCAAGCCTCGAATCAGGCAATGACCTCTGCCCTGCTTTTAAAATCGCCCCGTTTGGCACATGAAATTGAGCCTCTGTCCAAATTGTGTCCATGGTGTGTCCGCACAAATTCGAAAGGAAATTGGGGCGATCACAATATGACCTTTGCACTGAATGAAACCAAAGCACTTCTAGAAAAAAGTTCATTAAGTTCGCTACGGTCGCAAAGCGGACATTGCGGTTTCAGGTCGTGCGCCCGCCTCACTCGCGACTCTTGCGAGGAGCCCCCTAACCTCCTAACCCTCTGTGAGAATCAAATAAAAAGCGTAACTCTGCAACAAAAACTGAAATAGCTGCCGGAATTGAAAACAATCCAGTGCCATGAAGTAAGGTCAACGCAAACCTGTTTTTATTGGGAACAAAATCCCCCAAAAAGCTAGGCTCAGACCGAACAAAAATGGACTTACCCCGGTCCACTAGACACTCCTGGCCTATGATTAGAGCATAGGAGGA
>JABURI010000212.1 GCA_014762755.1 Marinobacter sp.
TTCTTGGCCGGAACCTTCTTGGGGTCGATCCGCCCAACTTCGACAAACTGGAAGTCGTTACTCAGTCGTTCTTTCATCATGATGCTCTCATCAGCTCAATTTCGACCGGGGTGGCGGACCCGCCGCACACCCCCAAACCTCTCCGAACCGGGCGGTTACTCCGGGCGAGCCCGGGTGCTGGCCAGCAGACTGCGCAGGCTCGCGGCCTTGGGCTTGACCAGCCAGAAACGGCCGATGTAGTCGTCGAAATTCTCAAGAATGTGCTCCGCCCACTCACTGCCGGTTTCCGCGATGTGCTCACGGATAACGCCGCGCAGGTGGTTGCGGTAGGACTCCATGTCCTCACTGGAAATACGCTGGATCTCTACCAGTTCGTGGTTGTACTTGTCCACGAAGGTATTGTGAAGGTCCATGACATAGGCAAACCCACCAGTCATACCGGCACCGAAGTTATGCCCGGTGTTACCCAGCACCGTTACCAGACCGCCCGTCATGTATTCACAGCAGTGGTCACCGGCCCCTTCGACCACTGCATGGGCACCGGAGTTACGGACCGCGAAACGCTCACCAGCCGTACCCGCCGCAAACAGTTTGCCACCGGTGGCACCGTACAGACAGGTGTTACCCATGATGGAGGTTTCCTGGCTCTTGAAGCCGCTGTTACGGGGCGGTTTGATAACCAGCTTCCCGCCAGTCATGCCCTTGCCCACGTAGTCGTTGGCATCACCTTCAAGGATCAGGTTGAGACCACCGACGTTCCAGACACCAAAGCTCTGACCCGCAGTACCGGTCAGATCCAGCGTGATCGGTGCATCCACCATGCCCTGGTTGCCGTGCCGCTCGGCAATCTCCCCGGACAGGCGGGCGCCGATGGAACGGTCACAGTTAGTGACCCTGTAGGACCAGGCCCCACCGGATTTGTTCTCGATCGCTGTCGCGGTGTCCTTGACCATCTGCTCGGCGAGGGTGCCGCGATCAAACGGCTCATTCCGCTCCACCTGACAGGTCTGGGGCTTGTCCGCCGGGATGCTGTCGTTCTCCAGCAGGCGGGTCAGATCCAGTTTCTTCTGACGCTCGGTGTCACCCGGCAGCCGCTCCAGAAGGTCGACACGCCCGACCAGCTCTTCCAGACTGCGAACACCCAGTTTGGCCATCCATTCCCGGGTTTCTTCCGCGACAAAGCGGAAGAAGTTCATCGCCATTTCCACCGTGCCCTTGAAGTGCTCTTCACGCAGGTGATCATTCTGGGTGGCAACACCGGTGGCACAGTTGTTCAGGTGACAGATTCGCAGGTACTTACAGCCCAACGCCACCATTGGCGTGGTACCGAAGCCGAAGCTTTCCGCACCAAGAATGGCACCCTTGACCACATCCAGGCCGGTCTTGATACCGCCATCGGTCTGCAGGCGGATCTTGCCGCGCAGGTCGTTGGCGCGCAGGGCCTGCTGGGTTTCAGTCAGGCCCAGTTCCCAGGGGGAACCGGCATATCGGATGGATGTCAGCGGACTGGCTGCGGTACCACCGTCATAGCCAGAGACGGTAATCAGGTCGGCATAAGCCTTGGCCACACCCGCCGCGATGGTGCCAACGCCGGGCTCGGACACCAGCTTCACGGAAACCAGCGCCTGCGGGTTGACCTGCTTGAGGTCAAAGATAAGCTGCGCCAGGTCCTCAATCGAGTAGATATCGTGATGCGGCGGCGGCGAAATCAGGGTCACGCCGGGCACGGAATACCGCAAACGCGCAATCAAGTCGTTGACCTTGCCACCCGGCAGCTGGCCGCCCTCACCTGGCTTGGCACCCTGGGCCACCTTGATTTGCATGACATCGGCACTGCGCAGGTACTCGGCAGTTACGCCAAAGCGACCAGACGCCACCTGTTTGATCTTGGAGCGCTTCTCGGTGCCGTAACGGGCCGGGTCTTCGCCGCCCTCACCGGAGTTGGAGCGCCCGCCCAAGGTGTTCATCGCGACCGCCAGGGCTTCGTGCGCTTCCGGAGAGAGGGCCCCGAGAGACATTGCCGCGGAATCAAAGCGCGGGAAGATGTTCTCCACCGGCTCGACCTCGGAAATATCAATCGGCTTGAGATCCTTGCGGAAAGCAAGCAGGTCCCGGAGGGTTGCCACCGGGCGCTCGTTAACCAGGCCAGCGTACTCCTTGTAGTGACCGTAATCACCACTGGTCACGGCCTCCTGCAGCTTGCCGACCACGTCCGGGTTGAAGGCGTGGTATTCCTGGCCATGCACATATTTGAGCAGGCCACCCTGGGAAATCGGCTTGCGGGCCTTCCAGGCAACGGATGCCAGCTTCTCCTGGTCTTCCTGGAAGTCGATGAAGCCGGCGCCCTGGATTCGACTCGGCACGCCCTTGAAGCACAGATCCACGACGTCGTCCGCCAGACCGATGGCCTCGAACAGCTGGGCACCGCGATAGGACGTGATGGTTGAGATACCCATCTTGGACAGGATCTTCAGCAGGCCCTTGTTGATGCCCTTGCGGTAGTTGTTCTTGGCTTCGATCGGATCGATCAGCACCTCGCCGGTGCGGATCAGATCGTTCATCACCTGGTAGGACAGGTACGGGTAGACAGCCGTGGCACCGAAACCGAACAGCACGGCAAAGTGATGCGGATCCCGCGCCCAACCGGTCTCAACAATGATATTGGAATCGCAACGCAGGCCCTTGCTGACCAGGTGGTGGTGGACCGCACCGGTTGCCATCAAGGCATTCACCGGCAGTTCTCCCTCTTTGAGATCCTTGTCACTCAGGATCAACAGGACCTTGCCGTCTCGTACCGCCTGCTCCGCGCGATCGCACACATCGCGAACCGCCTGCTCCAGGCCCAGCTCGGGCCGGTAGCTCATGGGAATACGCGCCACCTCGAAACCGGGGCGGTCGTTGTTGCTGATGCGCAGGAACTTGGCCGGGGACAGCACCGGTGTGGTCAGGATGATCCGGTCCGCGTGCTCCGCGGTTTCCTCGAAGAC
>JABURI010000218.1:0-8475 GCA_014762755.1 Marinobacter sp.
GCCGCCGAGGAACTGGCGGTCAGCCAGAGTGCCGTGAGCCACCAGATCAAGCAGCTGGAAACCTACCTCGGTGAGCAGCTGTTCTGGCGTAGCGGCCGGACACTGACGCTAACCGATGAGGGACGGCAGTATCTGGATGCGGTCAGTTCCGCGCTGCTGCAAATTGAACGGGCCAGTGAGCAATTGCTCGGGCATGAGGAGGCCCGTATTCGGTTGTCGGTGTTCAGTTCTTTTGCGGTGCGTTGGCTTGTGCCAAGGCTGCCGGAGTTGCAGCGGTTACACCCGCAGATTGATCTGGCGCTGGAGATGAGCAGTGAGAATCCGGTGTTGTCGGATCGGGTGGCGGACTGCTTTATCACGATCCACAAGGATTCGCCGGCATACAGCTATGAGTTGTTGTATGTGGAGCGGCTGTTCCCCGTCTGCAGTCAGGATTACTGGCAGAAAATCCGTCGTGAGCTCGGGCGTGAGGGGGCCGATGAGGATGATATTCAGCTGACGCCGGATGAGGTCGCGCGGTTTCCGCTATTGTCGACCCACAGTATTTTCGAGAAGCCCGCCGGCGACTGGGAGGTGTGGTTCAAGGAGGTGGATCGTCCGATCCCGGCGGTGGCGCGCGTTCAGCATTTCAGTCACATGCTGTTGGCGCTGGAAGCGGCCCGGTTCCATCAGGGCATCGCACTGACCAACGACTACATGCTCAGTACCCGCAAGGATTCGGAGGACTTTGTCCGGCTGCCCTGTCATCCGGTGATGACCGGGGATGAGTTTTATTTTGCCTGGAAGACCAGCCGGCGGCAGGAACGGGGTATTCAGATTTTGCGGCGTTGGCTGGTTGGCGAGGCCGTTGAGGGCGGGCTTCGGAGCGAGGGGGGCTAGCCGTGTTCCAGCGTTTCCCAGACTTCGATGGCGGCGGCAAGGTCCTCCAGCGAGGCACCCACGGATTTGAAGACCGTGATGGCATCTTCGCTGGTGCGCCCCGGTTTGTCCCCCCGCAGTAATTCCGCCAGTTCGGCTCGCAGATCGGCCTTACTGAACGCGCCGTCGTCAATGGCCTGGAGAATGTCGCCCGCCTCGCCCATGGCACCGGCGTAGGTGTCCACGAAGACTTCGTTGCCGGCCAGGCACTGGCCGTCGGTTTCCCGCATGGACGGCCGGAATGCGCCTACCAGATCCAGATGGCTACCCGGCTGCAGCCACTCACCCCGAATCAGTGGCTCGGTCGCCAGGGTCGCGCAGCTGATGATGTCTGCCTCGGAAACTGCGGCTTCCAGGTTCGTGACCGCTTCGCAGTCGAACCGGTCACGGAACTGCTCGGCCAGGGCGGCAGCTTTGTCGGGATTTCGGCCCCATATCCGGACGGTTCGGATGGGCCGAACGGCGGCGTGCGCCTCAACGAGCATTGGTGCCAGTTTGCCGGTGCCCACCACCAGCAAGGATTCAGAATCTCGCCGTGCCAATTCCCGCGCTGCCAGCGCCGACGCTGCTGCGGTCCGGCGACTGGTCAGGGCACTGCCGTCGATACAGGCGAGGGGAGTGCCATGCTTGCCCTCGCACAGGATGTACAGCCCCGAGATGGCGGGTAGCCCGGCGTTGGCATTTTGCGGAAAAACATTGACCATTTTCATACCGATGTAACCGGCCTTTTCCCAGGCCGGCATAAGCAGCATGGTGGCCTCACCATCCGGGCGGTACATGGCGTGATGATGTCTTGGCGGTGCCTCCACGCCTTCGCGAAAGGTCGTGGCGAGGCGTTCGATCAGTGCCGGCCATGCCAGTGTGCCGGCTACCTCTTGGGCAGAAATAATTCGCATGGTCCTTACCCGCTCTTACGACTGACCAGTCGCTGGAGTTCACCAATGATGCCGCGACGGAACACCATGACGCAGACAACAAAAATAGTGCCCAGTATCACCTGCACCCAGGAGCCGAAGGCAGACAGTTCGTGGTTGAGAGCACCCACGGTGATGGCGCCAAGAACGGGACCGAACACGGTGCCCAGACCGCCCACGAGGGTCATCAGAATGACCTCTCCGGAGGTTTGCCAGTGGGCATTGGTGAGTGCCGCAAACTGGAAAATGATGGCCTTGGTGGCGCCGGCTAGCCCGGCCAGGGTGGCAGAGATTACGAAGGCCAGCAGTTTGAAGTGATCAACATCGTAACCCAGGGACAGGGCCCGGGATTCGTTCTCCCGGATTGCCTGCAGCACCTCGCCAAAGGGCGAATTGATGGTGCGATAAATGATGCCGAAGCCGATCAGGAAGATGGCGAACACGAAATAGTACATGGCAAGGGAGTCATTCAGGTCAATCAGGCCGAAAAGCTGTCCCCGGGGAATGCCCTGCAGGCCGTTTTCGCCGCCGGTGAATGGCATCTGCAGGGCCAGGAAATAGATGATCTGGGCGAGTGCCAGGGTCACCATGGCGAAGTAAATGCCCTGGCGGCGTATCGCCAGGAACCCGAAGACCGTGCCGATCACCATGGCAAACGCCGCGCCGGCCAGTATGCCCAGCAGCGGGCCAAACCCCCATTCCTTGGTGACGTAACCGGTAATGTAGGCGGCGCCGCCGAAGAAAGCGGCGTGCCCGAACGAGAGCAGTCCGGCATACCCCAGCAACAGGTTGAAGGCGCAGGCGAACAGTGCGAAGCACAGCAGGTCCATGACGAAAACCGGGTACGCAAAGAGTGGGGCCGTCAGGCCCGCCACGAGCATGATGATAAAGAGGATGCGGTTGGTCATTGCGCTTATTTCTCCTTACCAAACAGGCCTGCGGGACGAAACAGCAGCACCAGCACCATAAGGAAGAAAATCACGGTGCTGGCGGCGGGCGGGTAGAACACCTTGGTCAGCCCTTCAACCAGGCCCAAGGCGAGGCCGGAAAGGATGGCGCCCATGATCGAGCCCATGCCGCCGATGACCACCACGGCAAACACGACGATGATCAGGTCGGCGCCCATCAGCGGGCTGACGGAGTAGATTGGTGCCGCCAGTACCCCGGCAAGGCCTGCCAGGCCAGCGCCGAAGGCGAAGGTCAGGGTGACCATGAGAGGAACATTCATTCCGAAGGCCTGGGTCAGGTCGGGGTTTTCCACACCGGCCCGTAATCGGGAACCGAGCTTGGTGTGTTCAATGACCCACCAGGTGGCGAAACAGACCACCAGAGAAAACACGATGGAAAACAGGCGGTAGGTGGGGAAGTACATGAATCCGAGGTTTACCACACCGCTCAGAGACTCCGGCTGGCCGGGGTAGGGCGTGCCGGAGACATTGAAATAGTTGGCGAACAGACCCTGAAGGATGAGCGTGAAGCCAAAAGTCAGCAACAAGCCGTATATGTGGTCCAGGTCATACAAACGCTTGAGAAACAGGCGTTCAATCAGCACCCCGAGAATGCCGACAATGAGGGGCGCCACAAGCAGTGACGCCCAGAATCCGATCTGAAGACTGATTCCGAACCATTGCTCCAGGAGAGAGTAGCCGATGAGCGCAATGAACGCCCCAAGCATGTACATGGCGCCATGAGCGAAGTTGATGATATTCAGCAAGCCGAATATCACCGCCAGCCCCAGGCTCAACATGGCATAAAACACACCCACGTTCAGCCCAAGCAGCGCCTGGGCCATTATGACCTGCATTGACACGTCGGCTATCTCCCCGGAAGCAGTGGTCAGTCCTGACGTTAGTTAACCAAGGAACACTTGGACTCGGACAACGGAATAAATGCCTGCTCCGCCGGAATCTTGGATACCACCCTCAGCAGGTCCCATTCGCTTGCCGACTCTGATGGCTTTTTCACTTCCACCAGGTACATGTCGTGCAGCATGGTGCCGTTGGGCAGGATAGAGCCGTTTTTCACGAACATGTCATTCAGGGTCATCTCGCCCAACTTGGCGCGCACGGTATCGCTGTCGTCGGTGCCGGTCTCCTTGACCGCTTTCAGGTAGTTGGTGACAGCCGAGTATACGCCGGCATGCACCATGGTTGGCATGGCGCCGTGGCGCTCATGGAAGCGTTCGGACCAGGCGCGGGTTTCATCGTTCTGGTTCCAGACGAAAGCCGTGGTGAACTGCAGGCCCTGGGCAATGTCCAGGCCCATGCTGTGCACGTCAGTGATGAACACCAGCATGCCTGCCAGTTTCTGCCCGCTTTGCACGATCCGGAACTGGTTGGCCTGTTTGATGGCATTCACCGTGTCCTGCCCGGCATTGGCCAGGCCAATTACGTCGGCGCCAGAGGACTGGGCCTGTAACAGATAGGAAGAGAAATCGTTGGTGGAAAGCGGTGCGTTGACGTTGCCAACCACTTCACCACCCAGGCTCTTGACCACCGCACCGGTGTTGTCACGCAGGGAATGACCAAAAGCATAGTCAGCCGTGATGAAGAACCAGCTCTTGCCACCGTTCTTGACCATGGCTGTGGCTGTGCCCACAGGCAGCGCGTGGGTATCGTAGACATAGTGGATACCATAAGGGGTGCACTGTTCCTCGGTAAGAGCGGTCGTGCCGGCCCCGGTGTTCATGGTGATGACCTTCTTGTCGTTGGCCAGTCCCTGTACCGACAGGGCCACCGAGGAGTTATCCAGGGCGGTGATCATGTCGACTTCCTCGGCGTCGATCCACTCCCGGGCAGTACTGGCGCCGATGTCCGGCTTGTTCTGGTGATCTGCGGAGATGACTTCCACGGGTTGGCCGAGGACCGATCCTCCGAAATCTTCGATGGCCATTTTGGCCGCGACCACGGCGCCGGGGCCTTCCAGAGCTTTGTAAACCCCGGACATGTCACTGAGTACGCCAATTTTGAGTTTGCCGTCCGAAAGTTCAGCGGTTGCGGTAAGCGGCATCGCCAGTGTGGCCATCGCGACGGCACTTGCCAGACCTTGTTTCCAGTGCTTGAACATAGTGGGATTCCTTTTCTTATTAGATTCAGGGTCGGTGCGCTTGTCGCGCCCCAGGCCCACGGGCTCAGACACTCAGGTGCCTGTTCAACTGCTCTTTTTTGGCCTCAAGGTCAGCGGCGTCAATCTGTTCCACCACCCGACCGTGTTCAATGACATAGTGTCGGTCCGCCAAAGGGGCGGCAAAGCGAAAGTTCTGCTCCACAAGGATGATGGTGAAGCCCTTCTCCCGCAGTTTGCGAATGACCTGGTCCAGCGATTTCAGGATGACGGGGGCCAACCCTTCGGTAATCTCGTCCAGCAACAGCAGATTTGCACCCGTGCGCAGGATACGGGCAATGGCCAGCATCTGCTGTTCACCGCCGGAGAGTTTGGAGCCCTGACTTTTCCGCCGCTCCTTGAGGTTCGGAAACATGGTGTAGATGTCGTTAACCGACATGCCGCCTTCAGCGACTACAGGGGGCAGTTCCAGGTTTTCGTCGACATTGAGGGATGCAAAAATGCCACGCTCTTCCGGGCAATAGCCGAGTTTGCCCACATGGGCGATCCGGTGCGTGGGCATGTTGATGATTTCAGTGCCATGGATCTTGATTGAGCCGGTGCGCCGGCCCACCAGCCCCAGAATCGCTTTCAGGGTTGTCGTGCGCCCTGAGCCATTGCGACCAAGCAGAGTAATGACCTCGCCTTCGTGCAGTGTGAGGTTCATTCCGTGGAGAATGTGGGACTCGCCGTACCACGCGTGCAGGTCCTCGATTCGGAGCAACTCCGGACGTTGATCAGGCGGCATCGGTGGTCCCCATGTAGGCTTCCATCACGGCAGGGTTGGTAGAGACGGTGTCGTAATCGCCCTCTGCCAGCACTTCGCCCCGGTTGAGCACGGTAATGGTGTCGGCAAGGGTCGCGACCACATTCAGGTTGTGTTCCACCATCACGATGGTGCGACCACTGACCACTTTTTTGATCAGGTCGGTCACGGTGCCCACATCTTCGGGACTCATGCCCTGCGTCGGTTCGTCGAGCAGCATCAGTCGGGGCTTGAGGGCGATGGTGGTGGCGATTTCCAGCGCCCGTTTCTGGCCGTAGGGTAGTTCGACCGCCTTGGAGTCGGCGAAGGGGCCAAGCTCCACCAGTTCGAGGGTTGCCTGGGCTTCTTCATTCAGCTGATCCAGCACTCGCCTCGATCGCCAGAACTGGTAGGACACCCCGAGTGTGCGTTGCAGGGCAATTCTTACATTCTCACGTGCAGACAGGTGTGGAAAAACTGCCGAGATCTGGAATGAGCGGATCAGGCCTTGTTGGGCAATACCGGCGGGTCTGGAGTGAGTGATGTCCTTGCCGTCGTAGATAATCTGCCCGGCACTGGGCTTGAGAAAGTGGGTCAGCAGGTTGAAAAAGGTGGTTTTGCCAGCGCCGTTGGGACCAATCAGGGCATGGATGCTCCCTGTCTCCACTTTCACGCTGACGTTGTTGATGGCTGTGAAGCCTTTGAAATCTTTCTTCAGATTCCGGGTTTCAAGAATGATCGGGGGAGGCGTTGAGTGTTCGCCTGCAGGCTGGTCGTTCACGGAAATACACCCCTTTCGGTAAAAGTCGGCGGCAGGTGCGCCGTAGCTCTGTTAATTCTTATTATTCAAATCTTGTTCTGAAAAGGTTGCAGATACTGCCAATTGAACTGACCTTCAGTAATAGTAGGGAAGTGTGGAGTCTGTCAAGAAAAGAGGGGCGCCAGGGAACTCTGGGGGCTGAACTTTCGTCAGTTCTTCAAAGACATAACTTTAACGCGAAGCAGCTGGAAAGAGAGGTATCTATGAAATTGCTTCTGACCGCGGCCTTGTTGGGCGTTTTCACGGTCTCGATTCCGGTTATGGCCCAGCCATCGGGCAATCCGCTGCCTCCAGGCTTGCAGAAAAAAGTCGAGCGAGGCGAGCCGTTGCCGCCGGGTTGGCAGAAGAAGCTGGATTATCGCCGGGGCGATTACTTCGACCGGGAGCTCCTCCGTTACGGGCGGGTTTATGACATCGACGGTCGCCGCCAGCGGATCGAGATCGAGGACAAGGTCTACACGGTCATCAAGGATACCCGCGAGATTGTGGATATCCTGAACGGCCGGCAGTGACGGGTTGCGGCGTGTGGCCTTGGGGCCATACGCCATTTCCCCTCCGGATTACTCCTGGGCTGATCGTTCCACCACTTTGCGCTTGCCCTTGGCACAACGGGACAGGGCCTTGAGGCCGTCACCATCGAACGCATCCACCCGGATGACGTCATACAGGGCTGTCAGCGCCTCCAGCAGTTTGTCACATTCATCCGCTTTTACGAGGCCCTCGGCGCAGGCCCAGTCCACCAGCTCCTTGCGCTCGTGGCCCATCAGCAAGGCAATGCCGTCCAGCTCGTCTTCATCGCGATTGCGGATGGCTTCATGCAACCGACCCCGCATGCCGGCGGTTTCGTTGGCCAGTTTATAGGCGTTGAGTACCCGGCCCAGGGGATCTTCCGGGTCCATATTGGTGTAGGCACCGCGACTGATGCGCTGGCGCACCGGGGTGTCGTCAACGATGGTGCGGGCGACCTTGGTACCCAGTCCATCATCCGGGCCGTTGAGGCCGGTGGCGCCGAGCGGGAACACCAGCAGCCGCAGGGGCCAGCGCAGGGCCGGGACCGGGAAGTTGATAATGGCTTCACGCATGGAACTCTGCAGATCCCGCAGGCAGGTTCTCAGGCTCCATTCCACCAGTGGACGCTGGTCATCCGGGTACCCTTCCTCATGCCACTGTTTGATCACCGCTGTGGCGTAGTAGAGGTGCACCAGGCAGTCTGCCATCCGGCCGGACAGGCGCTGGCGGGCTTTCAGGCCGCCGCCGACGGTGAGCAGGGTGACGTCGGTCATCAGGGCGAAGGCCGCGGAGAACCGGGCCAGCTGGCGGTAGTGGCGTTTGATCTCGCCGTGGCGCGGTACCGATTCGATCACGCCCCCGGTCAGTGCCAGCATTAACGCCCGTAGGGCATTGCGGGTGGTGTGGGCCAGGTGGCGGTAGAAGATGCCATCGAATTTCTTCGCGGCCTTGTCTTCATCTTCCATGCCCGCCGCCTCGATTTCCTCGACGATGAACGGATGGCAGCGGATAGAGCCCTGGCCGAAGATCATCAGGCTGCGGGTGAGGATGTTGGCGCCTTCCACGGTGATGCCGATGGGCACCGCCTGGTAGGCCCGGGCCAGAAAGTTGCGGGGACCGGTGATGACACCCCGGCCGGCGACCACATCCATGGCGTGGTTGATGACTTCCCGCATCAGGTCCGTGTTACGGTATTTCAGCACTGCCGAGGGCACGGAGGGGCGTACGCCCCGGTCCAGCATGCCGGAGGTCAGCAGGCGGGCGGCATCCATCATGTAGGTGTAGCCGGCGATGGGCTCCAGCGCTTCCTGTACGCCTTCAAACTGGCTGATGGAACGGCCGAACTGCTCCCGGGTATAGGCGTAGGAGCCGGTTGCCAGGCTGGCCACCTTGCCGGCACCGGTGCCGAGGGCTGGCAGGGAAATGGAGCGGCCGATGGACAGGCACTCCAGCAGCATGGTCCAGCC
>JABURI010000218.1:9041-20673 GCA_014762755.1 Marinobacter sp.
GAGATCTTCATGACAATCTCGGAGTGGGCGGTGTTGGAGAAACCGAGGCCGCCATCCTCCTTGGGAATCACCAGGCCGAAGAAGCCATTCTCCCGGATGAATTTCCAGACCTTGTCCGGCAGGTCGTAATGCTCGTGGGTGATTTTCCAGTCATCGAGCATGGCGCAGAGTTTTTCCACCGGGCCATCGAGGAACGCCTGTTCCTCGCTGGTGAGGTGCGCGGGCTTGGCGTCCAGCAGTTTGTTCCAGTTCGGTTTGCCTGAAAACAGTTCGCCGTCCCAGTCCACAGAGCCGGAGCTGAGGGCTTCCTGTTCGGTGGCGGACAGTTTGGGGAGACGGCTGCGGACCCAGCCGAGCAGGGGCCTGCTGAGCTTGTCCAGGCGCAGGTCGCCGGGAATGACAAGGATCAGTGCGAGCGCGAGGAAAATACCCCCGAAGATGATGCTGAGAAGGTGCCACTCATCCTGGAACAGGCCGACAACCGTGGCAATGGCCATCACCGCCGCCGCCACGGTGCCTCCGATGCCAAGATAGATCAGTACCAGGGCACTGATCAGTAACAGCAGAACGCTCATGGGCAGATCTCCATATCATGAATGAAATCAACAAAATCTGATTCTAACCATCGGCCAAAGTCCCCGTACTTGCAAGGACAGGGATCAAGTCCGGAGGGGAAACCCGGTTGGCTCTCAGAGGCTGAGTCCGGTAATCAGTAACGCCAGGGTGGACAGCAGGACGGCCACGTTCGTTCCCAGTACAGCGTTGAGCCGTTCCGGGTTGTCGAGCACCAGGGGTAGCTGTCGGGAAATCCACAGGCTGACCGGTAATGTGACAAGGGCAAGCGCACTCCATGGCGGTAACCAGCCCAGCAGCACACCGGCCAGGACGGGAACATAACTGCCGAGCAGGAGGGCAGCGACCACTCGTGTGGCGCTCTTTTGGCCCAGGGTAATGACCAGGTGACGCCGGCCCACCTTCTGATCGGCTTCTGCGTCGGGAATCTGGTTGATCAGCAGCAGCTCACTGACCAGACATTGGGCGACCAGGGTCACGAGGAGCGCGGGCACGTTGATGTTGCCACCCAGGGCAACGATGGCGCCCAGCACCATAACCGGTCCGAACCCGAGGCCTGGGGCGAGCAGGCACAAAATGGGCCGGCGGGTAATCCAGCGGGTGTAGGTCAGTACCAGGACAATACCGGCGACGCCCAGCACCAGCATCGGTAACCCTCTCAACCAGAGAAAATACAGGCCGATGGCGGCAACCAGGCCCAGGGTTCCGAGGGCGGCCGCGAGCACGCCCTTTGCCGCCGAGGGTACTTCGGGTAACGCGCCGCTGCCCCCGGAGAAAGGGGTGCGACGGGTGATCAAATCCAGGCCGGAGATAAAGTCCTCGTATTCATTGAACAGGTTTACCGCCGCGTGGGCGAGCAGTGCGCCGATGAAGACCAGCAGGGTGTCGAGCAGCGCCGGTGAACCGCCTTGTTGCCAGGCGACAGCCACGCCAAGCCCCGCGCAAAGCGGGGCGAGTATCAGGAAGTTGGGGCGAAAGGCGCGAACCACCGCAGCCGCTTCGGACATGCTGTATGTTCCTTATACGTAACCGGCAGCAAACACCAGGCCCAGTACAATGGGCATCACCACCAGACTGCCGAGATTACTGAGCAGGACCAGTGAGGCCACCGTGTGGGGTTCCTGCTGATACTGCTCCGCTACCAGATAATTGAGCACTGCCGGGGGCAGGGCCGCAAACACCCACAGCGCGGCTACCTGCAGTCCGGGCAGGTCCATGAAGGTAATCAGTGGCCACGCCAGCAACAGGCCGCTGGCGGGACACGCGATGGCGCCCAGCAGGCCCAGTTTCCAGTCGTTGAAATCGATATCGAGCATGCGGACACCCAGGGCAAACAGCATCAGCGGAATGGCCACTTCGCCCAGCATGTTCATGCTCTCCAGCAGGGCATCGGGCAGGGTAATGCCACTGAGGTTGACCACCAGGCCGGCGATGCAGGCAAAGACGATGGGCAGCCTCAGGCGTTGGATAATGGAAGAATGGGGGTCCAGCATGTAAAGGCCCACAGTGAAATGCAGCAGCATTTCCACGATGAACAGCACGATTGCCGCAGGCAGGGCACCATCGCCGAAGGCCAGCAGCAGCACCGGAATGCCCATGTTGCCGGAATTGTTGAACATCATCGGCGGCAGGAAGGTCTTCAGGTTCAGCTTGAGCGCCTTGGCCACCGGATACAGCAGTATGCCGGAGCCCAGCACCACGACGGTGGCGGCCAGTGCCAGCCAGGCATATTCCTGCATGGGCGCCTTCTGGTCCGCCAGTACCGCAAACACCAGCAATGGCATGAACAGTTCCATGGTCAGTACATTCAGGCCCCGGATATCGGGAGTGCGGTAACGGCCGTACAGGGCGCCACAGCCGGTGATCAGAAACACCGGCAACATCGTGGAAATAATCTGGCCAATCATGGAAGGCTCCGGCAATCGGGAAAAGTCGAACGAATAAACGGTTAGGTTCGCAAGTAAAGCCGAGCTTGGCAAATGCTATTGTCGGCCATTCGACCAAAGCCCAAGGGTTTGCCTGTTACCCTGGCTGTGGACACAATAGCTCGCATTGTCAGTTCGTATAGCGACCCTGGAGAGCGCCCGTGCCCCATTTCGACCAACCGTTGTCCCGTGAGAACACCTGTTCCGTAAAGTTCGATGCCCGCAAGGCGGTCTTTGGCCGGGAAGACGTCGTGCCGGTCTGGGTGGCAGACATGGATTTTGCGGCCCCGGAACCCGTCACTGAAGCGCTCAAGAAACGCGCGGAGCACCCGGTCTACGGGTACACCCTGTTTCCGGACTCCCTGTACCGGTCCATGATTGACTGGTTCCGGCAGCGTCACGGCTGGGAGATCCGGCGGGAGTGGATCCTGATGGCGCCCGGGGTGGTGCCGTCCCTGCATGCGGCCTGCCTGGCCTATGCCGGGCCCGGTGAGGGCGTGATCATCCAGCCGCCGGTGTACCCGCCGTTTTTCAGCTCGGTCAGACTCACCGGCCGAACCGTCGTCGAGAACCCGTTGATTGCTGAAACGGCCGCGGACGGTGAAATCCGCTACACCATGGATCTGGAACACCTGGAGGCCTGTGCGGCGCGGCCGGAGAACCGGGTCCTGATGCTGTGTTCGCCTCATAACCCGGTAGGTCGGGTCTGGTCGGAACGGGAGTTGCGGGCGGTGCTGGATATTGCACGACGGCACGATCTGGTGGTGCTCAGCGACGAGATCCACTGCGACCTGGTCTTCCCCGAAGCGCCGCGTCATCGGGTGCTGGCGACCCTGGCCGAACCAGGCGATGCCCTGGTTACGGCAGTCGCGCCGAGCAAGAGCTTTAACATGCCAGGACTGGGCCTGTCAGCCCTCGTGATCCCCGATCAGTCCCGGCGCCAGGCCATTAAAGGTGTTTTTGACCAGATGCACCTGCCGCAATGCAACCCGTTCAGTGTGGCCGGGTTCGAGGCAGGCTATCGAGAAGGCGGGCCCTGGCTGGACCAGTTGATGGATTACCTGGAGGGAAACCGGGATTTTGTGGTTGATGCAGTCGACCGCCTGCCCGGTATCACCACCTTTGCACCCGAGGGCACCTACCTGATGTGGCTGGATTGCCGTGAGCTGGGCCTGGACGACGCCGGCCTGAAGCGGTTCTTTGTCCAGGGCGCGGGGGTGGGCATGAACCCGGGGATCAGTTTCGGGGAGCCGGGCAGCGGGTTCATGCGCCTGAACATCGGGTGCCCGCGCCAGACTCTCGTCGAAGTGCTGGAGCGGATCAAGCAAGCGCTATTGCCCGCGTGACTCGGCTGGTCTAGCCCCCGCCCTTGCGAAACGCCGGGCGTTTGACCCGTGTTGCCAGCAACAGCCCTACAAGGATCAGACCACCCCCGACGATGTGAAACAGCCCCAGGGACTCACCCAGGAACACACCGGCAAGGACGGAGGCATAAACCGGGGTCAGGTACATGAAAATGGCAGCACCCCCCGGGCCAATGGTATGCACACCGTGGTTCCAGAATGCGTAGGCTAGAATGCCGGGAAAGATGGCGAAGTAGAGCAGTGGCAGAGCAGTATCGCGGGACACTTCAAAACCGCCGGCGAAGAAAAACAGGTCCATCAGGTAGAACGGCAGGATGATCACCGTGCCGAGCAGGATCTGGATAGTCAGGAACGTAAGCGCCGGCAGCGGCACGGCCTGGCGGCGCAGCAGCACCGAAAACAACCCCCAGCTGAACACCGCCGCGACCATGATCAGATCACCGGGCTGGGCCTGGAGTCCCGTCAGTACCGATAGCTGGCCCCGGGCAATCACCACCAGGATGCCGAGTACCGCCAGGCCGATGCCCAGGGCCTGGATTGGCCGGGTGCGGTCGCCGAGCATCAGCCAGGCCAGCAACGCGACAAAAATGGGGATGGTGGCATTGATCAGCGCGATGTTGGTGGCGGTCGTGGTGATGGCGGCGTAATACAGCAACGAGTTGAACGCGGCCACGCTGAAGGTGGCCAGCGCTACCATGGAGCCCAGGTGCTGGCGGATTGTGTGGCGGTGGCGCAGGATGCCAGGAAGGCCAAAGGGCAAAAGAACGGCCAGAGCAATAACCCAGCGCCAGAACGACATGGACAGGGGTGGGATGTCCTGCACGGTGCCCCGGGCAACCACGGCGTTGCCGGCCCAGAACAGGGGCGTCAGCACCAGCCCGGCGTAGGCCAGTGCTGTGGATCTGGAAAAGGACTGTGGCGCAGCCAAGGGCAGTACTCCCGTCGTTCTTCATCCGCTCGGTGAAAAACGACTAGCATACTACTCTCCCGGCACTTCTGCCTCCGTACCAATGTGGTAGGCGGCAAAGCCCGCCATCACCACCTGGTCCACGGCCATGCCGATGATCCGGCCTTTCGAGGTCGAACGGATCGGATGCTGGGCATTGGTGATCGGATCGGCCACATAGCCGAGGATCTCCCCCTCGCTGACATTGGCGCCCAGCTCCACCTCGCTGAACAGGATGCCGCCGTGATCGGCCCGGATCCAGTCGGAATCGTAGTAGACCGGCTCCGGATCACCCCAGACAAACATCCGCGAGATCATGCCCTGCTTCTCCATCAGGCTGGTCAGGCTGTTGACCCCGGCCTCGATCTGGTGCTCCTGGATCCGGTGGGATTCGCCGGCCTCCATGGTGACGGTGGTGATCCCGGCTTCCACGGCCGCGGTTCTGAGCATGCCCGCGGATCCGGTGCTGTGAACCACAGCCATGCGGTCGAAGCCACGGGTGAATCTCGCGACGTCGGGGTTGTTCATGTCCGCCCGAAGCTGCGGCAGGTTTGTGCGCTTGAGGGAGCCGGTGTGGATGTCCACCAGCATGTTGCAACGGCGAATGATGTTTTCGAACAGGGAGTGTGCGATCCGGTCCGCCAGGCTGCCGGTCTCGCTGCCGGGGAAGTGGCGGTTCAGGTCGCGCCGGTCCGGCAGATACCGGCTGGCCTGCTGGAAACCGGGCAGGTTGACGATGGGAATACCGACCACGCGCCCGCTGAGTTTTTCCGGATTCAGATCGTACACCGTCCGACGGATGATCTCGATGCCATTGAGCTCGTCACCATGCACGGCACCGGTCAGGCACAGAGTGGGGCCGGCATTGACGCCGTTGACCACCAGCACCGGCGTGGGCTGGGACAGCCCGGCAATCTGGATGCCCGGTGACCAGGCCAGCCGGGTTGAGGTGCCCGGCATTACTTCACTGCCAAGCAGGGTGAAGCTGCTGGCCTTCTCCGGCTCCGGTGCGGGCTCGGCCTGGAGGGTTTCCGGAGTCTCCTTCGCTTCACCGCCGGCGCCGGTTTCCGGTTCTGGTGTGGTGACCGTGGCTGACGGCGTGGGCTCTGGCACGACTTCTTTCAGGTCAATGTTCGGGGCAACCCTCTGGGCCCGCTCTTCTTGCGCAGCCTGCTTTTTGCCGTCGGTATCCGTGGCGGATTCGGGCTCCCTTTGCGTTTCTGTTTTGGTCGAATCCAGAGGTTCGGACTGCTCTATGTCCTCGACATCCTCATCCTCGGCCAGTTCAGCGACCCGGACCGCGTTTGGAGATGTTTCGCCGGTGGCGTCGGCAGAGGTGTTCTCGGCAAGCGCAGGCAGGGAGACAAGGCCGGGAGCGATGGCCAGTGCCAGCAGGAAGCTCGGAATTCGGGAGGCGTCAAACAGCATGGTTCCTCAACGTTCGTGGTTTGGCGCTAAAGGATAGAGTCACGCTGGCCTTGATGGATACAGCTGTGACAAAGGTTTAATGCCTGTTTCATTAAATCCGGCCAGATTGCACAGTCAGGTGTGGTCATTGCTGAACCATTGCCCGTCCTCTGCCCTCGCACGACCGTCGGCTTCCAGTTTCAGCAGGTGCGCCAGCGCCGAGCGGGCGGCCAGACCATGTATCGCCGCCGGTACATCGTCGTAGGCCCTGGCGGTCAGGTCTTTCAGGCCGACGGGCGATAGCTCTTTGAGAGCCTTGGCCACCTTGTGCTCACGGGACAGGCGATGGGTGATCAGGAAATCAATCACCGCCTCCGGGCGGGCCATCAGGAAGCCATGGGCCGGAGCGATGAAACTCAGCGGTTCCGTCAGCAGCTCGTACAACGACTCGATGTACGCCTTCATGTCGCCGTCCGGCGGATTAATGACCACGGTAGAGCCCTGCATGATGTGATCCCCGGAGAACAGAAGCTCCTGATCCACCAGCAGATAACACAGATGGTTCGAGGCATGGCCCGGGGTATGGAGTACTTTAAGCAACCCAGCCTCGGTGACAATCAGATCCCCGTGCTCCGGCTGGTCGTCAGGCTTAAACGACTGATCCTGGGAGGCACCGGCAGGCGCGGGCCAGCCGAAGACCCGGCAACCGGTTCTCTGTTTCAGGGTGGCAGTGCCCGGGGAGTGGTCAATATGGGTGTGGGTCACCACCACCTGATCGATCACGCCCCCGGTCAGCTCCAGAATCCGCTCGATATGGGCCGGATCATCCGGGCCGGGATCCAGGACCGTAAACCGCTCATGTCCCAGCAGGTAGGTGTTGGTACCCGGGCCGGTCATCATTCCGGGATTGGGTGCTGTCAGTCGCACCACGCCGGCGGCAACCTCCACGGCTTGCCCGGGCACGATCTCCGCGTGAGTGGATCCCTCACCTTCCGGGTCCAGCTTGGCGGCTTCATCGTAAGCGGGCGAGCCGGGCTCCAGGGTCACCGGCTTGCCCTTGCGCATCGCCGGCCACGGCTGACTGGGATGCGGCTCAGGCGGGTTGGCGTGGGCATAGCGCATGACCGCTTCGGTGGTGTCAAAATCGCTCAATACCCGCAACGTCCGGATCGTCGGCAGCCCCAGCAAACGCTTGCCGCTGCGGTGCTCCTCCAGCGCCTGCGCCGGATCAATCCAGACATGATCGATGGTCTCCACCCCGTCATGGGAAGCGTCCTGCCCCTCCGGCGCTGTCGCAACGAAAAACCGGGTATCGAACCGCCGTGGCGGTCCGGGCGGTGTAATCCAGTGGCTCAGATAAGCCACGCGGTCCAAGGGAATCGTCAGGGCATGTTTCTGACACAATTCCGCGAGTGAAACCTCACCCTTGAACAGCGGTATCCGCTCCTTCCGGACTGGATGGCCGCCATCGACCAAAGCCCCCTGATCATCCAGCGCGAGCAGAATCCCGGCCTCCTCGAAACACTCCCGGACGGCAGCCAGCATATAATCCGCTCCACCCTCATCCAGGCTCATGATCTGACTGATCTCGGCATCGGCCGGACCAATCGCGTGTTCACGACCATGGGGTTCCTCAACGTCCACTGCCCCGCCGGGAAAAACAAAATACCCGGGCATGAAAGCGGCTTTCCAGGTCCGTTGCAGGAGCAAGACCTGAAGTCCCTCGGACGTGTCTCGAAGCAGGATCAGTGTGGCGGCAGGGCGTATATCCATAGTGTTCCCGTCAGGTGCATTACGTCAGTGCGCGGAGATACAGAGCAAGATAACTGAATATGCCACAGGGTGAACAGTAAAACCCAAGAGCGTATGATTCGCGGCAACAGCAATCGCATCCAGACAGGTGACCCCAGTGGCCCGAATCAAACTCTCCTTCCCGGACGACGCCTTCGTCTTTGAAACCAGCTTGCCCGTGCGCATCACCGACATCAACGGCGCCAACCACCTCGGCAACGACGCCCTCATCTCCATGCTGTCCGAAGCCCGGGCCCAGTTTTTGGTGGAATACGGCGTGGAAGAAAGCGACCGGCAGGATATCGGCATCATCATCACCGACCTGGCCACCATGTATCAGTCCGAGTCCTTTTACCCGGACATGCTGCGCTTCGAAATCGGCCTGATGGATTTCAACAAGTACGGCGGCGACTTCGTGTTCCGCGTTACCAAGGCCGAGAGCGGCCAGCCCGTGGCCTTGGCCAAGTATGGCTTCGTGTTCTTCGACTACCAGCGCCGGCAAGTGGCGCCCATGCCGGAAAGCTTCCGCTCACGCTTCGCCGGAAGTGAATCGGGAGCTTCCTGAATCCGGTTGTCAGCTCGGGCTCGCAATCAGGCGGGCGCCTCTTGCTGGCGGAGATGGATCATACCCTGACGGTACAGGAGATAGGCGGTGGTGCCGGCCAGCAGATTGCCCACCAGCGCCCCCGACATCAGTCCGGTGAGCCCGGAGATCTGCGAGCCCAGCCACAACATCGGCAGGTACCAGGCAAACAGCCGGAGCGTGGAGATCAGCAGCGCCCGCATGGGCAGGCCCAGGGCATTGTTCACCGAGACCATCAGCATACACACGCCCAGCCCGCTGTAGCTCAGCGGCACCCGCAGCAGATAACTGACCAGAATGTCCTGGACGTGGGCATCCCGGGTAAACAGTGTTGAAACCAGGCCGGAGGCCGCGAGCCACACGAGCGCGATGGCCAGCTGCCAGACCACGATAAACCGGACGGCAATGCGTACCAGGCGTCGGATCGTCTCCAGATCACCGGATCCCAGCAGACGCCCGATCATCGGCGGCATGGACATGGTCAGGGCCAGCACCACCACAATCGAGAAAAATTCGAGCCGGGTACCCAGACCCCAGGCCGCCACGGCCGCCGACCCGAACCCGGCCACCAGCGCCGTGGCCAGCATGGCCGAGACCGGCGGCATCAACTGACTGACCATGGCCGGGGCCATGATACTGCCAAGCTGTCGCAGGGCCTGGGTAAGTTTCAGCTGGAGCAGATCGAAGCGGAGCCACTGCCGGCGCAGCAGAGCCGGATAGATTACCAGTGCCCCTAAACCGAAGGCGGTGATGGTGGCCCAGGCCGCGCCGGGAAGGCCCCACCCGAACACGAAGATGTACAGAGGATCCAGGGCGATATTGACCAGGCTGGTGGCGATCATCATGTAACCGGGCAGCTTGGTATCGCCATTGGAGCGGCAGACGGCATAGCCGAAGTAGAGCATGGCGCCGGTCCAGGCGGACACCAGCCAGGGTGCCCAATACTCCCGGATTACCGGTCTCAACGCTGCCTCGGCTCCCAGCAGATCCAGGATCACCGCCTGCAGAAGCCATACCGACAGACAAAGAACCAGTGCCAGGCTGGCCCCGATGGTGACCACCAGGCCCCCAAGGCGTTGGGCCCGGATCTCGTCGCCCCGGCCCAGGGTGCGGGAGATGATGGCAGTGGTGGCAATGCCCAGGCCCACGTACATGCCGCTGACCAGCTGTTGCATGGGCACGGTGAAGCCCATTGCCGCCAGCGGATCGCGCCCGAGCTGGCCAACGAAGGCACTGTCCGCCAGGTGAAAGGTCATCAGGGACAGCACGCCGAACAGCATGGGCCAGGTCATGTCATAAAGCTGACGGCCGAGGCTGGTGTTTTCGGATGTCTGGTTCAAAACAGGCTGCGGTATCCGGAGTGGTTGAAAAGGCAGGAGAGTATAACGCAGATCGGCTGCCGAAGCCTGAGCGCGCCGGCAGCCGATCGGGAGGGCTTCAGAGTGCTTTCAGGGCGGCGTCGTAATCCGGTTCGTTCTTGATCTCGTTGACCAGCTCACTGTGCAGCACTTTGTTGTTCTCGTCCAATACGACCACCGCGCGGGCACACAGGCCGGCCAGCGGGCCGTCCTGGATGGCAACGCCGTAGTCCTGCTGGAACGCGTAGTTGCGGAAGGTGGACAGGGTTTCCACATCTTTCAGGCCTTCGGCACCGCAGAAGCGTGAGGCGGCAAAGGGCAGGTCGGCGGAGACTACCAGCACCACGGTGTTGTCCAGGTTGCCGGCCCTTTCGTTGAACTTGCGGGTGGAGGCGGCGCAGACGCCGGTGTCGATGCTGGGGATGATGTTCAGGATTTTGCGCTTTCCTGCCCAGTTGTCGAGTTTGACTTCTTCCAGGCCGCTGTTGGTCAGGGTGAAGGGGGGCGCGTTGTCGCCTGCCTGGGGGAATTTGCCGCTCAGTTCGATGGGGTTGCCGTCCAGGGTGACTTTGCTCATTTTGGCTCCTTTTTTGAGTCCGGTTTGGGGTTATAGGGATGTACTCCTCCCAGACTAGTTTGGATGACTTTGATTGTCATTATCGGCTTTTGAGATCGGGCTTGGTGCTGGTCCGGCTAGGGGATGGCCTGCCAAAACCCGCTCCTGCGGCACATCCCTGTGGCGCTTGAGCTCCGCCATCCATGGCTCCGCACAGTTTTGGCAGGCCATCCCCTAGCCGGACCCGAACTTCTGAGCTGGATTCGTCAGAAATCAGGTTATCGGCTGGACGCACCTTGCGGCTCGAAGCCGGAAGCCGGGTGGCGTTGGACGAGGATAAGGTAGCAGGCCATGGCGATGGCGGCGCAGACGGCGATGATGCTGGCCATGACCAGGGAGGTGCCGTCGTGGAAGTGGCCCACAAGGCCGCCGGCGACGGCGGCGAGGGCCATCTGGATGAAGCCGAACAGGGCGGAGGCGGAGCCGGCCATGGTGGGGAAGTTGGCCATTGCACCGGCCATGGTCTGGGGGAGGACCATGCCGGTGCCGATCATGAACAGGGCCTGGGGCAGGATGACGGCCCAGACGTTGTAGATCTCCTGGTAGGCCAGGATGGCCATGGTGGTTCCTCCGGCTACGGCAACCATCAGTCCCCGAACGAGGATTTGGTCGGTCATGAGGTTGCGGCCGAGGCGTACGGCGGTGAGGTTGCCGATGATGAAGCCGGCGACCATGCAGGCGAAGTAGAGACCAAAGTGCCGGGGATCGACGCCGAGGAAGTCGATCAGCACGAAGGATGAACCGGATAGAAAGGCAAACAGTCCGGCAAAGATCGCGGCGTTGGTCAGCGAATAGCCCAAAAAGCTGATGTCCGTACTGATGCGACGATAATTACGCAGCAGGGAGTATGGCTTGAGCGGCTGGCGATATTCCGGGCGCATGGGTTCGGGGATTCCGTAGGCGACCACCACGGCCATGATCAGGGCGTAGGCGCCGAGCGCGATGAAAATGGACGACCAGCCCAGGCCGGTGACCAGTACACCGCCAATGGTCGGGGCGACTGCCGGTGCCACGGCCATGATGCTGGCCAGGATGGCGAGGATCTTTGCGGCTTCGCGCGGGGTGTAGA
>JABURI010000140.1 GCA_014762755.1 Marinobacter sp.
ACCCGGTCTATTCGGGTTTGATTATCCATTCAGGAGAATCCTGTTGATCAGTTGGTTTTGGTCTTTGGCTCGGACTTGCCCGAAGCCGGCTCCTCAAAGACTTTTCCGGAGCGCAGCGCCTCGAGGGCATCCGAGCAGAACTCCCGGCGGTAAAGCACAATCACCACAACCGTGGAGGCCACTATGAATGCGATCGGGTGGAAGAACCAGGCGACCACTGCCATCGCATAGTAGAAGGACCTCAAACCCAGGTTGAAGGCATCACCGGCCATGTTACAGATGTTGCCGGCACTGCGGGCAAAGGCTTCCCGGGCTGCCGGACTGGTTTTGGTATCTTCGGCCAGGGGCGCACTGCCCACCATCACCGCGACGAAGTTGTACATCCGCATGGACCAGGTGAATTTGAAAAAGGCATACACGAAAACCACCAGCAACACGACCAGTCGCAGTTCCCAGATTTCCCGGGTCGGCACAGCGCTGAACGGCATGGCAGCGAATACTTCCATGGCCTCGCTGGTGTAGCCAAGTGCAGTGATGATACCCGCCAGGATCAGCAGGCAGCTGGAGGCAAAGAAGGCACCGTTGCGCTCAAGGTTGCCCACCACCGACGTGTCCGACATGCGGTTGTCGCGACGGAGCATCACCCTCATCCAGTCTTCCCGGTAGAGGTCCAGAGTGTTCGACAGGCAGGGCCGGTCCGACGCTCTGCGCTTCGAGTACTGGGTATAACCAATCCAGCAGATGAAAAACCAGAGCAGAGAGAGAAGCTCGAGCAGGTTACCCATGAGAAGCCTTAGTCGGGAATTAACAACAGGGATGAGAATCAGTTACCTATAATACGCCAAGACCGGACGCCTCTCCAGAAAACGGGCGTTTTCAGGCTCACCCAACCGTGCAATCATGTAGAAAACTGACATCCGCCAGGCACCCAGGTACAGGAGGTAACCGTGCTTCTTTCCAAATTCCGATTCGGGCTGGTGTTTCTGGCCCTTGCATTCATTGCGGGGTGCTCCGTTAACCCGGTCACCGGCGAGAAACAGCTTTCACTGATCCCCGAAAGCCAGGAACTGGCCATCGGTGCCGAACAGTACGTGCCCACCCAGCAGACCCAGGGTGGCCGGTTCTATGTCGACCCCGAACTGAACCTTTATGTCCGTGAGGTAGGCCAGAAGCTTGCCAGCGTGAGCGACCGCCCTGATCTGCCCTACGAGTTCGTGGTCCTGAACAACAGCGTGCCCAACGCCTGGGCCCTGCCCGGCGGCAAGATTGCAGTCAACCGGGGGCTGCTCACCAAGCTGGACGATGAAGCCCAGCTGGCGTCAGTGCTGGGCCACGAGATTGTTCACGCGGCCGCCCGCCACAGTGTCCAGCGCATGCAGCAGGCCCAGCTGATCAGCCTGGGTGTGGCCGGACTCGGATTTGCAGTATCCGATAACGAATGGGCCGGGCTGATCATGGGCGGCGCAGCGCTTGGTGCACAACTTGCCCTGGCCCAGTACAGTCAGGGCGACGAGCTGGAGTCGGACCACTACGGCATCAATTACATGAAGGAAGCCGGCTACGATCCCCAGGCGGCGGTGGAACTCCAGGAGCTGTTCCTGGAGCTGAGCGAAGGCCGTGACCAGGGCTTTATCCAGGGTCTGTTCGCGACTCACCCGCCTTCGGCCAGGCGCGTGGAGGAAAATCGGGAACTGGTGAACAAAATCGGCGCCGGCGGGTACCGGGGCGCAGACGTCTACCAGCGCAAACTGGCCACGCTGAGGGAGCTACAGCCGGCCTACGACGCCCATGACGAGGCCCTGAAACTGGCCTCGAACAAGGACTATGACGCCGCCCTGGGCAAAATTAATGAAGCCATCCGTATCCTGCCCAGGGAAGCCATGTTCTATTCCCTGCGGGGACGCATCTATCAGCAGCAGAAAAAACTGAAGGAGGCTGAAGCGGATTTCGACAAGGCGGTCTCCCTGTACCCGGAAATGTTCGAATACCAGCTTCGCAACGGCCTGAATGCCCTGGCGTTGAACAAGGTGGACAAGGCAAGGAATCACCTGACCAAAGCCAATGAAGTGGTACCGACATCCATCGGCTATCTGCGAATGGGCGATGTGGCCGTCAAGCAGAACCGCCGGGACGAGGCCGTGGCCTATTACAGTCAGGCTGCGAAGGCCGGCGGCGATGTGGGCGAGGAAGCCCAGCGCAAGCTGGCCGCGCTCACTCAGTAGGCTATCTCCCCCACGAGGAAAGCCGGGATTCGCGAAAGCGGCCCGGCTTTTTTATTGCTCAACCGCTTGTGGCTCCAGCGACAGCAAATCTTCGTCACTGCCTGCATTGACTTTTAGAGCATTAACTCTAAAAATCACTGGTACCAACAACAGACTATGGACGACGGCCATGTTGCTCAAACGTATCCAGCCGATGGTGTTCCAGGCGCGCCGCCTATACGTGGACATAATGTTCCAGGTGATGGGGCGGGCCATGCAGGCGGTCAGTGAAGTGGACGAAACCGTGCAGAACGAGGCCCGGGCGCTACCGAAAGGATTGCTGTTCGAAATGATGGTCATGCCCGAGGGGCCGCGCCTGATCGTGGAGCACATCGGAGACGGCTACTTCCACTACCACGGCGATTCCGCCCCGCGGCCGGTGGACCTG
The DNA here is from genome assembly GCA_014762755.1 of Marinobacter sp. GTDB lineage: Bacteria > Pseudomonadota > Gammaproteobacteria > Pseudomonadales > Oleiphilaceae > Marinobacter. The sequence goes on from JABURI010000140.1 coordinate 2,650, forward strand.
TCCATCCAGTTCAAGCACATCGCCCACGCTTTCCTGGTGCTGTCCTTCCAGGAAAAGACCTCGGAAGCATTCGCCAACGACCGGATGCTGGTAGACGGTGATGTCAGTTACGCGGTGCGTATGACCCGGGTGCTGAATCGGCTTGAAACCTTCATCCTGCCCAAGCTGATTGCCCAGCGGGCGGTGAAGGAGTACCCCGCCAACCTGCATCTGCCGGAAAAACTGATCAGTGCCGCCCGGATTTACCTGAAGGTTGCCACCAACTTTGTCGAGACAGTGAGACCCTAAATGAGCCAAAAATATTACGAGTT
>JABURI010000228.1 GCA_014762755.1 Marinobacter sp.
CGATCGCCGACCTGGAAGCCAAGATTGAAGAGCTTCGCATGGTCGGCAATGACACCGACATCAACATTACCGATGAGATCAGCCGCCTCAAGAAAAAGAGCGTCAGTCTCACCGAGAGCATCTTCTCGAATCTGCAGCCCTGGGACATCGCGCGACTGGCCCGGCACCCGCGCCGGCCCTATACGCTCGATTACATCGAGATGATTTTCGATGATTTCGACGAGCTGCATGGCGATCGCCGTTACGCGGATGACCAGGCCATTGTTGGTGGTACCGCGCGCCTTGGTGACAAGCCGGTCATGGTTATCGGTCACCAGAAAGGCCGTGAAGTCCGTGACAAGGTCAAGCGCAACTTCGGTATGCCCCGCCCTGAGGGTTACCGCAAGGCCCTGCGTCTGATGGAAATGGCCGAGCGCTTCAAGATGCCCATCCTGACCTTCATCGACACCCCGGGCGCCTATCCCGGTATCGGTGCCGAGGAGCGTGGCCAGAGTGAGGCGATTGCCTTCAACCTTGCGGTCATGTCCCGTCTGAAGACCCCGATCATCTCCACGGTGATTGGCGAGGGTGGGTCCGGTGGCGCCCTGGCCATCGGTGTCTGCGACCAGCTGAACATGCTGCAGTATTCCACCTACGCGGTGATTTCACCGGAGGGTTGTGCCTCCATTCTCTGGAAGAGTGCCGAGTATGCTGCCCAGGCCGCTGAGGCCATGGGTGTGACCGCGGATCGTCTCAAGGATCTCGGGCTGGCGGACAATGTGGTGGGCGAGCCGCTGGGTGGCGCTCACCGCAACCCGGAAAAAATGGCGGAATCCCTCCGCGAAATCCTGACCAAGGGCGTTACGGAACTTTCCCGTTTGCCGCTGGATGAGCTGGTATCGCGCCGCTACGAGCGCCTGACCCGCTATGACAACGGGCGGTAAGCCCGTCCCCGGTTTTGCCTGGCCGGAGGCGCTTCGCGCTCCGGTCAGGTCACTCCCCGCACACAACAGGCTCTGGGTTGCCCTCAGCGGCGGTCTGGATTCCACCCTTCTGCTGCATGTGGCGGCCTGCTGTTTTCCCGGCAGTCCCGATCTTCGCGCTGTTCACGTTAATCATCAGTTGCAGGTTAATTCGGATCAGTCCGAACAGTTCTGCCGGCGGACCTGTGAGGCTCTGGGCATCGAGTTGCTCGTGCGCCGGGTGGATGTCCGGTGCGGGCAAGCCGGGGGCGGCGCCGGTGGCATTGAGGAGGCTGCCCGTCATGCCCGCTACGCCGTGTTCGAGGAGATCCTGGAGTCTGGCGATCTGCTGCTGATGGCCCATCATGCCGATGACCAGGCCGAGACGGTACTGTTCAGGATGCTCCGTGGCACCGGTGTCCGTGGGCTGGCGGGTATGCCCCGTGAGCGGGCACTGGGGGCTGGCCGGCTGGTGCGTCCACTGCTGGGGTTCGACCGCGAACAGTTGTCCCGATGGGCCAATGAGGCCGGTCTGGAGTGGGTGGAGGATCCGAGTAATGTCGATGATCGTTTCGACCGGAATTTCCTCAGGCATAAAATCCTGCCCGAACTCAAAGAGCGCTGGCCGGGCCTGAATGCCAGGCTCAGGCACACCGCCGCTGCCTGCACGGAACAGGTGGTCCTGACCGACCGGCTGGCGGAGATCCAGTGGCGCGACTGTACGCCCAATGGCCGGCATCCGTGCATCGAACGCCTGAACCAGTTGCCGCTCCCGGAACAGAAAAACCTGCTGCGTTGGTGGATCCGGACTTCCGGTTACGAGCCACCGACGATACAGGACTGGGCGCAGGTGATCTCCGATCTGATCCATGCCCGGGAAGACGGTGAGCCGGAATTGCTCGGTGCGGGCTTTGCCATCCGGCGTTTCCGGGGTCGGCTGTATCTGGTTCCCGACCGGTCAGAACCGGAAACTACAAACGCAGAACTCCGGCCCGAAGAACCTCTCTACTGGGGGGGCTGGCGCATCCGGCTGGTTCCTGCTGAAGGCCAGAAACGGCCACCGCCGGCAATACGGGTATCTACGAGGCAAGGGGGTGAGCGTTTCCGTCCGGTACCGGAAGGGCCTGGAAAACGGGTCAAGAAATGGTTGCAGGAGCAGGGGATTCCACCCTGGGAGAGACCACGTATTCCGCTGCTTTTCAGCCAGGATGGCGAGGAGGAAACCCTGATCGCAATTGGCGATTTGTGGTGTTCTGGACAATACTCGGGAGGCGCCCCTGCCGCCGGCTGGAGGCTGATTGTGGAGCGGGATTGTGATTGAGTAGGGAGGGGCTTTCTGGTAGTCTGGCGTCCCATCTTGAGATGAACAATCTCCCTCCTTCACCGAACCAGATAATCACGGAATCTGCATGACGCGTTATATTTTCGTCACCGGCGGTGTCGTGTCCTCCTTGGGGAAAGGTATTGCGTCTGCCTCCCTGGCAGCCATCCTCGAGGCACGCGGCCTGAAGGTCACCATTCTCAAGCTGGACCCCTACATCAACGTAGACCCCGGCACCATGAGCCCGTTCCAGCACGGTGAGGTTTTTGTCACCGAAGATGGCGCGGAAACCGATCTGGACCTTGGCCACTACGAGCGTTTCATCCGCACCCGGATGAGCCGCCGTAACAACTTCACCACCGGTCGCGTCTACGAAGAAGTGATCCGCAAGGAACGCCGTGGCGACTACCTGGGCGGTACCGTGCAGGTCATTCCGCACATCACCGACGAGATCAAGCGTCGGGTGGTGGAAGGCGCCGCAGGCGTGGATGTGGCACTGATCGAGATCGGTGGCACCGTGGGTGACATCGAATCCCTGCCGTTCCTGGAAGCCTGTCGTCAGCTGAAGGTTGAGGTGGGTCCCCAGCGCGCCCTGTTCATGCACCTGACTCTGGTTCCGTATATCGCCACTGCCGGCGAGATCAAGACCAAGCCGACCCAGCACTCCGTCAAGGAGATGCGCTCCATCGGTCTGCAGCCGGACATCCTGCTTTGCCGTTCCGAGCATGAGGTCGATGCCAGTTCCCGCCGCAAGATTGCATTGTTCACTAACGTGGAAGAGCGTGCGGTCATTCCCCTGCAGGACGCCAAGTCCATCTATGCCATTCCGCGCATGCTGCATGAGCACGGCCTGGACCAGCTGGTGATCGAGCGTTTCGGTCTGGATGCGCGGTCGGCAGACCTGAGTGAGTGGGACGGGGTTGTTGATGCGCTGATGCATCCGGAGCAGGAAGTGACCATTGCGATGGTTGGCAAGTACATGGAACTGCTGGATGCCTACAAGTCGCTGATCGAGTCGTTGCTGCACGCCGGCATCAAGACCCGGACCAAGGTCAACATCAACTACATCGATTCCGAAGACATCGAGCGTGACGGTACCCGCGCCCTGGAGTCCGCCGATGCCATTCTGGTCCCCGGCGGTTTTGGCGAGCGTGGCGTCGAGGGCAAGATCCGCACCGTCCAATATGCCCGTGAGAACAAGGTTCCCTACCTCGGTATCTGCCTGGGTATGCAGGTGGCGGTTATCGAGTACGCCCGCAACGTGGCGGGCCTGAAAGATGCCCACAGTACCGAATTCCGCACCCATACACCGGAGCCGGTGGTTGGTCTTATTACCGAATGGCTGGATGCCACCGGTGAGCGCGAAGAGCGCACCGAAGAATCCGATCTGGGCGGCACCATGCGTCTGGGTGCCCAGGACTGCGTCCTGACCGAGGGCTCCACCATTGCCAACTGTTACGGCAAGAAGACCATCCGCGAGCGTCACCGTCACCGCTACGAGGTGAACAACCATTTCCTGCCGGCGCTGGAAGGCGCGGGGCTGCAGATCTCCGGGCGTTCAACCGATGGCAAACTGGTGGAAGTGGTGGAAGCGCCGGATCATCCCTGGTTTGTGGCCTGTCAGTTCCACCCGGAATTTACCTCCACGCCCCGGGACGGCCACCCGCTGTTCAAGGGTTTTGTTGAAGCGGCTCTGGCGCACAAGAAGGAGTCCTGAGCATGGCGCAGAGCACGGTAAACGTCTCGGGTATCGAGGTTGCCAACGACAAGCCTTTCGTGCTGTTTGGTGGTATGAACGTGCTCGAATCCCGGGAGCTGGCTTTCGAGGTGGCTGAAACCTACGTCGATGTCTGTAGCCGCCTCGGCATTCCGTATGTGTTCAAGGCCTCATTCGACAAGGCCAACCGTTCGTCCGTGCACTCGTTCCGGGGTCCCGGTCTCGAGAAGGGACTACAGATCCTGGCGGACATCAAGAGCAAGTTCGGCGTCCCGATTATTTCCGATGTTCACGAGCCGGCCCAGGCAGCCCCTGCGGCCGAAGTCTGTGACATCATTCAGTTGCCCGCTTTCCTGAGCCGCCAGACCGATCTGGTGGTGGCGATGGCCGAAACCGGCGCGGTGATCAACATTAAGAAGGCCCAGTTTCTCGCACCGCAGGAGATGAAGCACATCATCACCAAGTGCGAGGAGGCCGGCAATGACAAGGTGATCCTGTGTGAGCGGGGCAGCAGCTTCGGCTATAACAACCTGGTGGTGGACATGCTCGGCTTCGGCATCATGAAGGCCATGAATGTGCCGGTGATGTTCGATGTGACCCATTCCCTGCAGATGCCCGGTGGCCGCGCAGATTCGGCTGGAGGCCGACGGGCCCAGGTGACCGACCTGGCACTGGCCGGTATGTCCCAGGGGCTGGCCGGCCTGTTCCTGGAGGCCCACCCGGACCCCGATCAAGCCAAGTGCGATGGCCCGTGTGCCTTGCGGCTCAGCCAGCTTGAGCCGTTCCTGCAGCGGGTCAAGGCCGTGGATGACCTGGTGAAAAGTTTTAAACCTATCGACACCGCCTGATTGGCGGTGTTGGCGTTTCATACGGACAATGGGAGCGAGCGGGAACGGCCCTGCGAAAATGTAGAGGGCCAGGGATGGCCCGAAACAAGCGCACATGGATGTGCTCGTAGCGGTTTTCGCAGGGCCGTTCCCGCTCGCTCTGACTCCCAAAATTGAACACGAACTTGGAGACAGAGAAGAATGACCAAGATTGCCAACATCAAGGGCCGCGAGGTTCTGGATTCCCGTGGTAACCCCACTGTCGAAGCAGACGTAATCCTCGAAGACGGAACCATCGGAAGTGCGTGTGCACCGTCCGGCGCTTCAACCGGTTCGCGCGAGGCTCTGGAGCTGCGTGATGGCGATAAGTCCCGGTACCTTGGCAAAGGTGTTCTGAAAGCGGTTGAAGCCGTGAATGGCAAGATCCGTGACGCGCTCGTTGGCAAAGATGCGGCTGACCAGCGTGGTCTGGACAACATCATGCTGGAACTGGACGGTACCGAGAACAAGGCGAATCTGGGTGCCAACGCCATTCTGGCGGTCTCCCTGGCAGCGGCCAAGGCTGCAGCCATCTCTCTGGGCAAGCCGTTGTATGCGCACATCGCAGACATCAACGGCACCTCCGGCCAGTTCTCCATGCCGGTTCCCATGATGAACATCCTCAATGGTGGCGAGCACGCGGATAACAATGTTGATATCCAGGAGTTCATGGTTCAGCCGGTTTCTGCCAAGACGTTTTCCGAAGCCCTTCGCGTTGGCGCGGAGATCTTCCACAGTCTGAAGAAAGTTCTGCAGGCGCAGGGTCTGAACACCGCCGTGGGTGATGAAGGTGGTTTTGCCCCGAACCTGCCCTCTAACGAGGCAGCACTGGCTGTGATCAAGGAAGCCGTTGAAAAGGCGGGCTACAAGCTGGGTACCGATGTAACCCTGGCTCTGGACTGTGCCTCCTCCGAATTCTACAAGGATGGTCAGTACCAGCTCTCCGGCGAAGGCAAGAGCTTCGATTCCGAAGGCTTTGCCGATTACCTGGCTGGCCTGTGTGAGCGTTACCCCATCGTTTCCATCGAAGACGGTATGGACGAGAGCGACTGGGACGGCTGGAAAGTGCTGACCGACAAGCTGGGTAGCAAGGTTCAGCTGGTGGGTGACGATCTGTTCGTGACCAACACCAAGATCCTGAAGCAGGGTATCGACAAGGGGATTGGTAATTCGATCCTGATCAAGTTCAATCAGATCGGCAGCCTGACCGAGACCCTGGATGCCATCAAGATGGCCCAGGATGCCGGTTACACCGCGGTTATTTCCCACCGTTCCGGCGAGACCGAGGACACCACCATCGCGGATCTGGCGGTTGCCACCTGTGCCGGCCAGATCAAGACCGGTTCCCTGTGCCGTTCCGACCGGGTTGCCAAGTACAACCAGCTGCTGCGCATCGAAGAGGCTCTGGATGGCAAGGCGCCTTACCGTGGTCTGAGCGAGATCAAGGGTCAGGGCTGAGCTTCCGGCGGTAAAAAATTGCTTGCCGGCTGCGGTCGGTAGGTAACAAAATGTTAAGGCCATCGCGTTCTGGATGAAAGTTCAGACACGATGGCCTTTTTGTACAACCAGTTAGAAGAATTTGTTGTTAATCTACTCTAAGGTCTATACTCACTAGCCAGTGTTGATTTTTTGAACGGTTATTTCTCCGACGGAATTGGAATGAAGACGCTTTGGGCCATCATGGTTGTGTTGATTCTCCTGCTGCAGGTGCGCCTGTGGGTCGGGGAGGGCAGCTTTGCGCAGGTGTGGTCCCTGGAGCAGTCGATTGCCGAGCAGCGTGCGGAGAATGCCGAGCTGGCGGCCCGGAATGATCGCCTGTATGCGGAGGTGCGGAACCTGCGTAGTGAGCAGGGGGCGTTGGAAGAGCGGGCGAGGATGAACCTTGGGTTGATTCGCGAGGACGAGACTTTCTTCTTGGTTGTCGAGAATTGACCTGTGAGCGCAGAGCGCGTGCAAGAACCTCATGACCAACCCCAAGTACTGGCTAATTGTCCCGGCAGCTGGCATCGGCAAGCGTATGAAGTCAGAAGTGCCGAAACAGTATCTGACGCTGTCCAACCGCTTTATTCTCGATATCACTCTTTCCCGCCTACTCGATAATGCCGACTTCTCTGGCTGTATGGTTCCTCTGAGTCCCCACGACCATTGGTGGCCGGATACCGAAGCCGTCAAGGATGACCGTATCCAGACTTGCACCGGGGGAAAGGAGCGGGCGGATTCGGTGCTGTCGGCGCTCCATGCGTTGAAAGAACAGGCCGATGAGAACGACTGGGTGCTGGTGCACGATGCCGCCCGGCCCTGTGTTCACCCCGATGATCTGGCGAACCTGATTGATACCCTTTCCGGGCACCCGGTTGGCGGGCTGCTGGCGGCTCCGGTGGCCGATACGCTCAAGCAGGCGGGTGATGGTCAGCCACCGGAGGTGGCTGCGACGGTGGATCGTAGCCGGCTCTGGCGGGCGCTGACGCCGCAGATGTTCCGGTTCGGGGCGCTGACCCGGGCGCTGGAGGTGTGTCTGGATGCCGGTCATGGGGTGACGGATGAGTCCTCTGCCATGGAATTTTCCGGTAACATGCCGGTTCTGGTGGAGGGCCGGCCGGATAATATCAAGATTACGGTTCCGTCAGATCTGGCGCTGGCCGGTTTTATTCTGAGCCGGCTGTAACCGGCTTCGCCAATTTATTCCTTTCAACGTTCCGGAGACACGCATGCGGATTGGTCAGGGCTTTGATGTCCATGCCTTTTGTAAAGGTGATTTCGTCATTCTTGGTGGCGTGCAGATTCCTCACAGTCAGGGACTGAAGGCGCACTCGGATGGCGATGTGCTGCTTCATGCCCTGGCGGATGCGCTGCTCGGGGCCGTTGCCCTGGGGGATATTGGCCATCTGTTTCCGGATACCAGTGACGAGTGGGCCGGTGCCGATAGCCGGGATCTGTTGCGCCGGGTGATGGCCCGGGTGCGTGACGAGGGTTTTGAAGTGGTGAACGTGGACAGCACGATCATTGCCCAGGCGCCGAAGATGGCACCGCATGTCGAGGCCATGCGTCTGAACATTGCCGAGGATCTGGGAATTGCCGCCAACCGGGTGAGTGTCAAGGCGACCACCACGGAGAAGCTGGGCTTCACCGGCCGGGGTGAGGGGATTGCCTGTCAGGCGGTCTGTCTGCTTGAGCCGGTGACTACATGAGTACTGGCGATACCACACCTGGTCACTGGCGCCTGGACTGGCCTACCAGCGACGGCCGGGTCGGCAGGGCTCAGCTCAAGAGCGCTCCCGAGGATTTCCGGGTCGAGGAGGTCCTGGCCGTTTCCGAGCTCATTCCCGGTGAAGGCGAGCACCTCTGTCTCTGTCTCGAGAAAAAAGGCGATAACACTGAGTTTGTTGCCAGGCAATTGGCGCGGATGGCCGGCTGTCGCAGTTTTGATGTCGGATTTTGTGGTCTCAAGGATCGCCACGCGGTGACCACCCAGTGGTTCAGCCTTTACCGTCCGGGTATGGAAGCCTCGGATGATGACTTTATCCGGGAAGTGGCCGGGCACTGGCGCGTGCTGGATTCCGGGAGGGCGCCCCGGAAATTGCGGCGGGGGGAGCATTCGGCGAACCGGTTCACCATCGTGCTCAGAAATGTCGGGGGTCAGAAGCCCGAGATTGACGCGGCATTGCATCGGCTTGGGGAGCAGGGCGCGCCCAACTATTTCGGGCCGCAGCGCTTTGGCCATGATGGCGGCAATCTCGACCGGGCCCTGAAGATTGATCCCTCGCAGCTGAACCGGCGGGCGGGTCGTGCAAAACGTAGCGCCCGAGGTGGCAGGGACGGGTCGAAAAACGTATTGTACTTTTCGGCGGCGCGATCCTGGTTGTTCAACGAGGTTCTGGCCGCGCGGGTATCGGATGGGAGCTGGACCACCTGCCTGCCGGGAGAGCCGGCCGAGGGCGCCGCCTCAGGGCCTACGGGGCCGATGTGGGGCGATGGCGGGACCACTGCAACCGACGGCCAGGAGACGCTGGAGCGGGACGTGGTCAAGCAGTGGCCGGAATTTGAGCGGTTGTTCGCTGCCACCCGGATGCAGCCGGAACGCCGGCCTCTGGTTGTTCAGCCGCAGGAGCTGGGCTGGGAGTGGCAGGGAGGGGATACCCTCCAGATCCGATTTGTCTTGCCCCCCGGCCAGTACGCCACCACCATGCTGGGCGATATTTTTGAGCTGGAGGACATGAGCCTCAGCCGTCATAACGAATAAAAAGTGCTAGCGGAGAACACTGTGCGAATTCTGTTATCGAATGATGATGGTGTGCATTCGCCGGGGCTTGTTGCCCTCTACGAGGGGCTTCAGGGCCTGGGAGATCTGGAAGTCGTGGCCCCGGACAGGGACCACAGCGGTGCGAGTAACGCACTCACGCTGAACCGGCCTCTGACTGTTGAGGAGCACCCCGGTGGGTTTCATTCCGTGGATGGTACGCCTACCGACTGTGTGCATCTGGCGGTGAATGGTCTGTTCAAACAACCTTTCGACCGGGTCGTCTCCGGCATCAACACCCACGCCAACCTGGGTGATGACATCATCTATTCCGGCACGGTTGCTGCCGCGACCGAAGGTCGTCACTTGGGATTGCCGGCGATTGCGGTTTCCCTGGTCAACGACGGTCACTTCCACTACGAAACCGCCGCAAGGGTTGTCCGCATGCTCCTGGAGCAGGACCGTCCGCTTCAGCTCGGGCCGCGCTCCATCCTGAATGTGAATGTGCCTGATCTGCCCTGGGAGCAGCTGGCCGGCATTCGTGTCACCCGCCTGGGTCATCGGGAGCGCGCCGAGGGGGCCGTGCCCATGACCTGCCCGAGGGGCAAACAGAGGTACTGGATCGGAGCGGCCGGAGTGGGCGGCGATGCCGGTCCCGGAACGGATTTTCATGCCGTCCGGGAAGGCTATGTCTCGATCACCCCGGTTCACATAGACATGACCCGCCACGAGGCCCTGGTGCCCCTGCGGGAGTGGGTTGACGAACTGGCGTTCGATGGAGGGCTGTCGTCATGAGTGCCCAGCTCCAGGGAATTGGAATGACTTCCCGGCGCACGCGGATGCGTCTGGTGCAACGGTTACGGGAATCAGGGATCGAATCGGATCGGGTGCTGGAGATTGTCGGTGAAGTGCCCCGTCATATCTTCCTGGATGAGGCGCTCGCCCATCGGGCCTACGAGGACACCTCGCTGCCTATCGGCTACGGACAAACCCTGTCCCAGCCCTACATCGTTGCTCGAATGACGGAAATCCTGCATCACCATGGGCCAGCTCGTATCCTGGAACTGGGTACCGGCTCTGGCTACCAGACGGCGGTGCTTTCGCGATTGTTCGAAGAAGTCTACAGCGTGGAACGCATCAAACCTCTGCAGGATCGGGCACGGGACCGATTGCGGCAGCTGGGCGTGCGCAATGTTCTGCTCAAGCACGCTGACGGTGGCATGGGATGGCCGGACAAAGGGCCCTTTGACGGCATTATCGTAACGGCGGCACCGGGAGACGTGCCAAAGGAGTTGCTGGCGCAGCTGGCGGATAACGGGGTATTGATTGCTCCGGTGGGAGAGGAGAAACAGGTCCTGGTGGAAGTGGTACGTCGTGGCGAGCGTTTTGAACGGCGAGAACTTGAGCCCGTGAATTTCGTGCCCCTGCTCGGGGGAGTGATCCGGTGAGAGAATCGAGTGACGGATCCACCGAAATCCTGCCTGAAGTCCAGAGGAACCAGCGCCCAGCCGCGGTTTTCCTTCGTGGCATGGCCATGGGGGCAGCGGATATTGTACCCGGGGTGTCTGGCGGCACCATTGCTTTTATCACCGGTATCTATTTTCGCTTGCTGGAGGCGATCAATGCCGTTCCGGTCGCTGCGTTCCGGCACCTGCGCAAGGGGCAGTTCCGTGCGTTCTGGTCTGCCTGTGACGGCACATTTCTTCTGTGCCTGCTGGCGGGGATCCTGTCCAGTATTGTGACCCTGGCTTCAGCCATCAGCTTCGCCCTGGCCAACTATCCGATACTGATCTGGAGCTTCTTCTTTGGCCTGATCGTGGCGTCTGTCTGGCACGTGGGTCGGCAGGTTCGCCATTATCGTCTTTCCCTTTTGGTGCCGTTGATTACGGGCATCGCCGTCGCCTGGTGGATTACCACGCTCTCCGGCGGCCAGTTGTCTCCGTCGGCACTGGCGTTTTTCGGTTCCGGCGCCCTGGCCATCTGTGCCATGATCCTGCCGGGTATTTCCGGGAGCTTCATTCTGGTGATCATTGGCATGTATGCGCCGGTTCTGGCGGCCATCAAGGCCGCGGATCTCGGGGTCCTGCTGTTGTTTATGGCAGGGTGCCTGGTGGGCCTGCTGTCGATCGCACGTTTAATTACCTGGGCCTTTCATCATTTTCACGACATGGTGCTGGCACTGCTGACAGGATTCATGATCGGAGCGCTGAACAAGGTCTGGCCCTGGAAAGAGGTTCTTAGCTGGCGGACCAATAGCTCCGGCGAGCAGGTGCCCCTGCATGAGGCCAGCGTTAGTCCGGCGACCTTTGAACAGTTGACCGGACAGGCTCCGCAGGTGCTCATGGCCGTACTGATGGCACTGGCCGGATTGCTTCTGGTGCTGGCCATTGAATGGGTCGGCAATCGAAAAGTGTTACCTGACGCACAGAATCAGTGTTCCCCAAGGTAACAAAGACGACCCGTACGTAACTTGGATTGCCTCTGAAAATATGCAATAAATTAGCGAGTTACTATAAAAACTTTAGAATATGGATTGATCTTCCGTTCTTTTTAGACGGATTTTTCATAACTGGGGCAGCTTTATTCCTGTGAGATTTTTGCGTGGGCTCGTCAATGCCGCACGGTCGGCCTTCCCGCGGTTCCACTCAGGTGCCACGCTCCACCCTCGTTTCCTGAAAATGCTCCTGGTCGTTCTGGTTGTGGTCGTTTTGCCTGCCTGCAACACCTCGGCGATTTACCAGGACGATCTCTATAACCCGCCTGTCTACTGGGGACGACACGTCGTCAAGCCCGGCGAAACGCTGTACCGGATTGCATGGCAGTATGGTCGTGACTACCGGGAGCTGGGAAGTGCCAACGGCATCGGTCCCCCCTGGACCATCAAGCCGGGACAGGTGCTGCGCCTGGACCTTCGCGGAACTGTCACATCTTCGAGCCAGAATAGCCAGAAGAGGGTGGCGACGGCACCGACCAGGGCAGCGACGCCGGCTCCGACGCCAAAACCGGCGCCCAGGCCGACAGTGACCAGGCCCGCAGCATCGGGTGACTCGCTGGATAAACGTTCGCAGACCGTGGCCAGCGTCAGTTGGCGTTGGCCACACGCTGGCACCGTAATTGCACGATATTCAACATCCGGAAAAGTCAATAAAGGTGTTGATATTGCCGGAAAACCCGGTGATGCTGTGAAAGCGGCGGCCAGAGGAAACGTGGTCTATGCCGGTAACGGGTTGCTTGGTTACGGTAACCTCATTATCGTGAATCATAACGAGCACTATTTGAGTGCTTACGCCCACAACCGGAAAATTCTGGTGCAGGAAGGGGAGGACGTTAACGCCGGACAGGTGATCGCAGAGCTCGGGAGCAGCGGTGCGGAACGACCCATGTTGCATTTTGAAATCCGGAAGAATGGCAACCCCGTCGATCCACTCCACTACCTGCCACCCCGTTAGCCCTGAAGCAAGCAGCCCGGATGGCTGTTGCAAGCCCGAAGCCCGGCACTGACAGAAACCGCACAAGCCAAAACAACAAGAATGATTCGGCCGGATTTGGCCAAACAACAAATGTCCTGAAGAAAACGAAGACGAATGAATCAGAGTCCGGGATAAGAAGAAGTATCGGACCTTCCACAGGATTATTGAGAGGCGGGGCAAGAAACATGTCAGCAGAGCAAGAAGACATCATTGTTGATCGTGTCGAGGATCTGGATGATTCCGAGGATCAGGTGCTAGCAGAAGACAAAGTTGAAAAGGAATCGGCGGACGCCGCCGAGGAAGAGGAAATCTCCACCCAGGGACGGTACTTCACCAGCCAGAAACAGCTGGACGCAACCCAGCTCTATCTCAACGAAATCGGTTTTTCACCGCTCCTGACGCCCGAAGAGGAAGTCTACTTCGCCCGTCTTGCCCGAAAAGGCGAGGAGTCAGGGCGTAAACGCATGATCGAGAGCAACCTGCGCCTGGTGGTCAAGATTGCCCGCAGGTACGTCAATCGCGGTCTTACCCTGCTTGACCTCATTGAGGAGGGCAACCTGGGCCTGATCCGTGCGGTCGAGAAGTTTGATCCGGAGCGCGGCTTCCGGTTCTCCACCTATGCGACCTGGTGGATTCGTCAGACCATCGAACGGGCCATCATGAACCAGACCCGGACGATCCGCCTGCCGATTCATGTGGTCAAGGAACTCAATCTGTATCTGCGTGCGGCCCGGGAGCTGACCCAGAAGCTGGACCATGAGCCTTCTGCGGAAGAGATCGCCCAGATGGTCGATAAGCCGGCGGCCGATGTGAAGCGCCTGCTGGGGCTCAATGAACGGGTTGCCTCCATGGACACCCCGATCGGTGCGGGAGGTGAAAAATCCCTGCTCGATACCGTGGCAGACGAGGGTGCCTCGGACCCGGCAGACCTGCTGCAGGACAACAACATGTGTTCCTGCCTCGAGAATTGGATCGACCAGCTCAGCGACAAGCAGCAGGAAGTGCTTTCCCGCCGCTTTGGCCTCCGTGGATATCCGGTCAGCACGCTCGAGGAAGTCGGCCAGGAAATCGGACTGACCCGGGAGCGTGTTCGTCAGATCCAGGTGGAAGCGCTGCGCCGCCTTCGGGAAATCCTCGAGAAGGAAGGTCTTTCAGGTAATCTCCTGTTCCAGTAAGTTGCACTGACGCCAGTACACGGGAAGCCGGCCAATGATCTTGGCCGGCTTTTCTGTTTTCATGCCTTCCAAATGAGAACCAGGTGGCGCTCTGCTGCCCGGGGTCGTTGTTAGAATGCGTTGACCGGGCAGGATAGGGTGTCGAGCCCCGGTGACGAATGAAAACGCATTGAATAATAACGATGGAAAAGGAAAGGACTATGAAAAAGGCTCTCTCATCAGGATTTGCATCCCTGATCCTTACAGCAATGTTATCCGCTCCTGCCTCGGCCCTGACGGTTGAGGGCGTGGATGTTCCCGAGACCTATCAGGCCATGGGCACCGAACTGAAGCTCAACGGCGCCGGTACCCGCTCCAAGTGGTTTATGGACCTTTATGTCGGTGGTCTTTATGTGCCGGAAAGTATCAGTGACGGCGAGGCGGTGATCAATGCCGATGAGCCCCAGGCCATTACCCTGCACATCATCTCGGGAATGATCACCAGTGAGCGTATGACCGAGGCTACTCTTGAGGGTTTTGAGGCCTCGACCGATGGCAACATGGCACCGGTTCAGGATGACATCGACCAGTTCATGGCCGTGTTCCAGGAAGAAATCAAGGAAGGCGATGTGTTTGATCTGGTTTACCTGCCGGGTGAGGGCGTTCGGGTCCTGAAAAACGGCGAGGTGCGCGATACCGTGGGTGATCTTGCGTTCAAGAAGGCGCTGTTCGGAATCTGGCTGTCCGATAAGCCGGCCCAGGAAAACCTGAAAGAGCGGATGCTAGGTCAGCGCTGATCTTCAACTGCTGCGATCGTATTGAAAAGCCGACGTACCCGGGAGGGTGTGTCGGCTTTTTCGTTTGGGAAACGAGGGTTCAGAGGTAGTCCCGCTTCTCCTTGAACTCACAGAGATCCTCGATGATGCAGGCACCGCATTTAGGCTTGCGGGCGGTGCAGGTGTAGCGGCCGTGGAGGATCAGCCAGTGGTGGGCATCCAGGAGAAATTCCTTCGGCACCAGGCGCAACAGGCGCTGTTCCACCTCCAGGACGTTCTTTCCCGGTGCGATTCCGGTGCGGTTCGATACCCGGAAAATGTGGGTATCCACCGCCATGGCCATGTGACCGAACGCGGTGTTCAGTACCACGTTGGCGGTCTTGCGCCCGACACCGGGCAGCGCCTCCAGGTCCTCGCGCTTTTCCGGAACCCGCCCGCCATGCTTCTCGATCAGGATTCTGCAGGTCTTGATGACGTTTTCGGCCTTGCTGTTGAACAGGCCGATGGTCTTGATGTACTCCTTGAGCCCGTCCACCCCCAGCGCCAGGATCGCTTCAGGCGTGTTGGCCACCGGAAAGAGCTTGTCAGTGGCTTTGTTGACACCCACGTCGGTGGCCTGCGCCGAGAGAATCACGGCAATCAGCAACTCGAACGGCGACGAGTAGTTCAGCTCTGTCGTCGGGTTGGGATTGGCTTCCCGAAGCCGGGTAAAGATTTCAATACGCTTTTGTTTGTTCATCCGTCAGCAATACTGCTCTGGTGTTGATTCAGGAAACGTTGCCGGTGACGCGCACGCGCTTGCTGCCGCTGGTGGCAGGCTCCGGCGATTCGGCTTTACGCCGGGCTTCGAGGTGATTATCAATGCCGTTCTTCAGGGCGATCAGCAGCCCCAGGCCGACAAAGGCACCGGGAGGCAGCACCATGAACAGCATGTCCGGATAGTTTTCGAACGGGCGGACCACCCAGTCGGCGGCCATGGGCCCCAACAGCAGGTTCATATCCGCAAACAGGGTGCCCTGGCCAAGCAGTTCGCGCATTCCCCCGAGAACAATCAGCACTGCGAGGAAACCCAGCCCCATCATGGCGCCATCCAGCACGGCCGGCCCCGGACGGTTCTTGGAAGCAAAGGCGTCTGCCCGACCCAGAATCGTGCAGTTGGTGACAATCAGGGGGATGAAGATGCCGAGGATCTGATAGAGCTCGTAGGTGAAGGCCTGCATCAGTAGCTCGGCACAGGTGACGAACGAGGCAATGATCATCACAAACGCAGGCAGTCGGACCGACTCCCCCACGAAGTTACGAATCAGTGATACCGCCAGGTTCGAGCCCATGAGCACCATCAGAGTGGCCAGTCCGAGGCCGAGGGCATTGACCACGGTACTGGTCACCGCCAGCAGGGGGCACAAGCCCAGGACCTGAACCAGGGCCGGGTTGTTGTTCCAGAGGCCGTCACGGATGATTTCTGCGGAGGTCTTGGTAGCCATGATCAGGGCGTCTCCTCAAGCCGGTTCAGGATTTCCCGACGATTCTGGCGGAAGTATACCAGAGACTTCTGGACTGCCTTGACCACGGCCCGGGGGGTGATGGTTGCCCCGGTGAACTGGTCAAACACACCGCCGTTTTTCTTCACGTTCCAGTTGCGCGGTTCCGGGTTATCGAGAGAGCGCCCCTCGAAGCTGTAGATCCAGTCGGACTTCTTGGTCTCGATGCGGTCCCCGAGCCCCGGTGTTTCCTTGTGGCTCACCACACGCACCCCAAGCACGGTGCCCTGCAGATCGATGCCGACCAGTAGCCGGATGTTGCCGGAGTACCCGTCCGGGGCAACTACCGGCATGATGAAGCCCGTCGGTTCGCCGTTTCTTCTCGCGACCCAGACGGTGACCGGTCCCGGGGTGGCAAGCCGGTCACTGGCCGGTAACTGGACCGTGTCGTTCAGCAGATCGTTGTCATGGCGCGATTCCGGGATAATTTCAAACAGGGCGCGGGCCTCGGCCCGTGCCGCTTCTTCCTGGATGCGCTCTGCGGTCAGGGCCTGGGTCACCGCGATGGATCCGCCGGTGATGATGGCAAAGAGCCCAAGGCCGATGGCGCTACGTCGAATGGATTCTCCCAGTGCAGCCATGTCTTACCCCTGATTCTTGCCAGGCAAACCGCGACGGGCCTTGTGGTGGCCATAGGCGCGCGGTGGCGTGTAGTAATCGATAAAGGGCACGGCAAAATTCATCAGCAGGACGCTGAACGCCACGGCGTCCGGGTAGTTGCCCCAGGAACGGATGATGTATATCAGGATGCCGATGCCCGCCCCGTAGATCAGCTTGCCCTGATGGCTGGTGGCGGCCGAGACCGGATCGGTCGCGATGAAGAAGGCGCCGAGCATGGTGCCCCCCGCCAACAGGTGCAGGGACAGGGGAGCGTATTGGTCAGCATTGGCACCGAATGCCAGGCTCATGACCATCAGCGCCCCGAGAAAGCCCGCGGGAATATGCCAGGTGATGATGCGCAGAAACACCAGCAGCAGGCCCCCGGCGAGGAAGGCAGCATTGACCCATTCCCAGCCCCTGGCAATGCCGTCGCCGAAGGTGGGATGGGCCAGCACCTCGGTCGCCGTGTGGGACGCAATCTTGTGTTTGTATTCGCCCAGGGGCGTGGCCATGGTCCAGCCGTCGACGGTGGTCTGGGAAGCCGAGAGGATTCGGGCGAGGGTTTCGCCGAACCCGGGCGCGCCCTGGAACAGCATGGCCGCCTCCGCCCAGTTGGTGGTCATGGCGACCGGGAATGAAATCAGCACCAGGGCATAGCCGACCATGGCCGGATTGAAGGGATTCGAGCCCAGACCGCCATACAGTTGTTTGGCAATGACGATGGCGGTGATCACGGCGATGGCGGACACCCACCAGGGCGCAAACTGGGGCAAGGATAGTCCCAGCAACAGGCCGGTGACGGCTGCGGTGTTGTCCTTCAGGAAAAACGCTACCGGTTTGCGGCGCAGCTTCAGGAAAGCCGCCTCGGAGGCGAGGGCGACGGCAATGCACCAGACCACGTTGATCAGATTGCCCCAGCCGAAGAAGAGGGTCTGGGCCATCAGTCCGGGCAACGTCGCGATGATGACCCAGAGCATGACCCGGGAAGTCGGTCGGGCGTTATGGGCATGGGGTGATGACTGCTGAACAAATGCCATGGAGATCGGCCTGGACTTGGTTAATCGGATGTCTGGGATTCGGTGGTGCTGGCCTGGGCCTTGTGGGCATCCGCCAGGGCCTGCTCGGCCCGCTCCACTCGATCGTGATTCTTGGCCACCGCGCGTTCAAGCTTGTCGACGTTGTCCGCTTGCTGGGCCTTGGCGTCATCAAGCATGCCCTGCATGGTGTCGAGTTTGGCCTTGGCCTGACTCAGCTGCTTTTCCAGCGTCTCGAGGTCGGGCTTGTCCTCACTGACAGCGGTTTCCTGACCGGTTGCCGTCGCCTTGGCAGCTTTCGCCTTCTTGCGTTCCAGGGCCTGTTGCACCAGGGCGGCCTTGGCGGCGCGCTCGTCAACCGCTTCGCCGGTCTCGGCAGCTTTTTCCGCCTCTGCCTGTTTTTTGGCCTGGGCTTCGGCGGCCGCTTTCGCCCGCTCTTTGCGCCGTTGTTCCTTCTCCTGCTGCTCTCGCTCCAGTCGTGCCTGGCGGGCCTCAAAGCGCTCCCTGGCTCGATCGGCCTTGATCTGTTCCGCCCGCTGGACTCGAATCTCGCCCTTGGCGTAACGGTAATACTGCACCAGGGGAATGGAGCTGGGACACACGTAGGAGCAGGCCCCGCACTCGATGCAATCGAACAGGTTCAGGTGTTCGGCCTTCTCGAATTCGCCGGATTTGGAGTACCAGAACAGTTGCTGCGGCAGCAGTTCCATGGGACACACTTCGGCACACTGACCGCAGCGGATGCAGGGTTGTTCAGGCGGCGGTGACGGCAACTCGGCTTCGGTGGCGGCGATCACGCAGTTGGTGGTCTTGGTCACGGGAACCGCCGTGGTGGTCAGTGTGTACCCCATCATGGGGCCGCCCAGTACCAGGCGGTTCACCCTTTGCGGCTCCAGGCCTGCCTGTTCCAGCAGGTAGTCGATCGGTGTTCCGATCAGTGCCTCGAACGTACCCGGTTCGCGAACCGCGTCTCCGGTAATCGTGACGATCCGGGAAATCAGCGGGCTGTCCTCAAAGATCGCCCGGGAAACCGCGACGGCGGTCCCGATGTTCTGACACATGACGCCGATGTCGGCCGGGATGCCGGCACTGGGCACTTCCAGCCCGGTGAGGATGCGGATCAATTGTTTTTCGCCGCCGGACGGGTACTTGGTCGGGATGACGGCAATCTCGATCTGCGTGCCTTCGCAGGCCTTCTGCATGGCCTCGATGGCCTCGGACTTGTTGTCCTCGATGCCGATCACGCAGCGTTCGGGCCGCAGGATCCAGGCCATGACCTTGAGCCCGGCCACCACCTCCGCCGCTTTCTCCCGCATGGTCATGTCATCGGCTGTGATGTAGGGCTCACACTCTGCACCGTTGAGGATCAGGGTGTCCACCTTGCGGTCCTTGGGCGGGCGGAGCTTGATGTCGGTGGGAAAGCCGGCGCCTCCCATACCGGAGATCCCGGCCTCATGGATGATCCCCAGCACGGTTTCACGATCCAGACTCCGGTAATCCGAAAGCGGACGACGTTCCCGCCATTCATCTTCACCGTCTGGCCTGAGGGTGATGCAACAGTCATTCATCCCCGAGGGATGGGGAACCGGCAATTCGGCAATGCTCTCGATCACACCGGAGGTCGGAGCGTGAACTGGCACACCCATGCCAACACTGACATCGGCGATTTTCTGGCCCTTCAGCACCCGTTCACCGACTTGCACGAGTGGTTCTGCCGGATCACCAATATGCTGTTGCAGCGGCAGCACCAGACGCTCGGGTAAACCCGCCGTCCGAATGGGACGAGCGGTGGATTGCTGCTTGTTCTCGGCCGGATGGATGCCGCCGGTAAAATCCCACAACTGAGTCATCAGGCGCTGGCTCCCTGGCGGTCGGTGGCAATGAATCCCCAAGGCGGGGGTGTCCAGGTCCAGGTGCGGATGTCTGGCTCCACGGTGACCATGTCAATGCAGTCAACGGGGCAGGGCTCGACGCACAGATCACAGCCGGTGCACTCGCTTTCGATCACGGTGTGCATGTGCTTCGCCGCCCCGAGGATGGCATCCACCGGGCAGGCCTGGATGCACTTGGTGCAGCCGATGCACTCGTCTTCCCGGATGACGGCCACGCGCCTGGCCTGCTCGACCCCGTGCTCGGCATCCAGGGGCTGGGGTTCCACGTCCAGCAGATCGGCCAGGGCCTTGATGGTGCTTTCACCGCCGGGCGGGCACTTGTTGATCGCTTCACCCTGGGCAATGGCTTCGGCATAGGGCCGACAACCCGGAAAGCCGCACTGGCCGCACTGGGTCTGTGGCAGCAGGGCATCAATCTGGTCGACCAGAGGGTTGCCCTCAACCTTGAACCGCTCGGAGGCAAAGCCCAGCAGGCCGCCAAAAACCACGGCCAGGGCCAACAGCACGGCTACGGCGATGAGAATGCCCGTCCACATAGCAACAACGCTCCGTCAGACAGTAACCAGGCCGGTGAAGCCCAGGAAAGCCAGCGACATCAGTCCTGCGGTCACCATACCAATAGCGGCGCCCCGGAAGGCAACCGGTACGTCCGCCACCGCGATACGCTCGCGCATGGCGGCAAACAGCACCAGAACCATGGAAAATCCGGCCGCTGCGCCAAACCCATACAGGACAGACTCAACGAAGCTGTTGTTTTTATTGAGGTTAAGAAGTGCCACGCCGAGAACGGCGCAGTTGGTCGTGATCAGGGGCAGAAAAATGCCCAGAACCCGGTAGAGCAGCGGACTGGTCTTGCGGACCACCATCTCGGTGAACTGCACCACCACCGCAATCACCAGGATAAAGGTGATGGTTTTCAGGAACGCCAGGTCCAGCGGCGCCAGCAGGTAGGTGTAGGCGAGGTAACTGCACACCGATGACAGGGTCAGAACAAAGGTGGTGGCCAGGGACATGCCCATGGCCGTCTCCAGTTTCCCGGACACGCCCATGAACGGGCACAGGCCCAGAAACTGAACCAGCACAAAGTTGT
>JABURI010000070.1 GCA_014762755.1 Marinobacter sp.
TCAGTCCAGCTCGACCAGGCTGTGCCCGGTCATTTCCCCGGGTTGCTCCAGACCCATGAGGGTCAGCAGGGACGGTGCCACGTCACTGAGGCTGCCGTCGTCCTTGAGGTGGACCTGACGGTGGCCAGTGTAGACCAGCGGCACCGGACCGATGGTGTGAGCGGTGTGGACCTGGCCGGAGTTCGGGTCGGTCATCTGCTCGCAGTTGCCGTGGTCGGCCGTGATCAGTGCTTCGCCACCGACCTCGTCGAGCGCTTCGACGACCCGCTTGACGCACTGATCGAGGCACTCGGCGGCCTTGATGGCGGCGTCGAGCTTGCCGGTATGGCCGACCATGTCGCCGTTGGCATAGTTGCACACCACAAGGTCGTACTTGCCGCTCTTGATGGCTTCAACCAGCTTGTCGGTCACCTCGGGCGCGCTCATCTCTGGTTGCAGGTCGTAGGTGGCCACTTTCGGGGAGGGCACCAGGATGCGGTCCTCGCCCTCAAACGGGGTTTCTACGCCGCCGTTGAAGAAGAAAGTCACGTGGGCGTACTTCTCGGTCTCGGCGATGCGCAGCTGGGTCTTGCCCTGCTTGGCCATGTATTCGCCGAGGCCATTGGTAAGCTGCTCGGGTGGGTAGGCGCAGGAGGTCTTGATGTCTGCGGCATACTCCGTGAGCATCACGAAATCGGCCAGCTCGGGATGCTTGCGGCGTTCGAAACCTTCAAAATCCTTGTCCACGAAGGTGCGGGTCATTTCCCGGGCGCGGTCGGCCCGGAAATTCATGAACAGGACGGTGTCTCCATCGTTGATAGTACCTTCCGGCTCGCCCGGGGCCTGGATGTGGGTCGGCTTGACGAATTCGTCGTTCTCGCCACGCTCGTAGGCCTGCGCCAGGGCGGTGACCGGGTCGGTTGCGCTGTACTCGGCCTCGCCCAGGGTCATGGCGTTGTAGGCCGCCTCGATGCGATCCCAGCGGTTGTCCCGATCCATGGCGAAATAACGGCCGACAATGGTTGCCACCCGGCCGACACCCAGTTCCCCGAGCTTGGCCGAGGCCTTTTCCAGGGAAGGCTTGGCGCTTTGCGGCGGCATATCGCGGCCATCCAGGAAGGCGTGGATATAGACTTCCTTGGCACCACGTTTGGCAGCCAGTTCGGCGGCCGCCAGGATGTGATCCTCATGGCTGTGCACGCCACCCGGAGACATCAGACCCATCAGATGCACGGCACGGCCGCTGCTCACGGCCTTGTCGATCGCGGCGCACAGGACTTCGTTCTTCTGGAAGGTGCCGTCTTCCAGATCCTTGTCGATCCGGGTGAGAGACTGGTAGACCACGCGGCCGGCCCCGAGGTTCATGTGCCCGACCTCGGAATTACCCATCTGCCCCTGGGGCAGACCCACGAACATGCCCGAGGTGTTGATCAGGGTCTTGGGCTGGTTGGCCCAGAGCTGATCCCAGAACGGGGTGTTGGCGTTGCTGATGGCATTGTCTTCGGCGGGGTCGCGGTAACCCCAGCCGTCCAGGATAATCAGTGCAGTCGGCTTGCGCGTCGCGGTCATCACTTCATCCGGTTGGTTGGAAAACTTGATAAAAGAGAAGGTCAGATTGTAACCGTTTTCATCCGTGCAGGCCATTTCCCCGCCTTCTTTGCAGCAGGCTGGGTGTGTATAATCCCGCCAAACAAATTTTCAGGGTATTTTCATGGACCGCTTGTTCGAATTCGTTGTCAATCACTACATTCTGGTGTCGCTGTTTGTCGCCTTCCTGCTGGCGATCCTGTTTCTGGAATCGCGTCGTGGTGGTGCCAAGGTGTCCGCCCAGGCGGCGGTCAACCTGATCAACAAGGACGAGGCCGTGGTGGTGGACATCCGTGACCGCAAGGAGTTCGGCGAGGGCCGCATCACCGGTTCCGTCAATATCCCGCTGAACAGTCTCAAGAGCCGTGCTTCCGAGCTCAACAAGTTCAAGGACAAGCAGATTATCGTGGCCGACAAGATGGGCCAGCACTCCGCCATGGCGGTCAAGCAGCTCAATGCCGAGGGCTTCGCGAATGTGGTGCGCCTCAACGGCGGTATCAGTGACTGGAAGGCCAGCAATCTGCCGCTGGTGAAAAAGTAACGGGGTCTCAGGCCTTGATCTCGGGCCCGATCTGCCGCACTGTTTGACACACGCCGGAACCGGCATGGAATAAAGAAGGGGGCAGAAGAAAGCCTTCTTCAGACCCTGGGGCAGGGTCAAGATGGGGTCAGATGAAGGTTTTCATCAGACCCCTGAGCCACCTCAGACCCTATCTTCAAAACAGACAATAACCGGGCCCCAAGCCCACCAAGAGCACAAAGGACCGAACATGGCTGAGAATCAGCAAGCCGCAGGCAATGAAAACCAGAACCAACCCCAGTTTGCCCTTCAGCGTATCTATGTGAAGGATCTGTCGTTCGAGTCGCCGAACGCGCCCCTGGTGTTCCAGGAGCAGTGGAAGCCCCAGGTCAATCTGGACCTGAACACCTCCCACAGCAAGGTGAGCGACAACCAGTACGAAGTGGTCCTGTCCCTGACCGTTACCACCAAGATCGGCGAGAAAGTCGCCTACATCGTTGAAATCCAGCAGGCGGGTGTGTTCCTGGTGCAGGGCATCGAAGGCGCGCAACTGGGCCAGATGCTCGGCGCCTACTGCCCGACCATCCTGTTCCCGTATGCTCGCGAGTCCATTGACAACGTGGTTGCCAAGGGTTCTTTCCCGGCACTGATGCTGGCGCCGGTGAACTTCGACGCCATTTATGCCCAGGCGCTGAAGCGTAAGCAGGAAGAGGGTGCTGGTGAGGCTGGAGGGGAGCAGCAGGCTCACTGAGCGGGATTGGTGAAAATGGGGTCAGAAGAAGGTTTTCTTCAGACCCCTGAGGTTGCAGTCAAGTTGGGGTCAGATGAAGGCTTTCATCAGACCCCTGAGTTATCTCAGACTCCTGAGTCACCAACGGACCTCTGAGGCTATCTCCAGGCCCAGCGGCCGACTCCGGGGTCTGATGAACTTGTTCATCTGACCCCTTTTTCATTCTTAGACCCCACCGCTAAACCCCAGCTGCCGCCAGGCTTCATAAACCACCAGCGCCGCCGTATTCGACAAGTTCAGGCTCCGGCTCTCCGGCCGCATCGGCACTCGGATCCGCTGGGCTTCCGGCAGGCTCTCCCGCACGTCCACCGGCAGGCCCCGGGTCTCCGGGCCGAACATCAGGTAGTCTCCATCCTGATAGCTCACTTGATGATAGAGTCTGCTTCCCTTGGTGGTCAGTCCGAACAGCCGTGAGGGCTGTTCGGCTTCCAGAAACGCCTGGTAGCTGGCGTGTACCTTGACCGTGGCGTACTCGCTGTAATCCAGCCCGGCCCGCCGCATCTGTTTGTCTTCCAGGGTGAAGCCCAGGGGTTCGATCAGATGCAGCTGGCAGCCGGTGTTGGCGCAGAGCCGGATGATGTTGCCGGTGTTGGGCGGGATCTCCGGCTCGTACAGCACCACATGGAGCATTGGCTTTAGCGTTCCACCGCCAGGGCGACACCCATGCCGCCGCCGATGCACAGGGTGGCGAAGCCCTTGTGAACGTCACGGCGAACCATTTCGTGCAGCAGGGTAACCAGGATACGGCAGCCGGAAGCGCCAATGGGGTGGCCGATGGCAATGGCGCCGCCATTCACGTTCACCTTGTCGGTGTCCCAGCCCAGGTCCCGGTTGACGGAGATGGCCTGGGCCGCGAAGGCTTCGTTGGCTTCGACCAGGTCCAGGTCGTCCACGCTCCAGCCGGCCAGTTTCAGACAGCGCTGGCTGGCGGGAATCGGGCCTGTGCCCATGATGGTCGGGTCCACACCGGCATTGGCGTGGGCCTTGATAGTGGCAATCGGAGTCAGGCCCAGTTCCTTCGCTTTCTCGGCGCTGCAGACCATGACCGCTGCGGCGCCGTCGTTCAGGGAGGAGGCGTTGCCGGCACTGACGGTACCGTCCTTTTTGAAGGCCGGGCGAAGCCTGGACAGGCTGTCGGCGGTCACGCCGTCGCGGGGGCATTCGTCCCTGTCCACCACCAGCGGGTCGCCCTTACGCTGGGGGATGGTGATCGGGACAATCTGCCCGTCGAAGTAGCCGGCTTTCTGGGCGGCCACGGCTTTCTGCTGGGAGGCCGCCGCGAAGGCATCCTGCTCTTCCCGGCTGATGCCGTATTTCTCGACAATGTTCTCGGCGGTGATGCCCATGTGGTAGTCGTTGAAGGCATCCCAGAGTCCGTCCTTGATCATGGTGTCGATCATGGTCCAGTCGCCCATGCGCTGGCCGTTGCGGCTGTTGGGCAGAACATGGGGGGCCTGGCTCATACTTTCCTGGCCGCCGGCGATCATCAGCTCAGCATCGCCGCAGCGGATGGCCTGGACCGCCATGTGTACGGCCTTGAGGCCGGAGCCGCAGACCTTGTTGATGGTCATGGCGGGCACGGAAGCGGGAATGCCGGCGTGGATGGCTGCCTGGCGGGCCGGATTCTGGCCGCTGCCGGCCGTCAGTACCTGGCCGAGGACCACTTCGTTGATCTGGTCTCCGGCTACGCCGGTTTCCTCGAGCAGCGCCTTGAGTACGGCAGCGCCGAGCTGGTCAGCGCTCAGGCTGGACAAGCCTCCGCCAAAACTTCCGACGGCGGTCCGCTTGGCGGCAACAATGACGACATCACGCATGGAATCTCTCCGGTATTTGCTGGCACGGGCTGTTGTTCACCGTGCTCGGGGATGGAAAACTGCCCGCATTGTATCCGGAAAGGGTTGGGTGGCCAAAGCCCGACCGATGCGATGGGCTCTGGCCGGGGTCACATGTTCAGGCTGCGGCCGCCATCCACGGAGATGATCTGCCCGGTCACGAACGGGGCGTCACACATCAGGAAAATAACCATGCTGGCGATGTCGTCGGGGTTGCCGGTGGTGGCCAGTGGGGTCTTCTCGACAATGGCCTTCTGGTAGCTCTGGTCGATGGCGCCGTCGTTTTCGGGCCAGAGAATGGCTCCCGGAGAAACCCCGTTCACCCGGACATTGGGTGCCAGATCCTTGGCCCAGGAGCGGGTCAGGGCGGCCAGGCCGGCCTTGCTGGCGCAGTATAGCGGGTGGTTGCTCAGGGGTTTCTCGCTGTAGATGTCGATCAGGTTCACGACGCTACCGCGGGCGTTTTTCAGGGCCGTCAGGCAGGTCTGAAGCAGGAAGAATGGCGCCCGCAGATTGGTGTTCATGATCCGGTCCCAATCATCGTACATGGCCTCGCCATTGGGTGTGGGGTAGAACACCGAGGCGTTGTTGACCAGCCCGTCCAGGCGGCCCCAGTGAGCGAGGGCCTCCTTGCCGAGGCGATGGACATCGTCCATCCGGGTCAGGTCCGCCTGCAGGCAAATGGCCGAACCGGGGCGTGCCTCGTTGAGCCGGTCGGTCAGTTCCGTCGCCTGGCTTTTCCGGGTGCGGTAGTGGATCACCAGGTTCCAGCCCCGGTCATGTAGCATTTCGGCGGTACGGGCTCCGAGGCGGTGTGCGGATCCGGTAACCAGTGCAACGGGCGCGCTATCAGTCATGTCTGTCCTCAACGGTTGGATACGGGCAATGCCTGTTCTATACGCTTCAGCCGTTCTGCCCGGATTGCCTCCCCCAGGGCCTTGCCTTTGAATCCCTGTGCCAGGAGTTCCCGGGGGTTGACCCCGACGGCTGCCCGGGCTGCAATCTGCAAGGCCTTTACCCGCGGCCTGAGGTCATCGGGCAGAGCATGATCCAATACTTGCGCCAGTGCCTCGAAACGGGCCTCTCGGCGCCAGAGGTCGGCATAATCCAGCAGTTCGAGCAGTGCCGAAGCGATGGAGTCCTGGTTTGAGGATAAATCAGCCAGCGCGGTTTTGAAATGGCAGGCCAGCCTGGCCAGATCCCGGCAGTCGTTGGGGGCTTTCATGGCTTCTGCGCGAATGACAGCTTGCTCCGCGGAGAGCGGGAGGAGCACGGCGGCAAAGCGTTGTTCGGTGCTGGTGTCCTGCTGCGCGACGTTGCGAAGCGCAGACAGTGCCCTGGCCAGATTGTCATCGTCCGACAGTTCCGGGATCAGTACAGGCAGCGCGCCGCAGTCCCGAAGCATCTCGAAAAAGGTACCCGGCTCCTGTTCGTGCAGGGCCCGCTGGATTTCCTGCCAGACCCGCTCCGGTACCAGGTGATCCACCTCGCCTTCGGCCACCATCTGGCGCATCAGTGTCATGGTATCGGGGTGTACCTCGAAGCCCATCGGCCGGAAGCGGGCGGCAAAGCGGGCGGTTCTGAGAATGCGCAGAGGATCCTCGGCAAAGGCCGGCGACACGTGGCGCAGCTGTCGGGCGCGAAGGTCTTCAAGGCCGTGGAAGGGGTCCGCCAGTTCCCCGTGTTCGTCCCTGGCCATGGCGTTGATGGTCAGATCCCGGCGCTTGAGGTCCTCCTCGAGGGTGACGTCGGGCGCGCTGTAGACACTGAAACCGTGGTAGCCGCGGCCCTGCTTGCGCTCGGTTCGGGCCAGGGCGTACTCCTCGCGGGTCCGGGGGTGCAGGAAAACCGGAAAGTCCGCGCCCACCTGCTTGAAGCCCTTGGCCAGCATCTCGTCCGGCGTGGCACCGACCACCACCCAGTCACGATCCTTGACGTCAATGCCCAGCAGTTCGTCACGGACAGCGCCGCCGACCAGGTAGGTTTGCATGGAAAGGCCTTTGGTTTTGGTTTGGGTGTTTGGGGGATTATCGGGCGTGGGCTGGAGGTAAGCAAATGGGGGAGGCAGCAGGAGCGAAAAAGGGGTCAGATGAAAGTGTTCATCAGACCCCGATCCGAGTCATGGGTTGGCGGCCGACTCAGGGGTCTGAAGAAAGCCTTCTTCTGACCCCAACTTAGATCAGGCCCCGAGGTTGACGTCCAAGACGGGGTCAGATGAAGGCTTTCATCAGACCCCATGTGCACGTCAGAACGCGCTGCCAATCTCTATGGCTGCACCCACATCCGCATCACTATACAACGCTCCCAGATCCAGGCGGGCACCCAGCAGGTTCAGGCCGAGACCGGCGGTGAACTGGGTGTCTTCTTCGATGCCATCGTTATTGTCGTTGCTGGCCAGGTTGTGGCGCACACCGACGCGCAGCTGGGCATAGCGCCAGGCATCAAACTCGGCGCCGAGGGCAAGCCACTGGGTGTCGTCTTCAAAGCCGAAGGCTTCCTTCTTGGTAAGATCCAGCTCGGCCGTCACCACGTGATGTTTGCTCTTGTGGGCAATGCCGGCGGTGACCATGGGGTTGAGCTCCAGGGTGCGAACCTGTTCCCCCAGCTCCGGTCGGCTGGCGGCGGAGTCCAGCTCCATGGGAATCAGGTTCTTCACCGCCAGGCCGGCATTCCACTGGTGCTCGTCACCGAAGGCGTAGGCGGCGCCGAGGTCCACGTTGAAGCCGCTCTTGTCGGTCTGGTACTGGTCGCCGTCGAATTCGTCGTCCTCAAAGCCGGAGACGGTTTCGGTGTACTGGAACGTTCTCAGTTCCACGTACTTGGGGGAGATACCCAGCTGGAAGCGGTCACCGCTTTGCAGGTCGAAGGCGCGGGCAAAGGCAATACCCACTTCACCAACGGCAGAGGCGAGGATGCGGCCCCTGGAATCAAAACGGATATCGCCCAGATCGTCGACCTGTGCACCATCGATGATGGCCTGGACGTTGGAGGGGGAGCCGGAATCTGCAGCGATCACGAGGGCGTCCAGAAAGTCGCGGTCACCGTCTGACAGATCCCCGCGAACGGTAGCCGTCAGGTTGGCGTTGGTGAAGACGCCCACCGAAAGGCTCTGTCCCGGAACTGCCAGGCCAAGTCCCAGGCCGGCATTGACCCGGACGGTGTCCTCATCAAACGCCACCAGTCGGTCCCGGAGATCTGCGGCGCTGGCGGCGAGGTTCTCGGCATTCTGCCGGTTAGAGGTGTTTTCGAACTCAGTAACCAGGCGGTCGAATTCCGCGATCACATCCTGGATATCGTCGATCTGGTCGACAGTCTCTTCCTCGTCCGCGGCGCGGGCGTTCACGGACGGAAGCATCAGTCCGAAATCATCTGACCAATCGTGGTGATCCGCCGCCATCATCGCCGGGTTGGTCATGGCTGCGTCGGCCGGATGGGCAGTAGCCACGCCGGTGCCAGCCATGGCAAACGAGCGGGCAGACATGAACTGCTGCGGGCTGGCAAGAGTGGTGCTGGTGGCGATGGATAGGCCGATGGCCACGGAAAGTCTGGTCAGACGGTTACTGCTCATTCGGATACCTGTCTTGGGTTTGTTAAGAGGACAAATATTACGGAGCAGACAGGTTAGAGCAGGTGCCTTTCGGGAACATGACAGAAGTGGTAACAGATTGTTTTCGAAGTGTAAGTTGGGGTGAGGGGTGAAAATGGGGGTGGTGGACTCAGGGGTCTGAAGAACGCTTTCTTCTGACCCCGTCTTGGGTCGCAGCTGCGGGGCCTGATCTAACTTGGGGTCAGAAGAAGGTCTTCTTCAGACCCCTGAGAGGAGGGGGCAAGATTGAACTTGGGGTCAGAAGAAGGTTTTCTTCAGACCCCTGATGCGAAATTGGGGTCAGATGAAGGCTTTCATCAGACCCCGGAGGCCTCCGCTGCGGCCAGATCACGGATCTTGCCCACCATGGCCCGGAGGCCGTTGCCGCGGGTGGGGGAGATGTGGCGGAACAGGTCGAGCTGTTCGAAGAGTTCGTCGATGTCGGTGGTGAGCAGCTCACGGGGGCTCTTGCCGTTCAGGGCCACCAGGATGATTGCCGCGAGGCCGCGCACGATCATGGCGTCGGAATCGATCAGCAGGTAGAGCTTGCCGCTGGCTTCATCGTAATGGTGGATCAGCCATACCTGGCTCTGGCAGCCGTGCACGTAGTTTTCCTCGGTACGGGCGTCGTCCGGGAAGGCGGGCAGCTGCTTGCCCAGGTCGATGATGTAGGCGTAGCGCTCTTCCCAGTCGTCCAGGAATTCGAAGGCGTCCAGGACATCTTCCAGGGTAGTTTTGGTTCCCAGGGGGTTGTTGAGGAAGTCTTCTTTGCTGGCTGTCATGTGGTTGCTGCTTTGGACGCTGGGTTTAAAAATGAAAATGGGGTCAGAAGAAGGCTTTCTTCAGGCCCCGGGGGTACTTCAGATCCCGGGGTCGGGTTCTAAGGCGGGGTCAGATGAAAGCGTTCATCTGACCCCATGTTAGCGGTTTGGGCCCGGAGGATGAAGTCGGGCTCTGATAAAGGCTTTCATCTGACCCCATTTTCAACCTCACAGCATGCCGAGTTCCAGCTTGGCCTCGTCGGTCAGCATGTCGTTGTTCCAGGGCGGGTCGAAGGTGAGCTCCACGGTCACCTTGTCCACGTTGGGCACATGTTCGACCTTGCGCTTGACGTCGTCACAGATCACCGGGCCCATGCCGCAGCCGGCGGCGGTGAGGGTCATCTTGATGTAGACGTGGTTGCCTTCCTCGGTGTCATTCTCGATCTTGCACTCGTAGATCAGTCCGAGGTCCACCACGTTCACCGGGATTTCCGGGTCGTAGCAGTTGCGCAGGGCTTCCCAGACCTGGTTCTCGTTGACGGTGCCGTCTTCCGGGGTTTCGAAGCTGCTTTCCAGCGGTTGCTTGCCCAGGGCATCGGCATCGTGGCCTTCGATCCGTGCCAGGTTGCCGTTGACGGCCACCGTGAAGGTACCGCCAAGGGACTGAGTGATGGTCACGAAGGTGTCCGCCGGAATCATGATTTCGGTTCCGGCGGGGACGAGGCGTGCTTCCACCTCGCGTTTTGTCAGGACCACTTCCCGTTCTTGCATGCCTGGTCTCGTAATGTGCTTTGGTTTGTTTAGGTCGGGGTCTGATGAAAGCTTTCATCTGACCCCATTTTCAAATTTTCCCCGGGGCTTGCGGTCTAAAGTTGGGGTCAGAAGAAGGCTTTCTTCTGACCCCGTCTTCACCTCTGACCCCGTTTCACCACTCAGGCGACAGTAAAACTCTCCCCACACCCGCACTCTGCCGTGGCATTCGGGTTGCGGAACTTGAAGAGCGAGTTCACGCCCTCGGTGACAAAATCGATTTCGATGCCGTTCACCATTGGCAGGTGTTCCTCTTTCACGAACACGTCCACGCCGTCGATATGGAACACGCGGTCATCGGTTGCGGCTTCGTCCACCCACTGGGTCTCGTACTTGAAGCCGGAGCAGCCACTTTTCTTGATGGCCAGGCGAATGCCTTTGGCATCGGGCTTCTTGTCGAGTTGCTTGCGTACGTGCCTGACCGCACTGGGGGTCATGGTCACGGTTACGTCACTTGGGGTGAAGACTTCGGCTGTCATGATTCCACCTCCATCAGGCAAACAGGCGCTGGATCTTTTGCAGGCCGGTGAACAGTTTGTCCACCTCATCCAGCGTATTGTAAAACGCAAAGGAGGCCCGGGCCGTACCGGGTACTCCGTAGAAATCCATCAGCGGCATGGCGCAGTGGTGGCCGGTGCGGATGGCAATGCCCTGCTGATCCAGCAGCGTACCGATATCACTGGGGTGCAGTCCGGCAATTTTAAAGGACATGACCGGCACTTGGTTGGCGGCGGTACCGATGATTTCCATGCCGGGCACCGTCTCCACCAGCTGGTTCGCCCGCTCAAGCAGGGCCTTTTCGGCCGATTCCATGGCGCCACGATCCAGGCTGTTCAGGTAATCAATGGCGGCACCGAGGCCCACCGCCTCGGCGATTGCCGGGGTGCCGGCTTCGAACTTGTAAGGCAGCACGTTCCAGGTGGTGCGCTCGAACGACACCCGCTCGATCATCTCGCCACCGCCCTGGTACGGAGGCATTTCCTCCAGCAACTGGGCCTTGCCGTAAAGCACGCCAATGCCGGTGGGGCCGAACAGCTTGTGGGACGAGAATACATAGAAATCGCAGCCCAGTGCCTGTACGTCCGGCTGGAAGTGCGGTACCGCCTGGGCGCCATCGACCAGGGTCAGGATGCCCCGCTTCTTGGCCTGCGCGATCAGCGGCGCCACCGGGTTAATCGTGCCCAGCACGTTGGAAACGTGGGTAATCGCCAGGATACGGGTGCGATCGTTCAGCAGGCTGTTAAAGGAGTCCAGGTCCAGTTCACCCTCGGGTGTGACCTGGATTGGCACCACTTTCGCGCCCGTGCGCTCGGCCACCATCTGCCAGGGCACAATGTTGGCATGGTGCTCCATGTGGCTGACCAGGATCTCGTCGCCTGCGTTCAGGCGGGGAGCCAGGCCGTTGGCCACCACGTTGATGGCTTCGGTGGTGCCACGGGTCCAGATGATCTCCCGGGTGCTTCCGGCATTGAGGAACTGACGCACGGTCTCCCGGGCGCCCTCGAACGCAGCGGTGGCGCGGTCGCCCAGGGTATGGGCACCGCGGTGCACGTTGGAATGCATCTCCCGGTAATAGCGGTCCATGGCATCGAGCACAGCGACAGGCTTCTGGGCCGAAGCGCCATTGTCCAGATACACGAGAGGCTTGCCGTTCACCTGCTGGGACAGGATCGGGAAATCACGCCGCACCGCTTCCACGTCAAACGCGGCGGCGCTGGCGCTGTTTGCCACGGACAGGTCAGTCATTACCGGTCACACCTCCTGGAAGGTCTGGTCAAAGAACTGGTTCAGCCGGGTGTGTGCAGTCTCACGCACCGTTTCCAGCGGGATCTGCTCGACCAGCTCGTTGATGAAGGCCATGGTCAGCAGCACATTGGCTTCGCGCCGGGCAATGCCCCGGGACACCAGGTAGAACAGGGAAATCTCGTCCAGCTGGCCGATGGTGGCGCCGTGGGCACACTTCACATCGTCGGCATAGATTTCCAGCTCCGGCTTGGTGTCGATCTCTGCACCGTTGGACAGGAGCAGGTTCTTGTTGTTCATATCCGCGTTGGACTTCTGGGCGTCCTGATGGATATGAATCCGGCCGTTGAAGACCGCGTGGGACTGGTCCGCCGCAATGTTGCGGTAGGTCTCCTCGCTGTTGCAGTGGGCGGCCACATGCTCGATGGTGGTGTGGTTGTCAAAATGCTGCTTGCCCTGGGTGACCACCACGCCGTTGAGCTTGCACTCGCCGCCTTCACCTTCCAGGCGAACCTGCAGGTCGTGCCGGCGCAGCGGACCACCGAAGCCAACGGTGTGGCTCTCGAAACGGGCATTGCGTTGCTGGCGAACGCCGGTAGCACCGATGTGCTGGACGTTCTCGCCTTCCATGGTCAGGCGCACGTTGGTGATATTGGCACCGTCGGCCAGCTTGAACTCGGTGACGGTGTTTACCATGACCGGTTCGGCACCACTGGAACGGTATTCCTCCACCAGGGTCGCCTGGCTGTGGCGGCCGGCGTCGACAAAGATGCGCGGGAAGGCGGAGCCGCTGGCGTCGGCCGTGACTTCGTGGATGACGAACAGGGGCTGGTCGAGCACGGCGTCTGGTTGCAGGCGGATGAGCAGGCCGTCTTCGAAACGGGCGGCGTTCAGGCGGGCCAGTTGCACGGCCTTGTCGTCCAGGGTGTTGTCCAGTTGATCGGCCAGTTCAGCCGCTTCCTGGTCATCCAGGTCGCGGAAGCTGGCTACCCGGATGCCGTCGACTTGCGGCAACTCGCTGGCCTGCGGCTGGATAACGCCGTTCAGGAATACGATCCGGTAACCCGGTACCTCCTGGCCACTGAGTGCCTTGCCCTCCGAGGGCAGGGTGCTGGCCATGTCGTCGGTCAGCTTGAGGTACTTGCTGGAGTACTTCCAGTTCTCGGTTTTCCGCGTCGGCAGCGGCATGTCCACCAGGGCGGTACCGCGCTGCTTGCGCAGCTCGAGCAGCGCCTCGGGCAGGGATTGGCCGGCCGATTCGAGGAACGCGGAGGAAAGAGTCGGTGCTGGTTTCATTCCGCGGCCTCCTTAGTTGGCAGCACTGTCGGCAGTTTCTTCGTCCTTGATGCCGAGCCAGCCATAACCCTTCTCTTCCAGTTCCAGGGCCAGTTCGCGGCCGCCGGACTTGATGATCTTGCCACCGGCCAGGACGTGAACATAGTCCGGCACGATGTGGTTCAGCAGACGCTGATAGTGGGTGACCATCAGGATGGCGCGGTCTTCGGAGCGCAGGGCGTTGACGCCATCGGACACCACCTTCAGGGCGTCGATGTCGAGGCCGGAGTCGGTCTCGTCCAGGATAGCCAGTTTCGGCTGCAGCAGCAGGGCCTGCATGATTTCGTTACGCTTCTTCTCGCCACCGGAGAAGCCTTCGTTGACCCCGCGCTTTAGGAAGGAGGGATCGAGGTCCACCTGCTTGGAGACTTCCTTCGCCAGTTTCATGAACTCGGCGGCGTTCATTTCTTCCTCGCCGCGATGGGTGCGCATGGCGTTAACGGCGGTGCGCAGGAACTGCAGGTTGCTGACGCCGGGAATTTCCACCGGATACTGGAACGCCAGGAAGATGCCCTCGCGAGCGCGTTCCTCGGTTTCCAGGTCCAGCAGGTTCTCGCCGTTGAGGGTGACTTCACCCTCGGTAACCTCAAATGCTTCGTTGCCTGCCAGCACCTGGGACAGGGTGCTCTTGCCCGAACCGTTCGGGCCCATGATGGCGTGAACTTCCCCGGCCTTGATCTCCAGGTTGATGCCCTTGAGGATTTCTTTGCCCTCAACGGATGCGTGCAGGTTCTTGATGCTAAGCATTTGTTCGCTTCTCTCTATCTCTGAATCTGTATGAATGCGTTTCCAGTGAAGCCGGGCCGGATTAACCAACGGAGCCTTCGAGGCTCACTTCCAGCAGCTTGCCGGCTTCCACAGCAAATTCCATCGGCAGCTCTTTGAACACTTCCTTGCAGAAGCCGTTCACGATCATGGAGACGGCCTGCTCGGGGTCGATGCCACGCTGACGGCAGAGGAACATCTGCTCGTCGCTGACCTTGGAGGTGGTGGCCTCGTGCTCGACGATGGCGGATTTGTTCTTGCTCTCGATGTACGGGAAGGTGTGGGCACCGCAGCGGTCGCCGATCAGCAGCGAGTCACACTGGGTAAAGTTGCGCGCACCTTCTGCGCCCGGGCCGAATTTCACCAGGCCCCGGT
Source organism: Marinobacter sp. (assembly GCA_014762755.1). GTDB lineage: Bacteria > Pseudomonadota > Gammaproteobacteria > Pseudomonadales > Oleiphilaceae > Marinobacter. The sequence continues at coordinate 14,084 of JABURI010000070.1, forward strand.
AGGCGTTGGAGCTCTTGCCGGCAGAAATACCCTTGGAGATGATGGTGCTCCGGGTGTTTTTGCCCAGGTGGATCATCTTGGTACCGGTATCGGCCTGCTGGTAATTGTGGGTCAGTGCCACGGAATAGAACTCGCCCACGCTGTTCTCGCCCCGAAGCACACAGCTCGGATACTTCCAGGTGACGGCGGAGCCGGTCTCTACCTGGGTCCAGGAAATCTTGGAGTTCTTGCCGATGCAGGCGCCGCGTTTGGTGACGAAGTTGTAGATCCCGCCTTTGCCGTTCTCGTCGCCCGGGTACCAGTTCTGTACGGTGGAGTACTTGATCTGGGCGTCGTCCAGGGCCACCAGCTCAACCACGGCCGCATGCAGCTGGTTCTCGTCCCGCATCGGCGCGGTGCAGCCTTCCAGGTAGCTCACATAGCTGCCTTCGTCGGCAATGATCAGGGTGCGCTCGAACTGGCCGGTGTTGGCGGCGTTGATGCGGAAGTAGGTGGACAATTCCATCGGGCAGCGCACGCCCTTGGGTACATACACGAAGGTGCCGTCGGAGAAGACCGCGGAGTTCAGGCCGGCAAAGAAGTTGTCACCGTGGGGTACGACGGTGCCCAGGTATTTCTGCACCAGCTCGGGGTAGTCCCGGACCGCCTCTGAAATCGAGCAGAAGATGACGCCGGCCTTGGCCAGCGGCTCTTTGAAGGTGGTGGCGACGGAGACGGAGTCGAAGACCGCGTCGACCGCTACGCCGGCCAGCTTCTCGCGCTCGTGCAGGGGAATGCCCAGTTTCTCATAGGTTTTCAGCAGCTCCGGATCGACTTCGTCCAGGCTCTGGGGCATGTCTTCCTTGCGCTTGGGCGCGGAATAGTAGGAAATCGAGTTGTAGTCGATTTTCGGGTAACCGACGTGAGCCCAGTCCGGCTCTTCCATCTCGAGCCAGCGACGATAGGCTTTCAGGCGCCATTCCAGCATCCACTCCGGCTCTTTCTTGATGGCGGAAAGCCGGGCAATGACGTCTTCGTTCAGTCCGGGTTCGAACGTGTCGGCTTCGATTTCGGTCACAAAGCCGTGTTCGTATTCCCGTTTGATCAGCTCGTTCACCTCTTTGTCGGTGGTCGCCATGATCGTCGCTCCGTAATTCTCTCATCTCGGGCTCTTGGCCCTTGGTGTCTCCGTCAGCCGTTGGTCGGGCTGGCGGGCGGATATCTTCAGTCTAGTTGGGTGTTGCAGTGGTCGCTCACTCCGTGAGTACGCCCCGCAATCGGTTTTTGGATGACGGACCTGTGTCGCCCGGGTCGTTTGGCTGGGCGGCATCCGTTCTTTCTGGCGAGCGATTATACAATACCATAGTAAAATAGTCAGGTATTAAATCGAGCGTGTAGGGATTATACCTTAATCGGCCTTTGGGGCACTAAGGTAGCGGCAATCGGGGGGATAGGTTTTACCCTCAGGACTGCATTGTTTGGGGGTGGCCTCCGGGCGGGCTTCCCTCCCAAAACACGCCGTGAACCCGTCCATGGGGGCTCGGCATTGCCATCCATGGCAATGCACGGTTTTGGGAGGGAAGCCCGCCCGGAGGCTTCGACTAATTGCTATTCGCTGTGGGCAGGATTCGGGTCAGGTAGCTGAAGCCCAGTGACTCCGGCAGGTTTCCGGGCTTCGGAATTTTCACGACATGACCGCTGCCCGGCGCATAGTCCATGGCCTCGCCGTTTCGGTTTTCCATGCTGTCCGCACTGAATCGCAGATTGCCCGCCGGGGTGATCAGTTCCAGTTGGTCGCCGGGAGCGAACTTGTTTTTCACGTCGATGGTCAGCCACTGGTCATCCGCATCGGCAATGGTGCCCACCACCTGCTGGGTGCCCAGGAAGGAGGAGCCCTGTTCGTAGGTCTGGTATTCCTGGGGCAGGTGCCGGCGGAGGAAGCCTTCGGTGTAGCCGCGATTGGAGAGGGCTTCGAGTTCGTCCATCAGGCCCATGTCGAAGCCTTTGCCTGCGACGGCGTCGTCGATGGCCTGGCGGTAGACCTGGGTGGTGCGGGCGACGTAGTAGGTGCTTTTGGTGCGGCCTTCGATTTTCAGGGAGTGGACGCCCATGTTGACCAGTTCCGCCACGTGCTGGACGGCGCGGAGGTCCTTGGAGTTCATGATGTAGGTGCCGTGCTCATCCTCGTAGGCGGGGATGAAGCCGCCGGGCCGGTTGGGCTCTTCCAGCAGGATTTCCCGTGGCTCCACTTCCTGCACCTCACTGCCGGCAGAAGTGGCGATCAGGTCGCCGGTCTGGTCGTGGCTGTGCTGGACTTCCTTGTAGTTCCAGCGGCAGGCATTGGTGCAGGCGCCCTGGTTGGCGTCCCGGTGGTTCATGTAGCCGGATAGCAGGCAGCGGCCGGAGTAGGCCATGCACAGGGCGCCGTGAACGAAGACTTCCAGTTCCATCTCCGGTACCCGTTCGCGGATTTCGCGGATTTCGTTCAGGGCCAGTTCCCGGGACAGGATGACCCGGCTGATGCCCTGGCGGCGCCAGAACTCCACGGTGGCCCAGTTTACCGCGTTGGCCTGGACCGAGAGGTGGATGGGCTGGTCTGGCCATTTCTCGCGAACCAGCATGATCAGGCCGGGGTCGGACATGATCAGGGCGTCCGGGCCCAGCTCGATTACTGGCTCCAGGTCTTTGAGGTAGGTGCGGACCTTGCTGTTGTGCGGGGCTATATTGGAGACGAGGTAGAACTGTTTTCCCAGTTCGTGGGCACGGTTGATACCGGCGCTCAGGGCTGCAACGTCTTTGAAACTGTTGTTTCTTACTCTCAGGGAGTAACGAGGCTGGCCCGCGTAGACCGCGTCGGCGCCGTAGGCGAAGGCGGTTTCCAGGTGTTCGGGGGTGCCCGCCGGGGCAAGCAGTTCCGGGGTGGTCATGGCAAAACTCCGGGTATTCTCGGTGCGCGGCGGGTACAGTCCCGCCATGGTGACGTTGCAAGGGGGCGCAGTTTGCCGGAAAGCGCGGGATCAGGTTTTGATCTCGCTCAAAGGTCTTATTGATTGTTTTCGGCTAACATATGTACGCTAAGCGGCTTGGCAGATAGGGCCAGATAGAACACAGGAGGAATCGTTCATGGCATCAGAACCTCTGAGGCCGGAGGTTGCGCGGGCGTCGCTGAGTGCCCGTGTGAGTTCACTGATCACCGTTCAGCTTGCCCGGGGCAAGGTCGGGGTGGAGGTTGTGGCGTCCCAGTTGCACATGAGCCGGTACACGCTCCACAAGAAGCTGAAGCGGGAAGGGCTGACCTTTGCCAGCTTGCTGGAAGAGGTACGTCGTAAGCAGGCGCTTACCTACATGCAGGATAAAACCAAGCCGCTGGTGGAAATTGCCGAGCAGCTTGGGTTCTCGGAATTGAGTGCATTCAGCCGGGCGTTCAAGCGCTGGATGGGCACTTCCCCGGCTGAATACCGTTCCCTCAGACTTTCTTGAAGATCAGGGTGGCGTTGGTGCCGCCGAAGCCGAAGCTGTTGCTCATCACCAGGTCCAGCTTCTGGTTGTCCATGCGTTCGCGGACAATCGGGTAGCCCTCGGCACCTTCGTCCAGGTTCTGGATGTTGGCAGACGGGGCAATGAAGCCTTCCCGCAGCATGATCAGGCTGTAGATGGCTTCGTGCACACCGGCAGCGCCCAGGGCGTGGCCACAAAGGGGCTTGGTGGAACTCAGTGGCGGGATCTTGTCGCCAAAGGTTTCCTTCAGGGCTTTCAGTTCGGTGATGTCACCTGCCGGCGTGCTGGTGCCGTGGGTGTTGATGTAGCTGATTTCACCATCCAGATTCTTCATGGCCTGCTTCATGCAGCGCACCGCGCCTTCACCGCTCGGGGCGACCATGTCGGCACCGTCGGAGGTGGCACCGAAGCCGACCAGCTCTGCCAGGATGTTGGCGCCGCGGGCTTCGGCATGCTCCAGGGCTTCGAGGGCCAGCACGCCGCCGCCACCGGAGATCACGAAACCGTCACGGTCGGCGTCGTAGGTGCGGGAGGCCAGTTCCGGGGTGTCGTTGTACTTCGTGGACAGGGCGCCCATGGCGTCGAACAGCAGGCTCAGGGTCCAGTGGATGTCCTCGCCGCCGCCGGCAAACATGACATCCTGACGGCCCAGGGCAATCAGGTCGGCGGCGTGGCCGATGGCGTGGGCACTGGTGGCACAGGCCGAAGTGATGCCGTAGTTGATGCCGCGGATACCGAAGCCGGTGGCCATGGAGGCGTTGATGGCGCTGCCCATGGTGCGCGGCACCCGGTAGGGTCCGACCCGACGGATGCCCCGTTCGCGGTGGGTGTCGATGGAATCCATCAGCTCCACGGTGGAGGCGCCGCCCTGGCCGAAGATCACGCCGGTGGTGTCGGCCTTGATGTGCTCGTCGGTGAGGCCGGCCTGCTCGATGGCTTCGCGCATGGCCAGGTAGGTGTATCCGGAAGCCGGGCACATGAAGCGCCAGAGCTTGCGATCGATCAGCTCGGGCAGGTTCAGGTCAATCTGACCGCACACGTGACTGCGCAGGCCGTTGTCCTTGGCTTCCTGGCTGAAGCCGATTCCCGGCTTCGAGTCACGCAGTGACTGGGCTACTTCTTTCTGGTTGGTTCCCAGGCTGGAGACGATCCCCATGCCGGTGATTACAACGCGACGCATCCTGTTAACTCCTAAAAATCATCGGTCGAGGTGAACATGCCAACCCGGAGGTCTTTGGCCGTGTAGATTTCCCGACCATCCACTTCCATCCGGCCATCGGCAATCGCCATGGTCAGCTTGCGCCGGATCACGCGCTTGAGATCCAGGCGATAGGTTACCTTCTTGGCGGTGGGCAGCACCTGGCCGGTAAATTTGACCTCGCCAGCACCAAGGGCGCGCCCCTTGCCTTCACCGCCACCCCAGGCCAGGAAGAAGCCGACCAGCTGCCACAGGGCGTCCAGGCCCAGGCAGCCGGGCATGACGGGGTCATCAACAAAGTGCACCTTGAAGAACCAGAGGTCCGGGTTGATATCGAGTTCGGCCACGATACTGCCCTTGCCATACAGGCCATCGTCGTCTGCGATGTGCGTGATGCGGTCGAACATCAGCATCTCGTTGATGGGCAGGCGCATGTTGCCGGGGAACAGATCGCCGTGGCCACATTTGATCAGGTCTTCTTTGTCAAAATGATCCGGGTTCATAGTGCCAGTGTCTCAGTTACAAAATGATTTACTCATACTTTAGCGCCTATTCCGGCCGGTGCTATTGACCTTTAGTGGATGATTGCCTGAATTCAGGGTGTCGAGACCCCGCCATGAGGCAATTGACCGTCATCAAAGACCCTGCATGGGGCCTCTGCTAGCCTGATCCGAACCTGGATCTGGAACCGTCATCACTCGGGATTCCCTGGAGGTTTCTATGCATGACGAAGAACTGTCAATTGAGGGCGATCTGTCACTGCAGGGTGATCGGGTCGAGATTCAACTGGAGCGGCAGATCGATCATGCGCCGGCTCGGGTATGGGAAATGCTGACCGATTCCGTGCATCTGGCCCGTTGGCTGGCGCCGGGGGTCATCGAGCAGCGGCCGGGCGGCCGGGTGCAGCTGGAGTTTGGCAACAGTGGAACTCCCATTGATTGCCATATTCGTGCCTGTGAGCCGCCACGCCTGCTGGCCTATTCGTGGAGCGCCGGTGATGACCCGGAGCGGCCGCTGACCTGGAAACTTGATCCGGTCGAATCCGGTGAGGCAACCCGGCTCCGCCTGACGCTGTCCCTACCCAATGATGACCTTGTGCCTATTGCCTGCGCCGGTTGGGATGCGCACCTGGAAATGCTGATGGCCGCACTCGAGGGCATTAACATCCACTTTCCGGCGGACCGGTTCCGGCAGGCTCGTGCGGTCTTCTCCGAGCTGGCAAAAGAAAAGCTGGCTGCCTGAGTGGCGGCCAGCTTGCTTCCTTCCTTCTTTCCTGACTTACCCTTCCTTTCCGTCCGGCCTTGGTGACGCCAGCACCCCGGTATAGCGGATCAGGAACAGCCCGAACGCCAGGAACCACAACACGGTACTGCTGCCGATGCCGGGATGCCAGGGAATGGCATCGAGGGCGGTGAGTACCCGGATCAGTGCCGCCAGGTGAATGGCAACGAAGGCCAGCACCATGCCCCGGGGCAAAACCAGGGGGCGGCCGGTGTGGCCCAGGGAAACCCGGGCGATCACGCCGAGAATCAGGCAACTGACAGCGCCGGTGCCGGCGGCGTGACTCCAGGCATTGGACGGCCAGCCGGCGAGCAGGGTACCGGCCAGCAGCGCCAGCGCCACGGGTACCCAGAGGATGGACAGGTGCAGGATCCACAGCAGCGGCTCCTTGCGCACCAGCCAACCCTTCCAGCCGGCCAGTCGGACCAGCATGAGTGTCGCGGCGACGATGGCAAGTATTCCGCTCACGGTTTGCCAGCCGGTGACCAAAGAAGCCATCAGCAGAATCATGGAGAACAGGGTG
>JABURI010000225.1:0-8057 GCA_014762755.1 Marinobacter sp.
CGGGTGAAGGTGCCTTCGTTCACCACGGTGACAAAGGCGCGCATGGCATCGATACGGTCCATGGGTTGGTCCTGCTTTTTGTGCTTTCCATCATTATCAACAAAATGTTGCTAATAAACCAACATTGGGCGTCTTAGTCTTTTGTTATGGCGATAGTAAAGTGGCCCCATCTTCTGGAGCGGGGCTTCAGAACCATCCCATAGCGAAAGATTGAAGGTGACCCTTATGAACACTCAGTTTGCACAAGCACTTCTCGGTTCCACCGGCGGTTTGGCCGCCTTTGTCCTGCGGGTACCGGTCGGACTCATCCTGGCGGCCCACGGCGCCCAGAAACTGTTTGCCTGGTTTGGCGGCTACGGTCTGGAAGGCACCGGTCAGTGGATGGCCAGCATTGGCCTGGAGCCCGGGTACCTGATGGCGTTGATGGCCGGGAGTGCGGAATTCTTCGGTGGCTTGGCATTGGCCCTGGGGCTGCTGACCCGCCCGGCGGCCCTGGTGAACGCCATTGCCATGCTGGTCGCGGTCTTCGCCGTGCACATCGGCAACGGCCTGTTCATGTCCAACAACGGCTATGAGTATGCCCTGACCCTGTTCGTGGTGAGCGTGGCCCTGGCCATTCAGGGTGGTGGACGTTTCGCCCTGGACAATGTCCTGCTCGAGCGCTTCGGTGGCGCAGGTTACAGCCAGAGCGCGGTCGCGGCACGCTAAGCAGACAGGGTTAACGGCAATAACTGACTGAGGCACTCCCCAAGTAACGGGGAGTGCTCCTGTAATAGAGGGGAATGGATCATGCTGGTAAACGGTGTCTGGCAGGATAACTGGCAGCCGGTGCAGGCGAAAGACGACGAAGGGCGCTTCATCCGGCAGACCTCGTCGTTTCGGAACTGGATTACGCCCGGTGGCGAGCCCGGCCCCACCGGCAAGGGCGGGTTCAAGGCCGAGAAGGGGCGTTACCATCTCTACGTGGCCTACATCTGCCCTTGGGCGTCCCGGGCCCTGATGGCGCGTGAGCTGAAAGGGCTGAAGGAGTTGATCGGGGTGACGGTGGTGAATCCCCGGCTGACGGACCAGGGCTGGCAGTTCGGCGGTTTCCCGGGCGCGGACGAGGACACGCTTAACGGCGCGCGCTACATGCACGAACTCTACACCCGGGCCGACCCGCAGATCTCTGGCCGTGCTACTGTGCCGGTGCTCTGGGACAAGGAGACCGGAACCATCGTCAACAACGAGTCGGCAGAGATCCTGCGCATGCTGAACTCGGCGTTTAGAGAACTTGTGGACCAGGGGCCGGATCTCTACCCGGCGGAGCTTGCTGCTGACATCGACGCGCTCAACGCGTACCTCTATACGGACCTGAACAACGGCGTGTACCAGGCCGGTTTCGCGTCCTCGCAGCAGGCCTACGATGAGGCTTATGGCAAGGTGTTTGCCGCCCTGGACGAGTTGGAAAGCCGTTTGGCGGACGGGCGGATCTATCTGTTCGGGGATCTGCTGACGGAAACCGATATCCGACTGGTCGTCACTCTGGTGCGCTTCGATGCGGCCTACCACGGCCTGTTCAAGTGCAACCGCAATACCCTGGCATCCATGCCGGGCCTGCACGCCTATATGCACAGGATCCTGGCGCTTGATGGCATCGCCAGCACCGTGCATCTTGATCATATCAAGGCCGGTTATTACTCCATCAAGGCTCTGAATCCCAGTGGCATTGTTCCGGCAGGGCCCGGGCAGATCTGACATTACGACGGATACCGGAGTTCCCCGGTTTCCAGGAGGCACTTCCATGGGCAGTCATAAAGACATTCTGTTCATTTCCCACGGTGGCGGCCCCATGCCGTTGCTGGGAGACCCCGGCCACCGCGAGATGGTGGATCGGCTCACCGAAATTGCCGGTAAGCTGCGCAAGCCCTCGGCGATCCTGGTGGTGAGCGCCCACTGGGAAGAAGCGGTGCCGACGGTTACGGCGGGAGCCAACCCGCCGCTGATCTACGATTACTCCGGATTTCCCCCCGAATCCTACGCCATCGAGTATCCCTGTCCCGGTGAGCCGGCGCTTGCCGGGCAGATCCATTCGGCCCTGGAAAAGGCCGGAATACCGGCAAGGCTGGATGACCGGCGGGGCTTTGATCACGGCCTGTTTGTACCGCTGAAACTGATGTATCCCCAGGCGGATATTCCGTGCGTGCAGCTGTCACTGGTGAACAGTCTGGATGCGGAGGCCCATCTGGCCATTGGCCGGGCCTTGCAGGCATTGGACTACGACAACCTGCTGGTGATCGGCTCCGGGTTTTCGTTTCACAACATGCGGGCATTTTTCACGCCGAACACACCGGAGATCCGGGCCCGGAACGAGGCTTTCGAGGCCTGGCTGGAGGATACCTGTACCAATGCGACGATCACTGAAACCGAGCGGGCTGACCGGCTGAGGCACTGGGACCAGGCGCCCTACGCCCGGTTCTGTCACCCCCGTGAGGAGCACCTGCTCCCGCTGCATGTGTGCTATGGACTGGCGGGGCAGGCGGCCCGGACCCGCTTCGAGGCAACCATCCTTGGAAAGCAGTCCGGGATGTTTTACTGGCGGCTGGGCCGGTAAAGTAGGGGCTTACTCTCGGTTTCCGGAGGCTGTGACTGTTGCCATGATGCCGCTGAAAAAGCGGGGCTTTCATGTCCCCTGAGCTGTATCTGCTGCTGGCGGATTCGCTGCTGGTCCTGCATGTGCTGCTGGTGGCTTTTGTCATTTTCGGCCTGGTGGCGGTTTTCCTGGGCCGTTTGCTGTATTGGCGCTGGGTACGGAATTTCTGGTTCCGGGTCACTCATCTGGTGGTAATCGGCATTGTTGTGCTCCAGGCCTGGCTCGGGGTGCTGTGCCCGCTGACGGTCTGGGAAATGGAACTGAGGGAGAGAGCCGGCGCGGCCGGCTATGAGGGCTCGTTCATCCAGCACTGGCTGCAATCCCTTCTGTATTACAGTGCGCCGGAGTGGGTGTTTGTGCTCGCCTACACCGTATTCGGGGGCGTGGTACTGGCCAGTTGGTTCCTGGTCAGGCCCCGGCGCCCCCGGAAATGAGCCTCAGCGTGTCTGGATCACGCCATTTTCATCCGAGATAACGATCTCCACCCGCCGGTTCTGTTGTCGCCCGGCGCTGGTGTCATTGCTCGCTACGGGATAGGCTTCTCCGTAGCCAATCACCTCCACCCGGCTGCGGGCGACGCCCTCGGCCATCAGCGCATCGCGCACGGCCATGGCCCGGCGTTCGGACAGATCCTGGTTGTACGACTCCGCACCGGTGCTGTCGGTGTAGCCTTCCACCCGTACCCGCCGGTCTTCATACTGGAGCATGAAGTCGGAGAGCCGCTGTACCGTGCGAATTCCCGCCGGCTTCAGGTCGGCCTTGTTGACGTCGAACAGGACGTCACCGAGGGTCAGCACCATGCCGCGCTCGGTTTTCTCGGCCTGCAGGGCCTCCATCTGCGCACGGAGGGCTTCCGCCTCGTTGGATTTCAGTTGCAGCATGATGTCCTGGCGACGTTTCTCGGCGGAACTGATTTCCTCTTCCAGTTCTGCGCGCAGGCCCTGCTGCTCGGCAATCTCCGCATGGCGCTTGGCGAGATAGGCGGCGTGCTCGACCCGCACGATATCTTCATCCTCCTCCAGCAACGCTTCAGCCCGATCCAGTTCGGTCCGGGCACTGCGGAGCTGGCTGGAGCCGCTGCGGGCAACGTAGGGATCTTCCGCGATCTCGTTGTAGACCATGCGGGCTTCTTCGATTCTGGCGTTCTGCTCCGGGGCACTGGAACAGCCAAACATCAGCGCCGAGAGCCCGACCGTGGTAATCAGGGATAGTGTGCGATTCATGGTGTCGATCTCCTTTCAGGGCTCACTGTTGGTCCATTTCCAGCTGTCTGCGGAGGTTCTCGATGTTGGCATTGATCTCCTCCACGGCGCGCCTGGCTTTTTCGGTCTCGGAGCGCGCTCCGGCCAACTGTGCGTCCACCGCCGCCTGTTCCAGCAAGCGCTCGGCTTCCCTGTACTCTTCACGGTCGATCAGTTCGCGGGCATCGGCCACCTTGTTCTGGGCCTGGTTGAGCAGCACCGGCTCGAACTGGCGGGCATCGGCAGCTTCTGCCTGAGTGATGGACCCGGTGGCCAACTGCAAATCACTGTCCGGACGGGGCCCGGGACCCGCGCAGGCCGCAAGGGTCGCTGCGAGTCCAAGAATGGAGAGGGTGTGTGTGAAACGGATGTGTGGCTGCATGCATGAACTCCCTTGTTCAGACATTTCCTTGGGTTGGACAGGCGATCACAACGATCAAAAAATGTGCAATCTCACGGGAAATATAGCAGCTGGGGAGAGGGTAACGAGGTGTTTGGTCAAAAAACGGGCGAATTCGGGGCAGTTGGTGTCCATCCGGTGATGAGTCAGTCGAGCCGGAGCAGTTTGATTAGGTTATCTTTGAGAGCCTCGGCCACAGGGCGGCCGGCAATGCCCTCGGCGAGGCGGAGGGTCTTGCCCGCGGTTTCGTCACGGAATTCCAGTGCGAAGTACTCGGTGGTTCGACGGCCGCTGTTCATACTCATACCGCCTTTGAGGTTCAGCTGGTCAGCGCGTGCGAGATGGCCCGAGCGCTTCCAGAGGGCCACGCCACCCCAGTAGCGGACGGATTCAACCCGGTTGCCTTCTATGCGGGCCTTCAGGCTTCGCCCGAGCATGAACAGGCCGAACATGAAGGCCATGAAGTACAGCATGATGCCTTCTTCCGCCGCGTCGGTCAGTGCGTTCATCTGCGCCTGGCGGGCACCCGTTGCCAACCTGCGCTCTCGGCATCTTCGTAGAGGGTGTGGAGGGGGCCGAACACCAGGACTCCGAGCCCGATAAGGAGGAAAATGAGGCCAAAGAGGGTTATTCCGAGCCTCGACTGTTCCTTTTGTTTTTTGTCGCCACTATCTGTTCCGGTTCCCTGTGGATCGATCAAATTCGGAGTGTTTCCCCAATGTTACCTGCAGAAACCGGAAAAAAGTGTGTGGCGAGTCTGCCCGGAGGTTAATTTCCCCCGGGCAGGTGCAGATCAGCGAACCCGATCGGTCTGCAGGTACTGCTTCTTCGGTAGTGAGATACCGTCGTCGTAGAGGGTGGTGCCCGAGCGCAGACACACGGAAAGGTTGCGGTGCGATTCCCCTGTTTCCTTCGGAAGAAGGTCTTTTACGGTTTCCATTTCCGTGAGCAGTTCCTTCTCGGACAAGGTCATTTTTTCCCGGGCAAACTCGTTGATCTCCAAGCCCTGGACGATCTGGTAGCGCCCGTAGTCGCAGCGCACCGGGAACGAGTAGATGATGCCCTTTTCGATCCCGTAACTGCCGTCACTGACGATGCCCATGCTGACCCAGTCGTTCTCCGGGGTGCCGTTAATCCAGTCGTGCATGTGATGGATGATGGCCTGTGCGGCCGAGGCGGCACTGGAATGGCCGCGGGCGTCGATGATGGCCGAGCCCCGCTTCTGGATCTTCTCGATGAAGGTGTCCCGGTACCAGTCCTGATCGACCTGCGGCAGTGCCGGCTCGCCGTAGATGGTGGCGTGGTGCAGGTCCGGGAACTGGGTGGACGAGTGGTTGCCCCAGACGGTCACCCGCCGGATGTCCTTGGGATTGGCACCGGTATGGTTGGCCAGGATACCCCGGGTGCGGTTGTGGTCCAGGCGGGTGAGGGCGGTGAACTGGGCTGGCGACAGATCCGGCGCGTTGCGGCTGGCGATCAGGGCGTTGGTATTGGCCGGGTTACCGACGACCAGGACCTTCACATCCCGGTTGGCGAACTTGTTGATGGCCTGGCCCTGGTGGGCAAAGATCGGTGCGTTGGTGGCGATCAGCTCGCTGCGTTCCATGCCCGGTCCCCGGGGCTTGGCGCCAATCAGCAGGACATAGTGGGCACCGACGACCCCTTCCTCGAAGTTGTCGTGCAGGCTGATGCTGTGCAGCAGCGGGAAGGCGCAGTCCTCCAGCTCCATGGCAATACCGCGCAACGGCTCCATCGCCTGGGGCATCTCAATCAGTTGCAGGATAACCGGCTGATCCTGGCCGATCATTTCACCGGTAGCAATCTTGAACAGCAGGGAGTGGCTGATGCTGCCGGCGGCGCCGGTGATGGCGATTCTGACGGGACGTTTCATAGTAATAACCTGTTTTTGTTGTAAAGCCGAATCGGCCGGAAAATTCCGGCGAAAGTCAGAATAACGATTATGCTTGGAGGATAGAAGGTAGGTCAGCGCCTGCGATGGTTTGTCGCAGTGCCGGCATCGTCAGCGGAATAAAGGCCAGGGAGGCTGCGGGGTAATGAAAGATGAGATCGTCCTGCTTGCATATTACATAGCGGAGCTTATGGCCTTCGGATTTGGCCTCTACATCTGGATTTCCACGGGTGCCCTGTTTAACTGGGGCGCTTTCCTTGCAGCGGGGATTTCCTGGTTTCTTGCCAGGGTCGTGCTGGTCTACCTGGCGGCCTTTCTGTTCCATTAGCGGGGCTGCGGCACTCAGCTATCGCCTTCCGCTTTGTCTCTCGCTTCCATCTCCGCCTTGCGCTTGCGGATCTTCTCCAGTTTTTCCTCGGGAATACGGGTGGAGTGCGCCGAATCGCGCAAGATCATCAGGCTGCCGACGATCAGGGCCAGGGCGAGCACAACGATGATCCATCCAATCAGGGGCATGGTCTTGAACCTCAGTCACGGTCACACTTCTATGGTGCACCAGACGTGAGGTTCATACCATGCTGTTTTTTTGCCGTTGACCTGTCAGTGGCAATGGGCATGCGCTGCCGCTTCTGTGTCGCGCGGATCCCCCATGCCGCCCTTGAGGCCATGCTTGATTAGCAGCAGATTGGCGGGCCAGGTGGCGAACAGGCCAAGGGACAGCGACACGTAGAGAGATGACCAGAACAGGGCGTCGCCCATGGTTGCTTCGCCGCCGAGGTACAGGTCTGTGGTGATGGCCACCGATTCCATGACCAAGATGGAAATACTTTCCGCCACAAAGGCCCCCTTGAAGGCTTCTTTGAACGCCATCCCGTTCTGCATCATCGGGCCGATGTTCATGGCAAAGCCGAAGATGTATGCCAGCGAGAAGGTGATGATTGCGGCCCAGAAATTCCCCATGGCGAACAGACCGACGGAGATAATGACACCGAGGATCTCGCCAATGCCGCAACCGGAATAGCAGTGGGCCACGGATCGGAAGCCTTTTCTGGACAGGCTGTCCGTCGGAATCTGTTTGCGCCCTGAGTAACGGTAGATCAGGACACCGATGGGGCCGGAGTACAGGACGGTCAGGGCCCAGACCCATTGCATCATTGAGGGAATGTGGCTGTTGTGGGTGCGCAGATCGTAGATGACCCACGCTAGACTGGCAGCAACGAGTGCGAGCCAGATACCGAGTCCGGTCCAACTGTCGATCAGGGTCTGAATCTGGTCAATACTCATGGAATAAGGGTCCTTTCCGGAGAGTTTGTGCTTACTGTCCATGACCATGGAACCGGATGGCCCACTTTTCAACCAGTTCGGGCGGAGCGTCGACCGGCCCGGGAAACAGACCGCTGACCGTAAATAAGCAGACTGGCGGGTCTTCTGTTAAGTTTAGGGATAATCCCTCAGAGAAGGAGTTCGTCCATGTTTGTTGCCGAGAAAGCCACCGGGCACTTGATTGAAGTGCTGGATAGCGCCGCTCTGTTCGACCCTCACCTGGATTCCATCAGGGGCAGCCTTCACTATGGGGAAGAAGCCCAGGATCCGGAATCGTTCCAGAAATCCGAACTGGTTTTTCCCTCCGGTGAACCCCTGCCGAAGTGCTGGACGGATCCGAATTACCGCCGTAAGGAATAAATTCCTCGCTGAATCGTCCTCCTCGTGAAAGCAACCCGAAAAGGGCAAAACAGGAGGACGTAACCATGAAAAAGCACGTACTGACTCTCGCAATTTGTTCCATCCTTTCCACCGGCGCCGTGGCTGCTGAAGGTTCTGGTGCGGCCAATGCCAATGTTCAGGCAGAAACCAGCATGAAGGCTGAGGCCAACA
>JABURI010000225.1:8984-20488 GCA_014762755.1 Marinobacter sp.
ATCTGGGGCGTCTGGTGGGTGACGATGTCTACCTGCTGGCGAGCCTGCAGGACAAGGCCAAGGACTTCGAGGACAGCAACGCCCGGGACTCGGACATCAAGGGCGCCAGCCTGGACGCGTTCTTCTTTTTCAACGAGGCCCGAAGCCACTTGCTGCTCGGGTTGGACGGCGACCGCGAGGACGCCGAGGCGGATGCCTACGACAACCGGCTGATCCGCTTCCGTGCCAGCCTGGTGCACAAGTTCACGCTGGCCGGCGAGGACAACCGGTTCCGGCTGGGCTGGCGGTTCGAGGACCGGGAATACGAGGCGGTGACCATCACCAGCAGCGATCCGTTGCTGACGGATCCGCTCACGGGTGACCTTACCGAGCGCAGTTCCAGCCAGCGTGTGGATCAGGCACGGATCCTGGAAGCGGGCTGGCGTATCGGCCTGACCGAGGTGGTCAGTGTTGAACCGAGCATTTCCTACGGTAACTATACCTCCAATGTGGACTCGGCCGACTATGACAAGACTGTGGCCGGCGTCACCCTGCGGGCCGGTTTCTGACCCGGAAGGCTCAGTAATCCAGCAGGCCGTGGCCGAAACTCCAGTCACGGCCAGGTTCGCCGAGGTCCCGGGCTGTCCCGATAAGTGCCTCGATCGCCTGTTCGGCAGACGCCTCACGAAGCCGGCAGGCGAGGGCGGCCGTGACCACCGGTGCCGCCAGGGAGGTGCCGCTGTCAGATGCCAGGCCACCCTCCGGAGCTGCGACCGGAACCGATACCCCCCGCGCCGCAAACATCACCTGCTCGCCACGATTGGCCCACCGATAGAGCTCATTCGAGTCGTTCACCGCGGTAACACCGATGACCCCGGGATAGGCTGCCGGATACAGCGGCGGTGCTGCCGGTCCCTGGTTGCCCACGGCCGCCACCAGCACAATGCCATGATCCAGCAGGTTGCGGATAACCGTCGCCAGCACCCGGTTATCCGGCCCGGTCAGGCTGATGTTCAGAACCGAAATATCCCGCTCTGACAGCCAGTTCAGGCCCTCCAGAAGGTGGCCCAGGCTGGCACCGGACAGATCCCGGTTCCGGTCAAAGAACACGGACGCATTGAACAGCGTGGCGCCGGGCAGCCGGGCCGGAGACTCGCCACTGTAGTCGCCCACCATCAGGCTCGCGACGGCCGTCCCGTGGGCGCGGGGCGCTGCAAGCTGGCCCCTGGTTCCGTCGACGTCCAGAAAGCGGGATTGCACCACGCGCGCCTGCCGGAATGCCGGATGGTCGGTGGCAATCGCGGTATCCACCATCCCGACCCGGACCGGGGCGGAACACAGGCTTTGCCACTGAGGTGATTGACCCTGCGGCTCCGACGCCCCGTCGGCCTGCGGGCTATAGATGTGGTTTCGGTCCAGACGGTCCGCAAGTTCCGGCAGGACTGCCCGCAAGGCTTCCCGGGAATCCAGCTCCGGTGATACCCGGAAGCGGACGAGATTCAGGCCCACTCCCGTTAGCTCCTGGTGCTTGAGCAGCGTAATGCCGGCTCGGTCGAGCCGGGCGATTTCTTCGTCGGTGCCGGTGAACAGCCACTGGCGTTCCACCGCGCGCCAGCCATCTTCGACGACAACATCGGTGAACGCCACTTCGCCCTGTTCCGTCAGGACGGGAAGCTCTGGCGGCAGGCTTTCAAGCGGGTTCCGCAGGGTGTCAGGCGCGGCTTCCACCCGGTCCTCGACTTGCCGGGACAGCCTGCGTTCCACGAGGCGTTCTGCGCTCTGCTCGACCTGTCGGGTTACGGGCCCGGCCGCCCCGTCCAGCACACTGCCGGTACCCAGCGCCAGCACCGGGGTGGCGAGCGAGGCCAGGGCGAGCACGGGGAGCCAATGGATCTTTCGGAAGTGCTTCATCGTGTCTGTCCGGATTCGGAAGTGTTTCATTCGATATAACGACCGGGTCGGGAAAAAATTCCGTTCTTTGATGAAATAAAACGGTTTCTGGCTCGTTGTACTGGTAACACGTATCAGCAAAGAGCGCTATGCAACAGGAAATCACCGAACTTTTGCCCAGGCTCAGACGCTTTGCCTATTCGCTGACTGGCTCCATGCCCGATGCCGACGATCTGCTCCAGAATACGGTGGAACGGTTGCTGGCCCGGGACATGCCGGAGGATGCGGACCTCACCAAGTGGGCGTTCCGGGTCTGTCGGAATGTCTGGATAGACGAGTGCCGGGCGCGGAAGGTACGCCGGGAGGCAACAGAACAGCCGGAGCTCTCCGAAGGCCAGGTTGTGGATGGTGAGCACCAGACAGCCCGCGAGATCGAGTGGAATCGGGTAGATGCAGCCATGGCGAAGCTACCGGAGGATCAGCGCCAGATCATTTCCCTGGTGGCCATCCAGGGTTTCTCCTACCAAGCCGTTGCGGAGATCCTCTCGGTGCGCAAGGGCACCGTAATGAGCCGGCTGGCCCGGGCGAGGGCGGCACTGAGCGAGGCGTTGGCGCCTGCAACTATGAGGACCGGATCATGAACATAACCGACGAGACCCTGTCTGCCTTCCTGGACCATGAACTGCCCGAGGCGGAAATGCAGGCGGTGCGTGACCAGCTGGCCGCCGACCCGGCGCTGGCCGATCGCCTGGCGGAGCTGGCCTCGGTCGACGCCGAACTCCAGACCCACTATGGCGCGATAGATAACCGGGCGATGCCGGAGGCGGTTAACAGGCTGCTGGCGGATGAGCTGCCCGCAGGCGCAGGCGGCGAACCGGACAACGTCATTGCCTTCCCCTGGTGGCGCCGTTTGCGTGAGCACACCGGCAAAGCCGTCGCCGCGGCTGTGATTGCCGGGTTTGCACTCGCCCAGTGGCTGGCCGTTCCGGGCTCTGGCGAAGACGCCGGCTGGGCGGAGGTGGCACAGGCCCTGGAGACTCGTCCCAGCGGCGAGCCCCATGCCATTGACGACACCACCGTGACCCCGAGACTGACCTTCCGAAACCAGGCGGGTGACTGGTGTCGGCAGTTCCAGGTGCAGCGGCCTGACCATGCCTCGGAGCAGATTGCCTGCCGTACCGGGGCCGGCAACTGGGAGCCGGTGGCGAAAGTCGATGTCGAAGCCGGCGCTGCCCCGGACTCTTATCAGACCGCCAGCGGTGGCAGCGTGCTTGATAGCACGCTGGATCGGCTGATGGCCGGTCCTCCGCTGGGTCGACAGGAAGAACAGGCACTGATGGAGCGCTGGTCTGACGCCGTGCACTGAGGCGTTGATTCTGATGGCCGGGCCGGCTTTGAGGCCGACGGACCGCCTGATTGATACTATGCTGTTACTGGAGGCCCCGGGTGGGCTCCGTGTCGGGCGTAGGACTTCAGGGAGGTGCCGGTGGCCAGGCGAAAGGATGTCACCGTCTTTTACGATGAACGGGTACTCAATCACGCCCCGGATGTGAATGCGGCGTTTCTTCCCGGCCGGCTGGATAAACGTGTCCGGGCGATCCTGTCCGGTCTGGCAGTGCAATGGAAATACCCTGAACACCCCGGTCGTATCCGGGCCATCATTGACCTGCTCGAGCGTGAACCGGTGCAGGGCGTCCGGTTCGCCACCGGACAGCCGGCAACGCGGGACCAACTGGCACGTGTACACACTACCTCGTACCTCGATGAGGTGTTCTCCCTCCGAAACAAGAATGCCTGGCTGGATGTCGATACCACGGCAGTGTCACCCGGGAGTGTAGAGGCAGCCGAGGTGGCCGCCGGCACCGCCATTGCGGCGGTCGAGGCGGTGGTTGCAGGCAATACGGACAGTGCTTTCGCCCTGGTGCGACCGCCCGGCCATCATGCGGAGCCGGTGCGTGCCCGGGGATTCTGTCTGTTCAACAACGTGGCCGTGGCGGCAGCCCATGCCCAGGCCCAACTCGGTTGCGAACGGGTCCTGATCCTCGATTGGGATGCCCATCACGGCAATGGCACCCAGGACATTTTCTGGGCTGATCCGGATGTCATGTTTATCGATATCCATCGGGCCGCGCCTTTTTACCCGGGCAGCGGCGGTCTGCACGAGGTGGGCGCAGGGCTGGGTGAAGGGACCACAGTGAATATCCCCTTGCCCGGTGGCGCCGGTGATCCTGCTTACCTGAGGGCCATGAATGACATCCTGGTTCCCGCTGCAGAGTACTTTCAGCCCGACCTCATCCTGGTGTCAGCGGGTTTCGATGCCCACTGGTATGACCTGGCTCTGAACGTGAGTTATGAGGGTTTTGCCGCCATGACCGGTATCGTGCAGTCACTGGCCGATCGACTGTGCAAGGGCCGGCTCGCCTTCGTTCTGGAAGGTGGTTACAACACCGAATCGCTGTCTCATGGTGTCCGTGCTGTGCTTGAAGTGCTGGCTGGCGGCGAGGTTCCACAACCCCGGGTGTGCGGAATGGCGGAGGTGGAAGAGGCCATCGCATTCCATCTCAGCGCGTTTTCCGACGACGCCTCTGGCGATTGATTCCACTTGTCTGTTTTCTGATCAAAGTTGAATCCCTGTCGTCATTTCTGTAGCCTTTATTTTAATTGAACGTTCAATCAATAAAAAAACAGGTGGAAATCGGAGCCTGTTTTCGACACGGAAATCATCGGGAACTCACGGAATCGCCATGCCGAAAGTCGGAATGAAAGACACCCGCAAGCAGCAGCTCATCGACGCCACCATGGAGTCGATTGCCGAGCTGGGCATGCAGAACACCACCATCGTCAGCATCAGCAAACGGGCGGGGCTGTCGTCGGGGATCATCAGTCATTACTTCGGGGGCAAGCAGGGCCTGATCGAGGCGGCACTGCGTTACCTGCTCGATCAGCTGGGCAAGGAGCTGCGTGAGCGCATGGCGAAAACCGACGGTTCGCCGCAGCAGCGGCTCGATTGCATCGTGGAAGCGAATTTTTCCGAATTCCAGCGCTCGGCTCTGGCCGCCAAGACCTGGCTGAGTTTCTGGTCACGCTCCATGCACGAGCCCGGGCTCAAGCGCCTGCAGCAGATCAACAACGCCCGGTTGTACAGCAACCTGCGCTATTCCTTCGCCCGGGTGTTGCCCTCGGCACAGGCCACCGAGGCGGCAAGACAGACCGCCGCGATGATTGACGGTTTCTGGCTGCGAAGCGCCCTTAGCCTCGACCCGATGGAGAGCTTCGAAGCGGGCGAACGGCTCACCAAACAGTTTATTCACGACACCCTGGCCAAGGCCGGGGCAACGAATTCAGCGAATTGAGGTTACCGGTCACTATGTCCAACAACGTACCTGTGGTTCAGAACTTTGTGCACGGCCGTTTCCTGGCCAACACCAGTGGCGAAACGTTTCCGGTGGTGAATCCGGCCACCGGCCAGGTGATCTACGAAGTGGAAGTGGCGGATGAGGCCGTTCAGCAGGCGGCCATGGAAAGCGCCAGGGCCGGTTTTGCCCAGTGGTCGGCCATGCCCGCCATCGAACGCAGCCGTATTCTTCTGAAGGCGGTGGCTCTGCTGCGCGAGCGCAACGATGAGCTGGCCGCCGCGGAAGTCCGGGACACCGGAAAGCCGTGGCAGGAAGCGGAAGCAGTGGATGTGGTTACCGGCGCCGATGCCATCGAGTTTTTTGCCGGCCTGGCGCCCTCCATCGAAGGTAACCAGCAGGATCTCGGCGGTGATTTTTATTACACCCGTCGTGAACCCCTCGGCATCTGTGCCGGTATCGGTGCCTGGAACTACCCGCTGCAGATCGCCTGCTGGAAGTCAGCCCCGGCACTGGCCACCGGCAATGCCATGATCTTCAAGCCCTCGGAGGAAACCCCCATGGGTGCCGTGAAGCTGGCGGAAATCTTTATCGAGGCCGGTGTGCCGGCCGGCGTGTTCAACGTGGTCCAGGGCGCAGCCGAGATCGGTCAGTGGCTGACCCATCATCCAGAGATCGCCAAGGTGTCGTTCACCGGTGAGGTAGCCACCGGCAAGAAGGTGATGGCTGCTGCGGCATCGTCCCTGAAAGACGTCACCATGGAGCTGGGTGGCAAGTCCCCGCTGATCATCTTTGACGATGCGGATCTGGAGAACGCCATCTCCGCCGCCATGGTGGGCAATTTCTACACCCAGGGTGAGATCTGCACCAACGGTACCCGGGTGTTCGTCCATGAGGACATCTACCCGCTGTTCATGGATCGCCTGCTCGAACGCACCCGCAAGAACATCAAGCCCGGTGACCCCATGGATCCGGCCACCAACTTTGGCGCCCTGATTTCCGCAAAACACCGGGACCTGGTGCTGGATTACATCGCCAAGGGCCTGTCCGAGGGCGCGACGCTGAGCCACGGTGGCCGCGCGTTCGAGCCGGACGATTCCAAAGGCGGTTACTTCGTGGAGCCGACCATCTTCACCGACTGCACCGATGACATGACCATCGTGAAGGAGGAGATCTTCGGGCCGGTGATGTCGGTGCTGACCTTCTCCGACGAGGACGAGGTCATTGCCCGTGCCAACAACACCGACACCGGGCTGGCGGCCGGCGTGTTCACCAACGATATCCGCAAGGCGCACCGGGTCATCCATCAGATCCAGGCGGGTATCTGCTGGATCAACAGTTACGGCGCTTCTCCGGCGGAAATGCCGGTGGGCGGCTACAAGCTCTCCGGCATCGGCCGGGAAAACGGTCGCGAGACCATTGCGCACTACACCCAGATCAAGTCGGTGTATGTGGGCATGGAAGATCTCGACGCCCCGTTCTGATCCCGCAGGCCACAGAGGAGAATGCGTATGACAGAAAATCAATACGACTACATCATTGTGGGTGCGGGCTCGGCCGGCTGTGTGCTGGCCAACCGTCTCACCGAGGACCGACAGAACAAGGTGCTGCTGCTGGAGACCGGCGGCAGTGACAAGAGCATCTTTATCCAGATGCCCACGGCCCTGTCCATTCCCATGAACACCAAAAAGTACGCCTGGCAGTTCGAGACCGAGCCGGAGCCTTACCTGGACAACCGCCGCATGCATTGCCCCCGGGGCAAGGTGCTGGGTGGCTCGTCGTCCATCAATGGCATGGTCTATGTCCGGGGCCACGCCCGGGATTTTGACGAGTGGCAGTCCGAAGGGGCCGAGGGCTGGAACTACCGGAACGTCCTGCCGTATTTCAAAAAGGCCGAAACCTGGGCCTTCGGTGGCAATGACTATCGCGGGGAGTCCGGGCCGCTGGGCGTGAACAACGGCAATAACATGCAGAACCCGCTGTACAAGGCCTTTATCAAGGCGGGCTCCGATGCCGGTTATCTCGAAACCGCCGATTACAACGGCGCCCAGCAGGAAGGTTTCGGTGCCATGCACATGACCGTGAAGAACGGTCGTCGCTGGTCCACCGCCAACGCCTACCTGCGCCCGGCCATGGAGCGGGATAACCTGACCGTGGTCACCCACGCCCTGGTGCACAAGGTGTTGCTTGAGGGTAAAACCGCCACCGGCGTGCGCTACGAGCAGGGCGGCAAGGTCCATGAAGTGCAGGCCAGCAGGGAAGTCATCTTGTCGGCCGGTTCCATTGGTTCACCCCACTTGCTGCAGCTGTCCGGCATCGGCAAGCGCGAGGTGCTGGAGCAGGCGGGTATCGAGGTGCAGCACGAGCTGCCCGGCGTGGGCGAAAACCTGCAGGACCACCTGGAGTTCTATTTCCAGTTCCGCTGCAACCAGCCGGTCTCCCTGAACCGCAAGCTGGACTGGTGGAACAAGCTCAAGATCGGTGTGCGCTGGATCCTTCGCAAGGACGGCCTGGGCGCCACCAACCACTTCGAGTCCTGCGGTTTTATCCGTTCCAAAGCGGGTGTGGAGTGGCCGGACCTGCAATACCACTTCCTGCCGGCAGCCATGCGCTACGATGGCAAGGAGGCCTTCGATGGCGACGGCTTCCAGCTACACATTGGTCACAACAAACCGAAAAGTCGTGGCTTCGTGCACGTGCAGTCTGCCGATCCAGAACAGGCGCCGCGCATCCGCTTCAATTACCTGGAGCACGAGGCCGACCGCGAGGGCTTCCGCGACTGTGTGCGTCTGACGCGGGAAATCATCAACCAGCCGGCCATGGACGAATACCGCGGGGCGGAAATCCAGCCCGGTGCCGAGGTCCAGACCGACGAAGAGATCGACGCCTTTGTGCGCCAGGCTGTGGAAAGCGCCTATCACCCGTCCTGCTCCTGCAAGATGGGCACCGATGATCTGGCAGTCGTGGATCCGGAGGCCCGGGTACGCGGCATCGTCAATCTGCGGGTGGTGGACTCGTCCATCTTCCCGACCATACCCAACGGCAACCTGAACGCCCCCACTATCATGGTGGCCGAGCGGGCAGCCGACCTGATCCGGGGCAAGGACCCCCTGCAATCTTCTGACGCGCCTGTGGTGATGGACGACCAGTGGCAGGCACGGCAGAGAGCGGGACAGGCAAAACGCGCGCTGGCATAGCGCGTCGTCATCCCGCCCGGGCGTGCAAGGCGCCCGGGGTTTTGCAAGCCCTCAGGATTTCCCTATCAGCGCGACGGCATCCCCGCCGTTTTCGGGCGCCGGATAGGCAAGTCCTGGGTTTGTGTCCGATTCGAACTACAAAGTAGAGGAGGAACACCCATGCTGTTCACTATAATGATGACAAACAACCGGAGGTGCAGCGCATGACACTCTGGTTATCCACAGGACTCATTTTCACCTTCGCAGCCATTGCCCTGATTCTTTATAAATGGTGGGACATGCAGTGCATCGGCGTGACGCCGGTTCGCACCCTGACCTTCATTGCCATCCTGTTCACCTCCGGCCTGGACGTGGGACTGATCATGTTCCCGCTGACCGAGTTCGGCGGCTACGGGAACCTCGGTGAGAACCCGGAATACGGCTTCGCCAACCCGCTGGCCATCGAGTTCGGTTTCTGGGCCTTCCTGATCTGGGGCTTCTATTTCCTGACCTGTTTCTACTTCGCGATCATCGAGCCGCGGGTGAAGTTCTTCGAGATTCCGCTGGTCAAGCTGGTGAACAACGTGGTGATCATTGGCACCTGTGCCTTCACCGCCTACCTGCTGCTGGTGAACCTGCCCTGGTACCTGCCGCAGCTTGGTGACGGCGAATCTGTGGTGCCGGCGTTCTACGTGATCGTGTTTTTGTCGATCGCGCTGGCGGTGTACTCCAGTTCCAAGGTCAAGTACATCCGCATTCTCAGCATCGGCTCCAGTGTGCTGTTCATCGCCCTGATCCTCGGCATGTGGTTCCGGGCGTTCGTGCTGGGCAAGGGCTCTCCGGCGGACTTCCTCGGCACCGCGGGTATGTTGGGTGAGTATTTCGCCAACATTCACCAGTTCGTGCTGCCGATCAACGATTATCACGCCTTCTACCTGTTCTGGTGGTTCTCCTGGAGCATCATGATCGGCCAGTTTACCGCCCGCTTTGTCAGCGGCATCCGGACCTGGCAGCTGCTGATCGCCATGCTGGTGGTGCCCTCCATTGCCATCGGGGTGTGGTTCAGCGTGCTCTATTACTACCACGCCGAAGGTCTGAAGATTGCCGCCTTCACCAACATCGCGATGATTTCGGTGGGCGTGCTGATGGTGGTGAACTCCCTGGACTCCCTGATCCGGCTGTACACCGACAACCTGAACCTGACCTCGCAGCGGCTGGGCCGGGTGAACTACGTGATCTTCAACCTGGTGGCCATGGTCGGCCTGACCATGCTGTTCCAGCTGGACTTCCTGAGAATCCAGTGGGTTGGTGCCCTGGTGATTGGCCTGTACTTCGCCTGCTTTGCCTACATTCTGGCGAAGAAGCGGGCCGAGGTGGCTGCCATCAAAACGTCACCCAAGGAAAATATTCTGGATTTCCACAAGATTGAATTGGCGGGATAAGACCCCATATCAACAACCGCAGTTACTTCCCGGGATGGAAATGGCTGCGGGTTGTTGGTCGCGGCAGTGCGTGGATAGGCTCAGCCTATCCCTTGATTGGAAATTATCAATTTAAACGAAGCCGCAAAAATCCGTATCTTTGCGTCCCGTAAATTCTTCAACCCTCAAATGCACCAAACAGGAGTTATCTTTAATGGGCATCATTAACAGCGAGATCAAGCCGTTCAACGCCACCGCTTTCAAGAACGGTGAGTTTGTTGAGATCAGCGAAGCAGACGTAAAAGGTAAGTGGGCTGTCTTTTTCTTCTATCCGGCCGACTTCACTTTCGTATGCCCGACCGAGCTGGGCGACGTGGCTGACAAGTACGAAGAGCTGCAGAAGCTGGGCGTAGAAGTGTTCTCCGTGTCCACCGACACCCACTTCACCCACAAGGCGTGGCACGACACTTCCGAGACCATCGGCAAGATCCAGTACTACATGGTTGGCGACCAGACCGGCACCATCACCAACAACTTCGGTGTTATGCGTGAAGGCCAGGGCCTGGCCGATCGTGCCACGTTCGTGATCGATCCGGACGGCATCATCCAGGCCGTTGAGATCACTGCCGAAGGCATCGGCCGTGACGCCGACGATCTGCTGCGCAAGATCAAGGCTGCCCAGTACGTTCGCAAGAACCCGGGTGAAGTTTGCCCGGCCAAGTGGAAAGAAGGCGAAGAGACTCTGGCTCCGTCCCTGGACCTGGTCGGCAAGATCTAAGTTTCTTCCCTGCGAAGGAACGAGTATTGGCTGGGCCTGCATTGCGGGCCTCAGCCTCAAGACAAACCCCGGTTCGGCCGGGGTTTGTTGCGTCTGGGCTATGCGTTCTGTTTACAGGGCAGCGAGGATGGTCTCGGCGCTGGTGGTGTCCAGGCCCTGTGAGTCGACATGCAGCAGTTCCACAGTGCCGTCGTTGACGATCATGGCATAACGCTGGCTGCGAATGCCCATTTTGGTGGCCGTGCGATCCTGGGTCAGGCCCAGGGCGGTGGCGAATTCCGCCAGGCCATCGGCCAGCATCACGATCTCCTCGGCGTTGTGGGCCTTGCCCCAGGCGTCCATCACAAAGGCGTCGTTCACCGAGGTGCAGACGATGCTGTCCACGCCCCTGGCCTTGATCTGGTCGGCGTTGATCACAAAGCCCGGCAGGTGGGCAGCCGAGCAGGTGGGGGTAAAGGCGCCGGGAACGGCGAACAACACCACTTTCTTACCGTTGAACAGCTCACTGGTACGCACCGGCTGCGGGCCGTTCTCACCCATGACCTGAAGCTCAATATCCGGCAGTTTGTCGCCTACCTGAATCGTCATTGCTGTGTTCTCCCGGGTGTTGATGGGTATGTTGTGTTGATACCAGGCCGCGATCAGGAGCCGGTCGCTTCGCTGCCGTAGTTGGCCCCGCGGGCCTTGAGGCGATAAAACTCCTCTATGACGGCTGCCATGGCATCCGGGGAGTAGGGGCGCAGTCCGCCCAGGACCAGACGCTTGGTGACTTCGCCCACCGGCTTGCCATCGGCCTTGAGCTGGTATTCGAGGGTTACGTTGCCACGCTTGCCGGCAGCCTCCAGTCCGGCATTGCTCAGCTCCAGTTCTGGAGAGGAGGCATCCACCGTGTCCAGAGCCAGGCTCA
>JABURI010000033.1 GCA_014762755.1 Marinobacter sp.
AAATCCTGTCCCTGAGCCGGGATGTGGTCTGCCCCTTCTACAAGGCCAAGATGGAAAAAGCGGTCGCCGCGTTCCGGGACGCCATGGGGGAGGACAGCTGCCGCTGGTACATCCACAAACCTGAAGGCGCCATGTTCCTGTGGTTGTGGTTCCCGGATCTGCCCATCTCCAGTCTGGAGTTGTACCAGCGACTGAAGAGCAGGGGGGTGCTGGTGGTATCGGGGCATTATTTCTTCCCGGGCTTGCCGGAGGATGGCTGGCGCCACCGCCACGAGTGCCTTCGGGTGACCTATTCCCAGGACGATGAGCGCGTGGCTGAAGGCCTCCGGATCATTGCGGACGAAGTGAAAACCGTCTGGGCCGAAGTGGGAAGGAAGGCTTAATCCCCCAGCTCTGCGTCCTGCAGGCGCAGCTCATAACGGCTGCCGTCGGGTTCCACCTGCAGCAGGCGGGACAGCAGAAAATCCTGTTGTGGGTCGAACCACATCAGGGTCTGGCGTCGGGCATTCTCGCCCCGAACCTTCTCTGCCTTGAGCAGGGTGATGCTGTCACCGTTGGTGGATACCCGCTCTTCGTCGATGACGGCAAACTTCTCTTCATCGTAATCACCGCCGTCGATCACCTGGTAGCTCATGTCCCGCTTGCCAGCCTTGATGTCCTGGCGGAGTTGTAACTGGAAACCGAGAGGGTCCAGGGCGCCTTCCTTCAAGGGTATTTCAAAGCTGTTGTCCCGATAGCTGCCGGTGGCGATTCCCTTGTCCCAGTCGAAATCGATAGACTGTTTCCGATCCCTGATGAAGACACCGGAGAGGTGGTAGCGGTAACGCAGGGGAATCACCCGGCCGTTTTCCCATTTCAGGATCAGGGATTCGTCAATATCGGCGATGAAAGAGTCGACATCGGTGCGGTATAGCCAGATGCCGTTATTCTGGGAGGTGAGGCTGCGCACGGCGGTGCCGTTGATCTCCAGGCCCTTATCCATGGAGGCGGTGTAGCTCACCCGGGAGGGAATCAGCTCCTGGGTAGCTTCCTGTGCCGCGGAGACGAGGGGGAAGAGTGCGAGGGCCAGCACGGCCGCTCGCCGGAATGCAGTGATCCTGCCGTGTCGTCTGGATAGTCCTGACATGCGCATGAGCCAAACCTTCAAACTGTCAAAGTCAGCGACAGTGTAGCTGCTCCCGGACGGCGTGAGGATGACAATCTGTTCAGTTGTCGGGTAGCCGCATCGGGGCTTTCAGAATGTCACCGTCAAACAGGATGTAGTCACTGCCCAGCTGGATGCGACCCTCGCAAAACCAGCGAACCACAATCGGATACAGGATATGTTCCTTCTCCTGCACCTTCTCCGCCAGGGATTCCGGGGTGTCATCCGTGGTCACCTGAACTTCAGCCTGGGCAATCACCGGGCCGCCATCGAGTTCTTCGGTCACGAAATGGATGGACACTCCGTGAAGGCTGTCACCGGCCTCGATTGCCCGCTGATGGGTGTTCAGACCGGTGTACCGGGGCAGAAGCGAGGGGTGGATGTTCAGCATTTTGCCCCGGAAAGCGCGGACAAAATCCGTGGTCAGGATCCGCATGAAGCCGGCCAGTACGATGAGGTCCGGGTTGTGGCGGCGAATTTCCGCCATCAGGGCGGCGTCGAACTCTTCCCGGCTGTCGAACTTCTTGTGGTCAACCACGAAGGTTTCAATGTTGGCCTGGGCCGCCCGTTCCAGGGCAAAGGCCCCCGGCCGGTTGGAGCCGACCGCAGTGATCTGGCCCGGAAAGTCCCGCTCCCGGCTGGCATCAATCAGCGCCTGCAGGTTGGTGCCGCTGCCGGAGACCAGAACAAGGATTTTGGGCAGTGGGGCTTGTTCTGCCTTCATGCTGACAGCAACCCCGGTGCGTAACGTACTGCCGCATCGGCCTGTGCATCCTCTGCGCTTTCGATCACGCCGACCTGCCAGGCCTTCTCACCCATGGCATTGAGGGTGTCCAGAGCCAGGTCTTTCTGGTTGGCCGGCACACAGACGATCATGCCAATGCCACAATTGAACGTACGGTACATTTCCTCGATGGCAACGCCGCCGGCATCTTTCAGCCACTGGAATACCTCAGGCAGGTCCCAGCTCTCGGTATCGATGGCCGCAATGCTGCCGGCTGGCAGGACCCTGGGAATGTTTTCGGGCAGGCCGCCACCGGTGATGTGTGACAGGGCGCGGACATCCACTTCGCGGATCAGCTGCAGCAGGTTCTTGACGTAGATCCGCGTCGGCGCCATCAGTGCGTTGGCGAGGGTGGTGTCGCCCATGGGCTGGTCAAGATCGGCCTTGCTCACTTCCAGGATCTTGCGGATCAGGGAGTAGCCGTTGGAATGGGGGCCGGAGGAGCCCAGTGCCAGCAATACATCGCCTGCCTGGACACGGCTGCCGTCGATGATTTCGCTGCGCTCCGCCACGCCGACACAGAATCCTGCCAGATCGTAATCTTCGCCTTCGTACATGCCCGGCATTTCGGCGGTCTCGCCACCCACCAGGGCGCATCCGGCCTGTTCACAGCCCTCGCCAATACCCGAAACGACCTGTGCCGCCACGTCAACGTTCAGCTTGCCGGTGGCGTAATAGTCCAGGAAAAACAATGGCTCGGCGCCACCAACGACCAGGTCGTTGACACACATGGCCACCAGATCAATGCCGATGCTGTCGTGCTTTTCGAGCTGCATGGCAAGGCGCAGTTTGGTGCCGACGCCGTCGGTTCCGGAGACCAGCACCGGTTCGTTGTAGCCGGCGGGGATCGCCACCATGGCGCCGAAGCCGCCAAGGCCGCCAAGCACTTCCGGCCGGCGGGTGCGGGCGGCGGTGTCCTTGATCCGGTTGACGAGATCGTTACCCGCGTCGATGTCAACGCCGGCGTCGCGGTAAGTCAGGGAGGGCTTCTGTTCGC
>JABURI010000009.1 GCA_014762755.1 Marinobacter sp.
GATTTCAACACTCAGCTTACCAGGCCGCGGCTTGGCGTGATATTCAAGGGCTGCTTCTTTCAGATCTTGAGACATTGCCACTGTTCCGTTTGTCACGTTTAAAGGTCATAATCCACCGGGTCTGCCCCAGCGGAGCGCGCCATTATGGCCCGCCCGTCCCGAAACGACAAGTGGCATCAGAGCATTTTGTGATCAGTCAATAGGGCTAATTGCGTATATCGCTACTCGCTACATACTTGCAATCACCCATAAAAAAGCGCCCGGAGGCGCTTTTTTTTGCGAACAACAGTCGAAATCAGGACTTGTTGTTGCCACCGATACGGCCGCCGAAACGCTTGTTGAAGCGCTCGATACGACCACCGGTGTCCATTACCTTCTGCTTGCCGGTGTAGAACGGGTGGCACTGGGAACAAACATCCAGCTGCAGATCGTGGCCAACGGTGGAACGGGTCTTGATGACGTTACCGCAAGAACAAGTTGCGGTAACCTCTTCGTACTTCGGGTGAATACCTTCTTTCATGGCGAACCTCTTTGGTCATGCCGCTACCCGGTCACGGGGAATCGATCCCTGGCGCCTGGCACCGCATGTTTGAATCAAAGTGAAAGGCGAGGCACAATCATGCCCTGCCGAAAACAGACCGCGAATAATACTTGCAATCCCTGTGACAGGCAAGCCTTGAGGGCGTTTCATATCCTGCATCGGAGCCACGATACCGCCGGCTACCGGGCCCGATCCCTAAGTGAAAACCACGACGTCACCTTAAATGGAGTCCCGAGTGCCCCGAACCGCACGAATAGCCCTCAACCGGCCACTACGGAGACTGTTTGATTACCTCATCCCGGAAGGCATGCAGGTCACTCGCGGTCAAAGGGTACAGATTCCGTTCGGGCGGCAACAGCTGACTGGCCTCGTGGTGGAAACGGATGTGGAGCCACCCGAGGGCATCACCCTGAAAACCATCAGCCACGCTCTTGAGGATTGGCAGGCACTGCCGCCGGAAACGTTTGGACTCCTTAGCTGGGCCAGCACCTATTACCAGCATCCACTTGGTGAATGCCTCTTCACCGCGCTACCACCTGCCCTCCGCCGGGGCCGGCCTGCCCAGGAAAAACAGCAAGATAGCTGGATAGCAAAGAGCTCCGGTAGCGAATTGCCGGCCAACGCCCATCGCCAGAAAGCCCTGCTGCAATGGCTGAGCCAACAACCGGCTGCCGCCAGTACCGGCGCCATTATCAAGGCGGGGTTTACCCGTGCCCAGGTTAACGGCCTCGCCGGGAAAGGGCTGATTGAGCCAGTACAGCAGGACACTAATCCGGCAGCCGCGACTGAATCTCCCGGCCTTCGACCTACCCTGACTCCGACCCAACAACAAGCGGCAAGCCAGCTTCCCTCGGGCCAGAAGGGCTTTGATGCCACCCTGCTGTACGGAATCACCGGCAGCGGTAAAACCGAAATCTACCTCCACTATCTCAAGGAACACCTGACTGGCAGAAGCCAGGCGCTGGTGCTGGTTCCGGAAATCAATCTGACCCCGCAAACCGTTGCCCGTTTCCGGCATTACTTCGGCGACCGCATCGTGGTCTGGCATTCGGCGCTGAATGACGGGGAACGGTTGAACACCTGGCTCAGGGTTCGCCGGGGCGAACCGGTGATTCTGATCGGTACGCGCTCCGCCGTACTGCTGCCCTTCACCGGCCTCGAGACCATTGTCGTCGACGAAGAACACGACAGCTCCTACAAGCAGGGCGAAGGGTTCCGTTATTCAGGTCGGGATCTGGCGGTCTACCGGGCCCATCTGAACAAATGCCCCATCATACTGGGCTCTGCCACGCCTTCCCTGGAGTCCTACCATAACGCCCGACAGGGCAAGTACCGACTGGTGCGACTGGAAGAGCGGGCAAAAAAGGCGGTACCCCCCACCCTCAGCCTGCTTGATATCCGCAGCCGACCGCTGGAAGGAGGACTCTCCCGCCCTGCCCTGAAGGCCATCCGGGATACCCTCGACAGGGGTGAGCAGGCACTGGTGTTTGTGAACCGCCGCGGCTATGCCCCGGTCATGATGTGCTTTGACTGTGGCCACATGGTCGAGTGCCCCCGCTGCGATACCCGCTTGACCTACCATCGCCGGGACCGCGCCATGCGCTGCCACCATTGTGACTACCAGGCAGCTGCCACCAGCCATTGCCCGAAATGCCAGAGCGACACGTTCAAGCCCGTTGGCCAGGGTACCGAGCGAACCGAAGACACGCTCGCCGAAACGTTCCCATCAGTCCCGGTGGTTCGGGTGGACCGGGACAGCACCCAGAGAAAAGGCAGCATCCAGGCCATCCTCGACAAGGTGAACAGCGGCGCCCCCTGCGTACTGGTCGGAACCCAGATGCTGGCCAAAGGTCACGACTTCCCGAATGTCACTCTTGTCGTGGTCGTGAATGCCGACGGCGGGCTGTTCAGCGTGGATTTCCGCGCACCCGAGCAGCTCATCCAGACCCTCCTCCAGGTCAGCGGCCGGGCCGGCCGGGGCAACAAGGCCGGCAAAGTGCTGATCCAGACCTGCCACAGCGACCATCCGCTGCTCAAATCGCTGTGCACCGAAAACTACCTGAGCATTGCCGACCAACTGATGGCGGAAAGGGAGCAGGGCCAGTTCCCACCATTCCGGCACATGGCCATCTTCCGCGCTGAGGCTGACACCATGCAGAGCAGCCTGGAATTACTGGATGCCATCAAACCCTCGGCAGCCGGCCCCGGCATCGAAACCTGGGGCCCCCTGCCCGCCCTGATCGCCCGCCGCGCCGACCGGCACCGCGCTCAGCTCGTCCTGCTCAGTAGCCAGAGGGGCCGGCTCAATGCGGTTCTTGCCGGCATCTGCCAGCACCTGGACCAGCAGAAGCTGCCGCCGAAGGTGAAATGGATGGTGGA
>JABURI010000123.1 GCA_014762755.1 Marinobacter sp.
ATCTGCGCGAAAACGTACGAATGCTGGGCGAACTGCTGGGCCAGAGTATCCAGCGCTTCCCCGGCCAGGACTGCTATGACCTGATCGAGGAAATCCGGGCGGCGGCGAAAGCCGATCGCCGGCAGGAAAGCGGCTCCGGCCAGAGGCTGGTGAGCCTGCTGAGAAAGCTTGGCGATGATGAGTTGCTACCGGTTACAAGAGCGTTCAACCAGTTTCTCAACCTGGCCAACCTGGCCGAGCAGTATCACGGTATCCGTCGCAAGCGGGGGCACCAGTCGGATCTGATGGTGGAATCCCTCGGTGAGGTGTTTGACCGGCTCAAAGCCGGCGGCGTGTCCGAGCAGGAGCTGCACCGCCGGGTTGCCGATCTGCGCATTGAATTCGTACTCACCGCCCATCCCACCGAGGTGGCCCGGCGCACCCTGATCATGAAGTACGACGAGATGTCCGACTGCCTGTCCCAGCTGGACCACGATGATCTCATGCCAGCGGAGCAGGACGAGATCGTCTCGCGACTGTCGCGTTTGATTGCCGAAGCGTGGCACACCGATGAGATCCGCCATGAGCGGCCGACGGCGGTGGATGAGGCCAAATGGGGATTTGCGGTTATCGAGAACAGCCTCTGGCAGGCCCTGCCGGACTTTCTGCGCAGCCTTGATACGTCCCTGTCGGATGCCACCGGCAAGGGCTTGCCTCTGCAGGTATCACCCATCCGCATCGCCTCCTGGATGGGTGGAGACCGGGACGGCAATCCTAACGTGACCCACGAAGTGACCCGAACGGTGTTCCTGCTCGGTCGGTGGATGGCGGCGGACCTGTTCCTGCGGGATATCCAGTCGCTGCGGGCCGAACTGTCCATGTGGCAGGCCAGTGACGAACTCAAGGCAGTGGTGGGCGAATCCCGCGAGCCATACCGTCAGGTGCTGGCGGAACTCCGGGAGCGCCTGGTGAAAACCCGTGACTGGGCCGAGGCCAGGGTGCACGGGCAACCAGCGGATGCGGAGGATATCCTGTTTGAGAACGAGGACCTCACCGGACCGTTGGAACTCTGCTACCGGTCACTGATGGACTGTGGCCTCGAAGCCATTGCCAACGGACCATTGCTCGATACTATCCGGCGTGCGCACACGTTTGGCCTGCCCCTGATACGCCTCGATATCCGCCAGGAAGCTTCCCGGCACGCCGAGGCCGTGGCGGAAATGGTTGATTACCTCGGCCTGGGTGACTATTCCACCTGGACCGAGGACGAGCGCCAGGCTTTCCTGGTCAAGGAGCTTCAGGGACGCCGACCGCTGGTACCCCGCAACTGGGAACCGTCCGACAATGTCCGGGAAGTTCTGGCGACCTGTGAGGTGGTGGCGGCCCAGACACCGGAAGCCCTGGGTTCCTATGTCATATCCATGGCCAGCAAGCCTTCGGATGTGCTGAGCGTGATCCTGTTGTTGCGCGAGGCTGGCATGAAGTTTCCGATGCGGGTCGTGCCGCTGTTCGAAACCCTGGATGATCTTCGTGGCGCGCCCGATGCCATGGCGGCCCTGTACGAGGTGGAGTGGTACCGTGAGTACTGCCAGGGTCGGCAGGAAGTGATGATCGGTTATTCCGATTCGTCCAAGGATGCCGGCCAGCTGATGGCAGCCTGGGCCCAGTACCAGGCCCAGGAGAAACTCACCCACGTGGCGAGCCAGTACGGTGTGCACCTGACCCTGTTCCATGGCCGTGGAGGTACCGTCGGCCGGGGCGGCGGGCCCGCCAACCGGGCGATTCTGTCCCAGCCGCCCGGGTCGGTGAACGGCAGTTTCCGCATCACCGAGCAGGGCGAAATGATTCGCTTCAAGTTCGGCCTGCCTCGCCTGGCAGTGCAGAGCCTGACCCTGTACAGCACGGCGGTGATCGAGGCGACCCTAGCACCGCCCCCCGAGCCCGAGGACAGCTGGCGCCAGACCATGGACTGGCTGACGGAGCGGTCGCTGAAGGCTTATCGGGATGTGGTTCGGGAGAATCCCGATTTTGTACCCTACTTCCGCCAGGTGACGCCGGAACAGGCGCTCGGCAAACTGGCCCTGGGGAGCCGGCCGGCCCGGCGCAAGCCCTCTGGTGGTGTCGAGAGCCTGCGGGCCATTCCCTGGATCTTCGCCTGGACCCAGATGCGGCTGATGCTGCCAAGCTGGCTCGGCAGCGATGTGGCGCTGGAAGAGGCCGCCCGGGATAACCGGCTGCCGGAACTCCGGGACATGATGCAGGGCTGGCCGTTCTTCCGGACCTACGTTGATATGCTGGAAATGGTACTGGCCAAAGCCGACCTGCGGATTGCCAGCTATTATGAGCAGACCCTGGTGGAAGACGGTAATTTGCAGGCCCTGGGTGAGGGGCTGCGTGAGCGGCTTGCCGGTTGCATCAGGCGGGTGCTGGAGCTGAAAGAGCAGCAGGAGTTATTGGAACAGGAGCCGGTCTTTGCCCATTCCATGAGGGTGCGTAATCCCTACACCGACCCGTTGCATTATCTTCAGGCGGAGCTCCTGAGGCGCGATCGGGAAAGCGAAGGCAAGGGTGAAGTACCGGAAATGGTGGAGCGGGCCCTGAAGGTGACCATGGCGGGCATTTCGGCCGGTATGCGAAACACCGGCTGACCGGGATCCCCTCGTCGGGCAGACACAGACATAGGAGTACCGGGTGTGGCGCTTGCTGCCAAGCTGGAGCACTATCTGAGTGAACAGGGGCTGGCCTATCGGGAACTGGCCATCGAGCCTGTCCCGAACCTGGATGCGGCAGTCATTGCCTCAGGCAGGTCCCAGCACGATTTTGTCCAGGCAACGCTGTTGATCGATATCGACGGCGTGGTTATGGCCGTGCACCGGTTCGACAGTGCCCTGGATATCCCGGCGGTCCAGCAGCTGACCGGGCGCCGGCTTCAGCCTCTGACCGTCCGCCAGAGCCGCCGGCTGTTTGAGGACTGCGAACCCGGATTTGTGCCGCCCGTGGGGTGTGCCTACCGGGTTCCGGTGCTTGTGGATGAGGACGTCATGAATGGCGATCCGGTCCTGTTTTCCGGTGGCCGCAACGACGCCCTGGTCGAGCTGGACGGTCCGACTCTGAAAACCCTGTTGGCAGATGCATTCCGGGCCCGGCTGGTCATCCACGGCCAGGGAAAGGGTGGGCGCGAGGGACTGACCCTGGATGAAGTTGCCGCCAGATTGCGGAATATCTACCGGCTGCCGCCCATGCCCGCATTGGCCCCTCAGATTCTCACCATGGCAACCTCAGAAGGTGCCGTCGCCGAAGATCTCGCGGACGTCATCGAGCTTGATCCAAGCCTGACCGCTCAAGTCCTGCGCTACGCCCGATCCGGTCTGTTCGAAACCTCCGGCAAGGCCGATACCGTGCGCCATGCGGTCACCCAGGTTCTCGGTATCGACCGGGTGGCGCATATCGTGCAGGGCAGTGCCCTGGTTGGCGGTTTCGGCATTCCCCGGGATGGCATCCTGGGTATGCAGGCATTCTGGTCCCATGCGCTGTATTGCGCTTTCCTGTGCCAACGGATTGCGCCCCGGTGCGGCGCGGATCGCGACATGGCTTACCTGTGCGGATTGCTTCACAACTTCGGTCTGCCCCTGCTGGGGTATCTGTTTCCGACGGAATTCGAGGAGCTCAGTCGGCTCCGGGAAAGCAACCCGGAGGTCAGCATGAGGTCCCTCGAGGAACAAGTGTTCGGGCGCGGTGATGACGAAGGGGCACTGGCAGTCGGTCATGGCTCCGTTGCCGGCCTCTTCCACTGGTTCTGGCAGTTGCCCGAGCCGGTAATCAAAGCGGCCGGTATGCATCAGTACCAGGGCTATACCGGCGCCCATGAAACCTATGTCCTGATCGTGCAGCTGGCAAACGGATTGCTGAAATCGCGGGGAATCGGCGATGAGTTCAACGAGGATAACGTCCCGGTGCTGCTCGGCTCCCTTGGCCTGAGACAGGACGCCGTTTACGACTTCGAAAGGGACATCGACAGCCTGGCACCCGACCTTGACGCGCTGACCTCTTCCCGCCCATCCTGACTGTTTCACAGTACCTGCGACAGTCTGACGCTGCTGCTTTTCGGTGCATGATACTGAGGTCGACTTTCTATGGGCAGGCTGACTTCGTATAATGCGCGTTCGCTGTTCCGGGCGTACATTTGTTCCGCTCAGAGAGGTTGTCGCAAAGGCAGGGGTTTTTGCCACAGCTTTTCAAACGATAATGACTAAAACGGGAGCACAGCGTTATGCGAATCATCATGTTAGGCGCGCCAGGCGCAGGTAAGGGGACTCAGGCTCAGTTCATCACTGAACGCTTCAATATTCCCCAGATTTCTACCGGCGACATGCTGCGGGCTGCGGTCAAGTCCGGTTCCGAGCTTGGCAACCAGGTCAAGGAAGTCATGGCTTCCGGCGGCCTGGTGTCTGACGACATCATCATTGCCCTGATCGAGGAGCGTATCCAGCAGCCGGACTGCAAGAACGGCTTCCTGCTGGACGGTTTCCCGCGCACCATTCCTCAGGCGGAAGCGTTGAAGGACCAGGGGATTGCCATTGACTATGTGGTCGAGATCGCCGTCGATGACGAGGAAATCGTCAGCCGCCTGTCCGGTCGTCGTGTCCACGAGGGCAGCGGCCGTATCTATCACGTCAAATACGACCCTCCCAAGGTGGAAGGCAAGGACGACGAAACCGGCGAGCCGCTGGTTCAGCGTGAAGATGACAAGGAAGACACGGTTCGCAAACGCCTGAAGATCTACCATGAGCAGACCGCCCCGCTGGTTGGCTTCTATCAGGACTGGGCCGCCAAGGCGCCTTCCGCGGCACCCAAGTACGTGCGTGTGGAAGGTGTTGGCAGCCTGGACAGCATCCGCGACCAGATCCTGTCCAAGCTTCAGTAATCAATATTGACGTCGAGGCGTTCACTGCCGTGAAACTGCTGGCACTGGATACGTCATCAGAGGGCTGCTCCGCAGCCCTTCTTGTTGATGGCGAGATAACCGAGCGATTCGAGATCGCTCCCCGCGGCCACACTCGTCTGCTCATGCCCATGGTGCGGGAGCTGCTGGCGGAGAAGGGCCTGGCGCCCACGGATCTGGATGCCCTCGCATTTGCCTGTGGGCCGGGCTCTTTTACCGGTCTGCGGATCGCGACCGGAGTGGTACAGGGCCTGGCCTGGGGGTTGAATCTTCCCGTAGTTCCGGTTTCCTCCCTGGCTGCTGTGGCTTATGGTGCGATGGAAGCCCTTGATATCGCTGAAGGCGATGCTGTTGCAGTCGCTTTCGATGCCCGAATGGGTGAGGTCTACTGGGGCTGTTACCGGTGTCACGACGGTCTGCCAGAGTTGCTGGGGGAGGAACGGGTCTGCCCACCGGCGGCGGTCAGCCTGCCTGGCGATGCCGGGCAGTGGTATGGCGCGGGGCCCGGCTGGCAGTTCCGGGACCAGATGCCGGCAGAGGTTTCGGGTCCGATGGTGTCCGTGGCGCCGGACCTGCTGTTGCGGGCCAGTTGGGTCGCACGTCTGGCCGAGAAGCCGGCTGAGGAAGGTCGCACTGTTCCCGCTGAACAGGCCCAGCCAGTCTACATCCGTGACGAGGTAGCCTGGAAAAAGCTGCCCGGCCGCGAGTAAAGCGTGGCGACTCCCCGTTCTGACCTTTCATCTTCTTCCCTTGCGATTGCCCGCAGTCCTCTGGGTGATCATGCCCGGGCCGTTGAACTCAGCGAACGCCTGGGCTTTCCCTACCTCGGGGTGGTTCGTCCCCGCGATATTGCCGACGTCCAGGTACTGCTGTTCCTGGATGAACTGGGCCTTTGCCTCCAGCTGACCGGCAAAGGCGCGCCCGGCCCGGTCCGGGTCGAGTTTGTATCCGGCAAGATGGGGTACCGGCGTGAGCACGGTGGCGGTGCCGGCCAGCTGGTTGCCCGGGCCGTGGGGCTGCAGAAGACCAAAGCCCGGCTTCATGTTCTGGATGCGACCGCAGGTCTGGGGCAGGACGCCTTCGTCCTTGCCAGTCTCGGGTGCGAGGTGACCCTGTTTGAACGCAATCCCGTTATCCACGCACTGCTGGAGGATGGCCTGGCCCGCGCCGCCCTGAACACCGAGTGCGCGCCGATCGTCGCCAGGATGACTCTGGCCGCCGGTAGCAGCATCGACTGGCTGCGGCAGGCGGACAGTGGATCGGTGGATGTGGTCTACCTGGACCCCATGTTTCCGCATCGCGACAAGTCCGCCCGGGTGAAGAAGGAGATGGAGGTGTTCCGGCAGATCGTGGGCGATGATGAAGACGCCTCAGAGCTGCTTGTCGCGGCCCTGAAAGTGGCGGTCTACCGGGTGGTGGTCAAGCGGCCCCGCAAGGCTCCC
Source organism: Marinobacter sp. (assembly GCA_014762755.1). GTDB lineage: Bacteria > Pseudomonadota > Gammaproteobacteria > Pseudomonadales > Oleiphilaceae > Marinobacter. The sequence goes on from JABURI010000123.1 coordinate 6,364, forward strand.
GCGATCGAAGGCCCGGACCCCAGCACCCGGGTCGAAGGCAAGAGCAGCCGATACGACATATACGCCCTCAAGGCGCTGCCGGCAGCCTGAACCGGTCAGGCGCCGAGCATGGTGACCTGCTGGATCGCCTGACGCTTCTCCACGCTCAGCACCAGTCGGGCGTCGTCGGCCACTTCCTCCAGTCCCTCGCCATAGTTGATCAGGCCATTGTCATCGGTGGTGATGACGCCGTTCTCCTGCATGTTCGCGATGAAGTTCCGGAACAGGGTCTTGTCGAAGAACTCCGGTGCGTTCAGGCCGAACAGGATCGACATGCGTTCGGCCAGCAGTGTGCTCTGTTCTTCCAGCTCGGCGGCACTGATCTTGCCCGAGCCATACTTGCGCAGGATGCCCAGGGCGATGTGGTAACGTTCCAGGGTCTGGATGATAAAGCGGGACAGCACCCGGAGTCGCAGCATGGCCTCGGTGCCTTCTTCAGGGCGGCCAATCCGGTCTTCCTCCAGGGTCTTCAGAAGCCCCTGTTCCACCAGGATGTCAATCCAGTGATTGATCACGCCCTCCACCTCATCGGCAGAATACTTCAGAAACAGTTCGGATTTGAGGTAGGGGTAGGCCACGGTGGCCAGGAACACGATCTTGTCCCGCCGCAGGGAGTCCTTGTTCTCGAACAGGCTTGCGATCAGAGAGGGCAGGGCAAACAAATGCTGGATGTTGTTCCGGTAGTAAGTCATCAGGATGGCGTTGCTGCCCTCCAGGGCGATGATGTCACCCAGTTTCTGCGGCTGCCGGGTAACCAGTCCCATGTCCTCACAATAGGCAACCCAGTCCTTGCCCGAACCTTCCGGCAGGGTGACGGTTTCAGCATACGGGAAGGCTTTGAGCAGGCCGGCGTACTGGTCCATCAGACGGATCAGCTGGCCTTCGTCCATGGCAAGGCGATCCGTTCCCAGCAGCACGGTCGCCGTCATGCCGATCGGGTTGACGGCGACTGATGCGTTGATGTTCGATGCCACACTGAGCGAGAGCTGGTCAACCGCCCGGCTCAGCCAGGCCGGCCGGTACTCCGCATCGTAGGCTTCCTGGCGCCAGCTTTCATGCACCTCATCCAGCACTTCGGCCAACGGAATCGCGTCGCCGAAATTCACCGCAACCCGCCCGAAGGAGTTGGTCAGTTTGCGGACCGTCTTGGCCAGGCCGAACACGCTTTCTTTCTGTTTTTTCTTGCCCCGCAGCTCGCCCAGATAGGAGCGACCTTCCATTACCTTTTCGTAGCCGATGTAGACCGGAACAAAGACAATGGGTTTGCGGTGATCCCGCAGGAAGCTGCGAACCGTCATCGACAGCATGCCCGGACGGGGTGCCAGCATGCGCCCGGTCCGGCTGCGCCCACCCTCCACAAAGTATTCCACCGAGTAGCCCCGGGAGAACATCACATGCATGTATTCGTTGAACACGGTGGCATACAGGGGATTGTCGCGGAATGAGCGGCGCATGAAAAAAGCACCACCCCGGCGCAGGATCGGCCCGACGATTGGCATGTTCAGGTTGATGCCGGCAGCGATGTGGGGAGGCATCAGGCCGTTCTTGTAGAGAACGTAGGACAGCAGCAGATAATCGATGTGGGACCGGTGGCAGGGCACGTAAACCACGGCGTTGTCCTGGGCGACCTCCTTGGCCACCTCGATATTATTCACGGCAATGCCGTTGTAGATGCGGTTCCAGAGCCAGGACAGCACCACCTCCAGAAAGCGGATGGTCACGATGGACATGCTGGCGGCGATTTCGTCCGCATACTTGTAGGCCTTGGCCCGCACTTTCTCGGGCGGAATGTCGTCCCGCGCCGCCGTTTCGCGTATTGCCTCTTTCACTGCCTGGGTACGCACCAGCCCCTCCACCAGGGTGCGGCGATGGGACAGGTCCGGGCCGAGCACGGCCTGGCGCACGCGGCGGAAATGGGTGCGCAGCAGCCGGGCGAGCTTGCGGTTCGCCCGCTCCTCGCTGTGCCGGTATTCATCAATGACCTGCTTCAGGGACAGCGGCTGGTTGAACTGCACGTAGGTATTGCGCCCGTGCACCAGAATGATCAGGAATTTCTGCAGGCGCCCGGCCACGGACCAGGTGTCGGACAGCAAGAGTTTGACCAGCGATTTTTCCTTGTCCGGCGAGCGGCCCCAGAACATGGACACCGGGACGATCTGCACGTCCTGATCGGGATGCTCCAGGCCGTAGCGGACCAGGGACTTGAATTCATTGGTGGGTACGGGAGTCTGGCGACCGCCACTGAACAGGCCGCCGATGCGACGATAAAGGAAAAAAAACGAATGGGACGGCCCGTTCTTCACCGGCAGGGCCTCGGATGCTCCGGGCAGCCCGGCGCCGATGACCTCCTGTTCCAGTACCAGTCGGCTGGACAGGGAGCTGTACTGGAGCACGTAGCACACCGGCTTGTCCGGGTCGAGGCCCAGGGATTCGGCACTGTTTCCGCTGACGTCTGTCCGCACCCACAAGAACAGGATCTTGCGGAGAATGGTCAGAATCAGGCTGCGAATGCCCTGGTAAAGTCGCATAAATCGTGGCTCCGGTGACTGAAAACAGGCGCTAAGTTTACTTGGTTGCGTACGGTGCGGAAAGTCGGCCCGAGATTCTTGGCACTTGCCGCAATGTGGTACATTGCTCCATCACCGTTTTTTGTACAGCGACCTATTCGATGAACTTTTCAGACGCAGACTGGAAACCCGGCTGGAATACCTCCAAGCCGGAGCCGGAAGACCTGATTCTGCTGGTTTCCGGTGCTCATATCCTCAAGCCCGAAGAGGGCTGGCTGGTTGCCCGGGACGATCCACGGATTGCCGGTGTCGCTGCTGATGCTGATGCGGTGGCTCTGGGCGCCATCCGTGACCAGGGAGTCTATGTTAGCGAAGTGCCAGAAGATACGGTGGGCTTCGAGCTGGTCAACCTCCGGGAAGCGATCCTGATGCGGGAGGATGTACCCACGGCCCTGGTAAGCACCGGTTTCCAGGTCTGGCAGTGGTGGCGGGACCACCGGTTCTGTGGCCGCTGTGGTGGGGAGACCGGATTCCATCCCCGCGAGCGGGCAAAGTGGTGTGATACCTGCAACATGCCCTGGTATCCACGGCTTGCGCCCTGCGTGATCGTGGTGATCCGCAACAATGACCGCTTCCTGCTGGCGAAGAATGCCCGGGTCAAACGACATTTCTACAGCCTCATCGCGGGCTTCGTGGAACCCGGCGAGAGCCTCGAGGAAGCGGTGGCCAGGGAGGTCATGGAGGAGACCGGCCTGGCGGTCACCAATGTGCGCTATTGCGAATCCCAGCCCTGGCCGTTTCCTCACCAGCTCATGGTCGGATTTTTTGCCGACTATGCCGGCGGTGAACTGGTACTCCAGGAAGACGAGTTGTCGGATGCCGGTTGGTATCGCCCCGGGGACACGCCTCCAGTGCCCCCGCAGACCACCATTGCCGGTCGACTGATCCGGTTAATGGAGCAGGAGATCGGCAAGTCAGGGGACAAATGTGACTGAAGCCGCGGCTCCGTGCATTCTCGTCTTCGACTCCGGGGTAGGCGGGCTGAGTGTGGCCCGATGTATCCACGAAACCCTGCCCGGCGCTGAGCTTGTCTACCTGGCGGACAATGCCGGTTTTCCTTATGGCGATCAGCCGGAGGCGGTCGTGATCGAGCGTTGCACCACGCTGATTCGCAAGGCCCTCGAGGAAATACCCTGTGACGTGGTCGTAGTTGCCTGTAACACCGCCAGTACCGTGGTTCTGCCCCGGCTGCGCTCGCTGATTGATGTGCCGGTGGTGGGCGTGGTTCCCGCGATCAAGCCGGCGGCCAGCCGCACAGCCAATCGCCGGATCGGTGTGCTGGCCACGCCGGCCACCGTGCGCCGCCCCTACCTGGATCGGCTGATCGATGAGTTTGCCGGCGACTGCCAGGTTGTGCGGATCGGGCATCCCGCCCTGGTGTGCTGGGCCGAGCAGCTGGTACGGGGAATTCCGGTACCGGAGGCAGAATTGCGGGAGGTGCTGGCTCCTCTCAAGCAGGCAGGCGTTGATACCGTCGTCCTGGGCTGTACCCACTACCCTCTGCTGCTGGACGCGCTGAAAACCGTCTTGCCGGAAATTCGGCACTGGGTGGATTCGGGCGACGCCATCGCAAGAAGGGTGCAATTCCTGCTCGGTGAGGCGAGTCGGGATCCGCAGGCGATCACGCACGCAAAACGGTCCGAGCCTGTCCGTGCCGTGCTGTTATCCGGAGAAGTGCCCCATGGATTGGCGGGGTTCATGGCTGCGCTGGGCCTCACGGCGATTCGGATCGAGGAGCGCTGGGGTGGGCTGACTGACCCGGTCAGAGTAACCGGGTCAGCTTGAACATCGCCAGAAATTCCATGGCGGGGATGGCCCGGCGGTGGCAGCAATAGGTCTTGAAGACCTCGCCCCGGAACCGTGATTTGGTGAACTCCAGGCCCTTGAAGTTATATAGGAAGTTGCCTTTCTCGTACACCAGGTGCAGCAGGCGTTTGAGCACCCGGCTTTCCTGGTTTTCCGTGGTGCGGTCCAGCGACAGCGGAATCAGCCCCAGATCCAGGTAGGGCACGCCTTCGGCCCGGAACACGTCCATGGCATGGGCCATCAGCGTGTAGAAAATGCCCTGGCGGAAATCGGCATTGGCTCGGGAAATGTTGGGCACGTAGCTGATGATCTCATTGTTCCGGTAGATCGGGTCGAAGTAGATGAACCCCACCGCCTTGCCATCCTGGTAGGCATAGAAGTGCCGTTCATTCTCCCGGTAGGCCATCTCCATCGGCCGGATCAGGAAGCGGATTTCGTTACTTTTGCACTTACGGGTGCGGATCCAGGCTTCGGAAATCTCCCGGGTGTGGTCGTCACTGAAACGCTCCTTCACGGTGATTCCGTTCTTTTCTGCCTGGTTCAGGGCTGTGCGCAGAATCTGCTTCTTCTTGCCACTCAGACTCCAGCGGGACAGGTCGATCCGGGATTCGCTGCCGAACTGGGTTCCGAACAGGCCAAAGCGCTGGTGCAGAAAATCCACCACCGGTCGTGATACCTGGATGTAGCTGGCGTTGGGATAGTGCTGATGAAACTGCGCGAGGATCCGGGCGAAGTTCTCGGGGGCACAGACCGGATCGGACAGCACAAAAGTGCCCCCCCACTTACGCATGAACGCGATGTAGCCGACGCCCGGCAGGTCAAAGAAGCGCATCCCCGGCTGCAGGGTCGAAAAGGACTGGGAATGGGTGCCGTATTTTTTCAGGTAGCTCACCCGTTCGGCAAAACTGAAATTGCCGCTGTCCAGTTCGCGGGCGCTGTCCAGTGCAAGAATCTGATCCGTCATGTCTCCGCTCCGGGGTTATTGTTCTTGGGCAATATCTTGGAGTCAGGCCTGTTTGCGCCCGAGGATGGACCAGTAGCAGTCCATGTTCAGAAGCTTGAAGTGCTTCTTGTCGGTGACCTCGAGGCCGAGCCGCTGCATGTGCTCCGGGTAGTTGTAGATCTTGTGGAAAGCATTGTTGGCAAACAGCCAGAAAACGAACACGGCCATGTACCAGTAGAGTTTCTTGAACAGGCGCGAGAACAGGTTGCCAGTGGGATAGCAGAAGTCGCCGACCACGACGCGGGCATCCGCCTTGCCCAGGCGGATCAAGTGCTCCAGGACCTTCACCATCATGTCCTCGTCGAACACATTGAGGAAAAAGTTGGCGACGACCATGTCGTATTGCTCGAAGTCCTCAACCTGCATGATGTCGCTGTGAATCCGGCGGATCGTCAGATGCGGTGCCTCTGCATTCTGGGCTTCGGCAAACTTGCGCAGCATGGTTTCGGACAGGTCGACCACAGTAACGTCGGCGCCAAGCTCGGCGGCACGGATTGCATCCCGCCCGTGGCCGACGCCGGCAAACAGGATGCGGTCGCCAAGGCGGACGGTTTCCACATCAAGCATGGCGGTCTTGCAGCGATGAATGTTCTTGCCGCTGTAGAGGTTGCTCAGGAAATCGTAGACGGGGCCAATGTACTTGTACTTGTCACGCATGATCACTGCTGCCTGTACCTGTTCGGGGGATGCTGAAGCGTTATTGTCTTTGTTGACCCTGATTTCGTAACAGGGAGTTCCGTTTCAGCGCCTTGAGCTTCGAGAGTAGAGAACAGGTGGGGGGAATTATGTGCAGTACTGCGCATTTCCGGATACACAAAGTAACGCAACGCAACACTTTGCAAACCCGGTCAAGAATTTTTCTAGGATTGCCGGACAATCAGTTTTGTGTCAGAACGAGGCGGCTTTGACGGACCTCTCTCCCAGAGTTTTGAAGACCTCCTCCGCCGGGCGGGCCGGTCCATAGAAAAAGCCTTGAACCTGGTGGCAGCCCAGATTACGCAAATAGGCGAGCTGCTCGTCGGTTTCCACGCCCTCGGCCACGATTTCCAGCTTCAGGCCGTGGGCCATGGCAACGATGGCATTGACGATACAGGCTCCGTCCTCCCCGCTGCGAATGGCCCTGACAAAGGATTGGTCGACCTTGAGAGTGTGGATGGGCAGTCGGTGCAGGTAATTGAGGGATGAATAGCCCGTGCCGAAATCGTCGATGGCGATGCGCACACCGACCATCGCCAGTTCACGCAGCTTGTGACTGATCTGGTCCAGATCGCTCATGATCACGTTTTCAGTAATCTCGATCTCCAGGTTGTCGGGCGGGAAGTTCTGTCTGGTCATGCGTCTGACCAGATTGTCCACGAAGCGGGGATGCTCGACCTGGGTCGGGGAGAGGTTCACCGCGAGGCGCAGGTCCGGGTGGCCGTTGCGGATCCAGTCGCCCACATCCCGAAAGGCGTGATCCATGACCCACTCGCTGAGCTGCACGATGAGTTTGGTTTCCTCGGCCAGCGGCAGAAAGTCTCCCGGGTACAGCAAGCCGCGTTCCGGGTGCTGCCATCGCACCAGTGCTTCAAGGCCGACAATACGGTTGCTCCGGGAACAGACCTGTGGCTGATAGAACACGCGGAGTTCTTCGCGCTCCAGGGCCAGTCGAAGATCCCGCTCCAGGTTCAGCCGGTTGGCGGTATCAACACTCATGCTGCGGGAGTAGAACCGGTAGCCATCCTTGCCACGCGCTTTGACGTGGTACATGGCAATATCGGCACTCTGGATCAGCTGATCGAGATTCTCACCCGCCTCGGGGTAGACCGCGATTCCGATGCTGACACCGACGAACACCTCATGTTCGCCCAGCTGGAACGGGGCCTGGAGCGCGCGGATCAGCTTCCTGGCAATTTGCCGGGCATCGTCATTGTCGTGGATTGCGGGCAGTAGCAGGGTGAATTCGTCTCCGCCAAAACGGGACAGAGTGTCACCCTTGCGCAGACACTTCTCCAGCCGCTGGGTAACCGCCTGGAGGAGGCGGTCTCCCATGGCATGGCCAAGGGTGTCATTGATGACCTTGAAACGATCAAGGTCGAGGAACATGACCGCCAGTTTCTCGTTACCCCGACGGGCCTGGGCGATGGCCAGTTCCAGACGGTCCTTGAACAGGGCGCGATTCGGCAGGCGGGTCAGCAGGTCGTGATAGGCCTGGAAATTGATGAACGCTTCGGCCTCCTTGCGCTCGGTGACATCCCGGGCCGTGCCATAGTATCGGGCGGACTTGGGTGTTGCTCCGACCTGACCATCACCGGTATGCGGCCAGGTATGGGGGTCGATCGGAAAGGCTGTGATTTCGAAATGACGGGTGGCCTGCTGGCTGCCGCGGGTTTTGAGGCGCACCTCCAGCGTTCGCGGGTTGTCTGCGGTGATGTTGGCTCCCTTCAGGGCGTAGGTTCCCTTTGACACGTCCCGGTCGTCGAGAATTTGCCCGAAATGCTGGCCGCAGAGTTCCTCGGGGCGATAGCCAAGGAGGGACTCGACTTTGCTGTTGATGAAGCAGATATGTCCCTCCTCATCAAGCATGAACACAATATCTGGAGAGGTATTGACGATATAGCGGTGCAAGGCTTCGGATTTTTCCAGTCGAACCTGGATGTGTTCGTGTGCCCGCATGAGGGATTGTTTACTGATCACACTTTCGACGGTTGCCAGTAGTTCCTCAGGGTCGAAGGGTTTGCGGATGTAATCCAGAGCTCCCCGTCGAAGCGCCCGGCTGACTGCCGCAAACGAGCTTTCTCCACTGACCACGATGGTGCCGCAGTCCGGTTGCTTGCCGGTCAGTTCCGCCATGACGTCGAAGCCGTCGACGCCGGGCATTCGAAGGTCGAGGAGCGCGAGGTCGAACGAATGTTGCTCAATCAGCTCACAGGCCCGCTCGCCACCCTCCGCCTCGGTTACCTCGTAACCCTGGCTGCGCAGCAGGGAGGCAAGTGAACTGAGAAGCCGGGGCTCATCGTCCACCACCAGGAGCCTGGCTGGTAAACCCTGACCCGGGGTCTGATCAGCGTGTTCAGGTTTCATTGGTCGGTACCCGTCGTTTTGTTATCAGTCGCTTTCTTTTTATGGATCGTTGCCGGGAGCAGGATGCGGAAAGTGGTTCCGTCCTGCCCCGTCCGGCAAGCGATGATGCCGTCCATGTCATCAACGAGTTGCTTCACAATACTCAGGCCCAGACCGCTATGGCCTTCTCCCTTTGTGGTTTTAACCGGCGCAAACAGCTTTTCCCTGACTGCTTCCGGGATGCCGGTGCCGGTATCCGATACTTCAAGTTCCACCCAGGTCCGCTGGTTTTGCCAGACCGGGGCCGCGGTTCTCAACGTGACTGTCCCGCCGTTCTCCGGCAATGCCTCGGCGGCATTGCGCAACAGGTTGATAATGACCTGGCGCAGAGCCGATGCCGGACCACTGACCAGAGCGGGGTTGTCCGTCAGTTCCAGCCTGAGCCGGCGATTGCCGTCATCAAACAGGCTGTCTTCGACAATACGGCTAAGGCTGTCGAGTTCGTCATTGACTGAGATTCCGCCTGCATTTTCCGGGCCCGCCTCTTTCTGCCCCATTTGCTGTAGCAGGTCGCCGGCCCGATCCAGTTCCTCACGGATGATATCCAGTTCCTGATGAACATCGGGGTCGTCGAGCCGGTTACGCAGCTGATAAATATACTGGCGGATGATGGTCAGAGGATTATTGACCTCGTGAACCTGCTTGCGAAGGTGCTGGCGGTCCAGCTCCTGCTGGAGATTCCTGGCGGCCCCGGTAATCTGCCCGGTGGATTGTCGGGACGCGACAAGCTGCCCGAGCCGGTGACTGAAAAGGCTGGCGAGTTCCAGGGTTCTGTCCTGTCTGGTTTCATCGGTGCCCAATGCAAAAACGCCGCCGGATCCGTTGCCGGCGTTAACGGGGATTGCTACCAGAGAGGGCGTTCGCAGCAGGGAAAGCAGCTGACGATCGAGAATGGTGCGGCTACGGCCAGCGAGCTTGACCGGGCTACCGGTACTGAAGGCCTCGGTCAGGGCGCTGCCGCCGGGTTTTGCAGAAACCGCGAGTTCCGGAACATCGACTCCCGATCCCGCGACCAGTGTCAGGGCCTCATTTTTGGCAGCGAAACAGAGAACCGGGGAGCCTGTGATCAGTCCCAGGCTGTGTGCGGCCTCGGCAATGAGGTTGTCGGTTGGTTGCCCGGATTCGGCAAACTCCAGGGCCTGACTGACGATGGCCTCCTGCAGGATAGCCTCGCGCAGGTCGTGGGTGGCCTGCTCGCCATCATAGCTGTCGTCAAGGCTGATCCCGAGGGAACTGGCGATACCGGCAACTTCGTGGGCAATACGCCGGTTGATCTCGCGGGTCAGCTCTTCGCTGAGACCCAGGACGATGCCAGCAGCGGCAATGCCTTCCGAATCGGACAGTGCCAGCCGGGTGGCCAGACTGATCAGCTTGACCAGATGCCCGGCGTCCCTCGACTCCTCGGGGGCGGCCTGCTGATAGCGCACGGCGTCCGCGGCCATCGATCCCAGCCCCCATCCGCTGACCAGGTCAGCAGCTACCTTGCATTGGTTGTTCAGGTAATGCTGGCGGGCATCCGGGTTGGTGGTTTTTATCGCAACCAGTTCACCGACGTTATGGAGTACACCGAGCATGTACGCTTCTTCGGGATAAGGGTAGGCGGTAAGGGTCGCGAGCGCCCTGGCCGTCAGAGCGGTGGTCAGGGAATGCCGCCAGAAATCGCGGATCTGCCGCCAGTCATCATTGCCGAGGCCGAATTGCAATTGGTTGAGTGCGGCCGTCAGCACCAGAGTGCGCAATCGTTGCGGGCCGAGTCGGACGAGGGCCTGTTCGATGGATTGGATGCGGCCTTCCTGGGTGTCCGTTGTTGAATGGGCGAGGGAAAGAATGCGGCTGACAAGCGCGGTATCAGCAGAGATGATGTCACTGATGGTCTGGAAACTGGCGTCCTGGTGAAAAGCCTCGAGCGCCCGCAACGTTACCTCCGGGAGACTCGGTAGCTGTAGATCTGGCGCTAGTTCCATAGGCATGCCTTGCCGAACCCTGATCAGACGCCGTTTCCTGACGCCGTGTTAATTCTTGTTATTCCGAAAAGCCTAAACAATCGTTTACGGTGATTAAAAGATCATTGTTCTTTTCATAGGCAATATATTATCTGATTCGTGACATGTGTAGACTTTTTACAGGTTAGTTTGTTATTCGCTGTTTTCCCAGGGATGAGAACACATTCAAATGGCCCTTGATCCGGATACTGACAGGCATAATTCGAGCCATCCCCGCACCGTTGCCATTACTGGTGGTGGGAGCGGGGCGGGGAAAACCGCCGTGGCGCTCAACCTGGGCCTGACCCTGGCAAGGCAGGGTAATCGGGTGTTGTTGCTGGACGGTGACATCGGCCCCTCCAGTGTGAGCGCGCGATTGGGGCTGGAATCAGGAAAGGATCTTGCCGGCGCCCTGGAAGGGCATTTCCGTCCGGACGAGGCTCTGGCGAAAACAGACTATGATCTGGCCGTCCTGCCCGGGGCTGCCGCATTGCGGCACTGCCTGGACATGGATCAGCGGGACGCCATGAACACGCTGCAAGCGCTGGCCGATCTGGAGCGGGCTTATGACTATGTGCTCGTGGATGCCGGCAGCGCGATGGATCTTTCCGGGTTGCACATGGTGGCCAGCTCAGCGCTGGCCTGTATGGTGGTGACACCGGATCCGGAAACCCTCAAACAGGTATTTTCGCTCATCCGGCAACTGAAGAAGCGGGGCTACCGGCGTGCTCCCGGCGTTGTGGTAAACATGGCCTCCGGAGTCAGTCAGGCCCAGTCGATTTTCCAGAGACTCGATGGTGCGGTCGGTCGTCACCTCGGGGACTCGCTGCATTATCTCGGTGCTCTCTGGCGTGATGAAACCCTGCGCCACTCCGATGTGACCGGGGTGCCGGTGGCAATGCTGCCGGTTTCCGATCCTTCCTGTCGCCAGTTCCATACCCTTGCTGACATGCTCGCTGTCCGTCTGTCCCGAATGCCGGCAACAAAAGCGGGCGTGGCTGGTTACTGGCAGTCCGTCATTCGCCGGCGGCACAAGAAGGAGTCGTTCCACAAGGACGAGCCCGTTGAGCGGCCGGTGAGTGAAGAGCAGCGTCTCTCTGCAGCGCTCGATGAGCTTGATCTGCTTCTGGGCCGGCAGCTGGATCCGATGCTGCGTTATGATGCATTCAATCGGTTTTTTGCACTGCTGGGGCGCAGCCTGGATGCCGACACCATCGAATTTATCCAGACCGGTCTTGCGGTCATGCCCTGGGAAAACATGCAGCCGGGGGACCGGCAACACATGGCCGCACATCTAAGGCATCTGGCAGACCAGATTACGGCGCCGGAAGATGAGAATCCCGCGGAGTTGGCCGCGGTGCCGGCTGAAACATCCGCCCCACTATTTGACCGCATCAGTCCGGGCGAGCAGGAGCGGCTGGTGCAGGCTCTGCGGGAGCAGCCGGCCGACGTATCCCTTGATCAGCTGCTTCGGGTCCTCGCCAGTCACGGCACAGGCCACTTTTGATATGCCTCCTTTTTGGTCATTTTGTTTGTACTTTTTTTGTGTCGTAATTTTGCGGTTTGTCACCGTGTTGTCACGGCGATTGTGCAAACATTGATCGCAAAGAAGGGCGTAGTGGCCCGTAATATGCACGGCATTCGGTGCAAGGTCGGATGGGGGCGAAGTCGACGCTCCGACAGGTATCGGTCCGGCTAACCCGTTCAGTCAGAGAAGGAGTTCGTCCATGGCAACAACGCAAACCAACCCCGAAGTATCCTCATCGAAGGTACTCGATGCACTTCGCGGCAAGCAGGTCCTGGTGACCGGCACCACCGGTTTTCTGGGCAAGGTTGTCCTGGAAAAATTGATCCGGACTGTGCCGGACATTGGTGGTATACACCTGCTCATTCGGGGCAATAAGCGTCATCCGGATGCCCGCAGCCGGTTTCTGAATGAAATCGCCACCTCGTCTGTGTTCGAGCGCTTGCGTGCGGAGGATTCCGAAGGTTTTGAGGCCTTTGTCGAAGACAAGGTCCATTGTGTGACCGGAGAAGTGACCGCACCCTGCTTCGGCTTGCCGAGGAAGGATTTCAACGCTCTGGCTTCCGGTCTGGATGCCGTGATCAACTCGGCCGCCAGTGTGAATTTCCGGGAGGAGCTCGACAAGGCTCTGGCCATCAACACGCTCTGTCTGGATAACATCGCCGAACTGGCCCTCAGCAACCGCGAACTTGCGGTGATTCAGGTTTCCACCTGTTACGTGAACGGGATGAATGCAGGGCCGGTGACCGAGTCCGTCATCAAGCCCGCCGGCGAAGCGATTCCCCGCAGTGAACACGGTTATTTCGAGATTGATGAGTTGGTGAATCTGCTTGACGACAAGATTGCCGATGTCCGCTCGCGCTACTCCGGCAAGCTCCTCGAAAAGAAGCTGGTTGAGCTGGGGATCCAGGAAGCCAATCGGTATGGCTGGAGTGACACCTACACCTTCACCAAATGGCTGGGCGAGCAACGCCTCATGAAATCGCTGGCTGGCCGCGCGTTGACCATCGTTCGCCCCTCCATCATCGAGAGTGCGCTGGAGGAACCGGCGCCGGGCTGGATCGAGGGCGTGAAAGTGGCTGATGCGATCATCCTGGCTTATGCCCGTGAGAAGGTCACGTTGTTTCCGGGCAAGCGCTCCGGGGTGATCGACGTGATTCCGGTGGACCTGGTGGCAAATGCGATCATCCTTGGGCTCGCCGAGGCGCTGTCCGAGCCGGCAGGCCACCGCATCTATCAGTGCTGCAGCGGCAGTTCCAATCCGATTTCCCTGGGCGAGTTCATTGACCACCTCATGGCCGAGTCGAAAAGCAACTATGCCGACTACGACCAACTGTTCTATCGTCAGCCCACCAAGCCTTTTGTGGCAGTGAATCGCAAGCTGTTCGACACGGTGGTTGGCGGTGTTCGTATCCCGCTTCGGCTGACGGACCGGCTGCTCAAGTTGCTGGGCCACACCCGGGAACTGAAGATGCTCCGGAACCTGGATACCACCCGTTCGCTGGCGACGATCTTCGGATTCTATACCGCACCGGACTATATCTTCCGGAATGACGAGTTGCTGGGCCTTTCAGAGAAAATGGGCAGCCTGGACCAGGCACTGTTCCCGGTGGATGCGCGCCAGATTGACTGGTCAATGTATCTGCGCAAGATTCACCTCGCCGGCCTCAACCGCTATGCCCTGAAGGAGCGAAAGCTGTACAGTTTGCGCACAGCCCGCGACCGCAAAAAGAAAGCGGCCTGACCCGGTCGTGTTCACGGATCCGGTCGCAATGACCGGATCCGGTCTTTTTTGCTGGCGATTTTCCTGTCTCCGACTATCCTCAAGATAGCTTCTCAGTTTGTGTTTTTCTCAGCCGTTTGTTGCAGTTTGCCGTCAGTTTGGGGCCAAAAGTGCAGGCACATTAGGACGTTAGTCTAATTCATTGTGTGGTGGCACACATG
>JABURI010000159.1 GCA_014762755.1 Marinobacter sp.
AGCACGTCCATGTGCGCTTGTTTCGGGCCATCCATGGCCCTCTACATTTTCTGAAAGCCATCCCCCACAGCCGCCTTTGTCTGAAAAAATGTTGCTGCCTGTTAAATTCCTTTTTCTGGTTGCCCTTTTGCTTTAACGAGATCTTTCTCTGCTGTGCCTATTTTTTGTTTGCCTCGAAAAGCTGATTCTTAAAGGGGCGCTATCCCCAAGTTTGCATGAACCGGTTGGAAGGACCTGTCCAAAAATGTTGAAGGCCAGGGATGGCCTGAAACAAGCGCACATGGACGTGCTCGTAGCGGTTTTTGGACGGGTCCTTCCAACCGGTTCTCCCCCCAAATTCGAACGCCCGGAGGCGGGCTCCACCGATGGCCAGGTTAAAACCGGGCCACACCAAAACTATTGGGCCGTAATTGCCGCTGTTCAGCCTCGCGGCAGATCGACAGGACCAGAGCGAGAACCCGCCGGGTATCCCGGGGATCGATCAGCCCGTCGTCCCAGAGCCGGGCCGTTCCGTACAGAGCCGTGGAGCCATCCTCCAGTTTCTTGGCCGTCGCCTGCTCCAGGAAATCCAGCGTCTTGGCATCCGGCTCCATGCCGCCCCGGCGCTGCTTCTCCTCCGCCACGATGCGCATTACCTTGCCCGCCTGTGCTGGCCCCATGACGGCTGTCCGGCTGTTCGGCCAGGCGAAAATGAAACGGGGATCGAGGCCCCGGCCGCACATCGCGTAGTTACCTGCACCATAGGAACCGCCAACCACAATTGCGAACTTGGGCACCCGGCAGTTGGCCACCGCCTGAATCATCTTTGACCCGTGTTTGATGATCCCGTTCTGTTCTGAATGCGTTCCCACCATGAAACCGGTGGTGTTGTGCAGGAACAGGATCGGGGTGCCGGCCTGGTCGCAGAGCTGGATGAACTGGGCGGCCTTGGTGGAGCCTTCCGGGGTGATAGGGCCATTGTTGCCGATAATCCCGACGGAATGGCCTTCAATCCGGATGGTGCCGCACACGGTCTGGTCGTCGTAGCTGTTCTTGAAGTCCAGGAAACGGGAGCCGTCGGCGATGCGTGCCAGGATTTCCCGGACGTCGTAGGGCTTCTTCGAATCCGCCGGAATCACGCCGAGCAGCTCTTCGGCCGGGTACAGGGGTTGTCCCCACGCCATTTCCCGTTGGGGCGGCAGCTGTTCGTTCCAGGGCAGGGCGCCGAGAATTTCCCGGGCCTGGCGGATGCCGTCGGCGTCGTCCTCGGCCAGATATTCGGCGGTGCCGGCCACGGTGGCGTGCATTTCGGCGCCGCCGAGTTCTTCATCGGTGGCGACTTCGCCGGTGGCGGCTTTCAGCAGGGGCGGGCCGGCGAGGAACATCTTGGCCTGCTCACGCACGGTGATGACATAGTCCGACAGCCCCGGCTGGTAGGCGCCACCGGCGGTGGCGTTGCCGTGAACAACGGTGACCTGGGGAATGCCGGCGGCGGACATGCGGGCCTGGTTGGCGAAGCCCCTCGCGCCAAGCACGAAGATGTCGGTGGCGTAGTTGAGGTTGGCGCCGCCGCTTTCGGACAGGGAGACTACCGGCAGCTTGTTTTCCATCGCTACCTGCTGCAAGCGCAGAGTCTTGTCGAGGCCGGCCGGAGTGATGGTGCCACCCTTGATTGCGCTGTTGCTCGCCACCACCAGGCAGCGGACGCGGCTGACGGTGCCGATGCCGGCGATGATGCCGCCGCCGGCCAAGGAGCCGTCCTTGTCGTCGTGCATCTTGTAGCCGGCCAGGGAGCAGAGTTCCAGGAACTCACTGCCCCGGTCCAGTAGCCGGTTGATCCGGTCACGGGGCAGGAGTTTGCCCCGCTTGGTGAATTTTTCCCGCGCCGACTCGGCCAGGTCCAGCACTTTCTGCTCAACCTCGCGGAAAGTGTGGATGTGGGCTTCCATGGCCTCGACGTTGGCCCGGAAGTCGTCGGACTGGGAGTTGATGGTGCTCTCTAGTACCTGCATGTCTGTTTCCTCAGTCCTCGCTCAGTACCTTCGGAGTGACGGCGCGGTGGAAGCCATTCCAGGCTTCGTTGTTTTTGGCCTTTGGCATCGGCCAGACACGGCCACCCTGGGAGGCGGCGCCGTCAATTCTCAGGCAATCCCCGGAAATGAAGGCCGCGGCCGGGCTGAGCAGAAAGCAGATGGCGGCGCTGACTTCGGACTCGGTACCGAGGCGCTTGATCGGCACGGCATCGGCAAGGCTGCGGATCCAGCTCTTCATATGGGCCGGGTAGTTGTCCATGCCGCTGGAGGCGATCCAGCCCGGGGCTACGGCGTTGACCCGGACCCCGGACGGGGCCCATTCCACGGCGGCGGTCTGGGTGAAGTTGACCATGCCCGCCCGAGCGGCGCCGGAGTGGCCCATGCCGGGCATGCCGCCCCACATGTCGGCGACAATGTTGACGATGGCGCCGCCGGTCTTGCTCAGGGCCTGTGTGTACGCCTCCCGGGCCATCAGGAAGCCGCCGGTGAGGTTGGTTCGGACCACGGTTTCCCAGCCCTTCTGGTTGATGCCGGTCAGGGGGGAGGCAAACTGGCCGCCGGCGTTGTTCACCACGCCGTTGAGCCCGCCGTGCTCGGTGATGATGGCGGCGACGGTCGCCTTGACCGACTCCTCCTCGCGGATGTCGCACACGTGGGCCGAGGCGATGCCGCCATCCTCGGTGATTTCCGCCTTCACCGCGTCAACTTTCTCCTGCTTTCGGCCGACCAGAGCGACCCGTGCGCCCAGGGCGGCCAACTCGTGGGCGGTGCAGCGGCCGATTCCGGAGCCACCACCGGTGACGATATAGACCTGGTCTTTGAACAGATCCGGCTGGAATACAGAGCGATAACTCATCGTTTTTGTCCTTTTTCATA
>JABURI010000230.1 GCA_014762755.1 Marinobacter sp.
CGATCATCAGTTTACGCATAGTAAATCCCCTTATTGGTCGTTTTATGTCCTGAGTCTCGGAAGTGAGTATAGACCACTTCCTGTAAAACCGGGTCCGACAGAAAATCTTTTTCCGTCAGAGTCGTTAAACAGTGTAAAACACTCCGAGACAAAATGTTAACTAAGGATACGCAAAATTTCTTAGCTTATGACAACAACTTAATCGTGGTGTCATCCACTATTCACGGAAGAATGCGGATCGGGGTTCCATTGGAGACCAGTTGCCAGATCTCGTCCATGGCTTCGTTGGTCACGGCAATGCAGCCGTCAGTCCAGTCCAGACCGGCGAAGGCGAAGGCCATGTCACCGGCTTCGTTGGGCAGACCGTGGATCATGATACTGCCGCCGGGGTCGAGCCCCCAGGCTTCGGCAAGCTCGCGGTCCCTGGGGCTGGGGTAGGAAATATGGATGGACTTGTAGAAGTCGCTCTGGTTGTTGCGCCAGTCCAGAACGTATTCACCCTCCGGCGTGCGCTCGTCGCCTTCGTAGAGCTTGTGGCCTTCAGGGTTGTCGCCAAGGGAGATGCGATAGCTCCGAACAACGTCCTCGCCATCCAGCAGATACAGCCTGCGCTCGGCTTTTTTAACCAGTACCTGGCTGATGTCGAAGCGTTCCGGATGGAATTTTTGCGGTTCCGGCATGCGAACGTCGGCTTTCGCAAGCAATTCCGAGGCACTGGCAGTCCCTGACACCAGTACCATCACCATCAACAGACAACGGCAGACGTTTTGAAGCAAACCCATAACCCTGACTTACCAAATATTAATGTTTCTACATTGCCGTTTATATCATAGCTCAGGGTGAGGCTGTTAAGGGGTTTTGTTAAGTTTTATAGCCATCCCTTTCGCTGGTCATCTGTTTTGTGAACTGTCCATCTTCATGCCCACCTTGGTGACCCGGTCGGCTTCCGTGGCCCGGGCCACCAGGGTGACCGGACCCAGAATCACGGTATCGCCCACCACCGGATGTCCTTTGGTCCGCCGGGAGAAGCACTCCGCCAGGCTGATGTCCGGCGACAGTTCATCGAACTCGATGCCATACACCTGCTCCACGTCTCCGAGCAGGGCGTCTCCGTTCAGTACGAAGTCCCCGAAGAAGGCCCGTTCTGCCAGGTACTCCGGCGCATGGCGGCCGCTAAGCGCCTTACCCAGCTCCGACAGTACGCCGGGCGTGGCAAACATGGCAACCATGTCACCACTGGCGACTTCCAGATCCGCCTTCGGCTGCAGGCACACACGGTTCCGGAACACACCGGCCACCGCGGTATTGGCCGGAAATCTCAGTTGGCCCAGTCGGCGGGGCGTTTCCCAGTTCTTGCCACGCAAGGGAAACAGCATCAGTTCGTGATCACCGGCGGCGGGGGCGTCCAGCGGCAGGCGCCGGTACGGATCGTCACCGGCGGGCACTTCCAGCCGCAATTTCCGGGCCAGTGGCGCCATGGTCGTGCCTTGCACGAGCAGTGATACCAGCACAATGAAGAACGCGGCATGGAAGACCTGCTGAGCTTCCGGCAAACCGGCGATGATCGGAAACAGGGCAAGCACAATCGGCACCGCACCTCGCAGACCAACCCAGCCGATAAAGCCGAGCTCGCGACGCTTGAAGCCGAACGGCCAGAGAGTGGCAAAGACGGTGGCCGGTCGGATGACAAAGATCAGTGTCAGCGCCAGGATCAGCCCACTGCTGGCCAGGGGCAGCAATTCCGACGGTGACACCAGCAGGCCCAGCATCAGGAACAGGCACAACTGGGCGAGCCAGGCCAGGCCGTCGTGTACCTGGAGAATCATGGGCATCATCCGCACAGGCCGGTTGCCGATCACTACGCCGGTCAGATAAATGGCGAGGAAGCCGGAGCCGCCCAGAGCGTTGGTGGCAGAGAACACGGAGATTCCGGCCGCCGCCACCAGAAGCGGGTACAGGGACGGGGTCAGACGGATACGGTTGGCCAGCTCCACCACCGCAAAGCCCCCCAGCAGGCCGGCAATACCGCCGATACCGAACTGCTTGACCAGCATGATCAATGCCGACCAGGTAGCCCCCGCGCCCTCGTTGCCGATCAGGGTGACCAGCAACAGGGTCAGGAAAATGGCCATGGGGTCGTTACTACCGGATTCGATCTCCAGGGTGGCGCTGACCCGTTCGTTCAGATGCAGTCCCCGGCCCTGCAGCAGCGAGAACACCGCCGCGGCGTCGGTGGAGGAGATGATTGCACCAATGAGCAGGGCGGTCAGCCACTCCAGGTCAAATACCCATCGGGCGACGACCGCCGCGCCGGCGGCGGTCATGAACACGCCGAGGGTTGCCAGCACCAGTGCCGGTCTCAGACCCACCCGGAAGGTTTCCGCCCGGGTACGCATACCACCATCGAGCAGGATCACCCCCAGGGCCAGGTTCGCGATCAGGAACGCCAGCTCGAAATCGTCGAATTCGATGCCGCCCGGACCGTCTTCGCCCATCATCATGCCGACCACCAAAAAGATCAGCAGCACGGGCATGCCGACGCGGCTCGACAGTGGGCTGAGCACAATGCTGATCACCAGCATCAGGGCTCCGACAAGGGTGAGAGTGGGGTCCATTCAATCTCCAGACACAGGGCTTGCCCAACAGCGGGCCGTCCGCTTATATTTCACTCGCGGCCAATGCTTATGCGGGTGTAGTTCAATGGTAGAACGGCAGCTTCCCAAGCTGCATACGAGGGTTCGATTCCCTTCACCCGCTCCACCCGCTTTCCCGGGCCGATTTTCCCTTCAGTGTAGTTTCAGACGCGGGTGCATCGCACGACTGATTTTATCCATCAGCCAGATAATGCCTGTGCGTAAAAACCCGTGCAGGGCCACCTGGTGCATGCGGTACAGGGAGACGTAGAACAGTCTCGCTACCTTGCCCTCGATGTACATGCTGCGCCCGGAGAGGTTGCCCATGAGGTTGCCGACGGTGGTGTAGCGGCTGAAATTGATCAGTGAACCGTGGTCGTTGTACACAAAAGGCACATCGGCCTTGCCTTCCAGGCGGTTGCAGAGGGTCTTGAACAGGGCATCGGCCTGCTGGTGCGCGGCCTGGGCCCGGGGTGGCACCGGACGGTCGGAATCTGGTTGCGGGCAGGCGGCGCAATCACCCAGGGCGAACACGTCGACATCCTGGGTGGTCTGCAGTGTCTGCTCCACCACCAGCTGGTTGCCCCGGTTGACCTCCAGTCCGTCCAACTCGGCCAGGAAGGCGGGTGCCTTGATCCCGGCGGCCCAGATGGTCATTTCCGAGGGCAGTTCGGTGCCGTCTTTCATGATGATGCTGTCTTCCCGGACTTCGCTCACCGGCTGGCCGGTCAGCACCTTCACATGCTGGCGTTCCAGTTCCCGGGTGGCGGCTGCCGAAAGTCTGCCGGGCAGGGCGGGCAGAATCCGGTCGGCCGCTTCGATCACGGAAATGGAGACGTCCGAGGGTTGCAGATGGTTCATGCCGTAGACCGGCAGTTCCCGGGACGCCAGTCGCAGCTCGGCGGCCAGCTCCACTCCGGTTGCCCCGGCGCCGATGATACTGATGTTGAGGGTGTGTTCCTTGCCTTGAAGGGCTTCGTGGTTCTTGCGCAGAAACGCGTTCAGCATCAGGTTGTGGAAGCGCCGGGCCTGTTTCAGGCTGTCCAGGAACAGGCAATGCTCCTGGGCACCGGGCGTGCCAAAGTCGTTGGCGGTGCTGCCGACGGCGATCACCAGGGTGTCGTAGCTAATCGTGCGGGTCGGTACCACTTCCCGGCCCTCCTCGTCATGAAACGGTGCAATGACCAGTTGCTTGGCCTTGCGGTCCAGCCCGCTCATGCGTCCGAGCTGGAACTCGTAATGGTGTTTGCGGGCGTGGGCGCGGTAGTTGATCTCATTAGCGCTGGCGTCCAGGGAACCGGAAGCGACTTCGTGCAGCAGGGGTTTCCAGACGTGGGTCAGGCCGGCATCGACCAGGGTGATCCGGGCCTTGCGCTTCTTGCCCAGCTTGTTGCCGAGGCTGGTGACCAGCTCCAGACCGCCGGCGCCGCCGCCGACCACTACGATGTGAGGAAGGTTATCCATAACAATCAGACCTTGAAGTGAAGAGAGCCAAGCACTCTTGCGGTCAAAAGTGCTTGGCTGTCCTCACTGGGAAAGGCATCGTTAAAGGTAGGGTGCTAATGCTGCCGAAGTAATACTAACTCGGAGCCGGTCGCCGGCACAATTGCACGAAAGGCGGTTTTGCCCCACCGAAACGTTTAACTGCTTTGGCTGAACACCCATACTGTGGAACATCCGAGCAGTCAGAAAACGGGAGAAGTCGATGAAAGTGGCGGTCTATTGCGGGTCGAGGCCCGGCAGCAATCCGGTCTTTGTGGACAAGGCCAGGGAGCTTGGCACCTGGTTCGGTCGTCACGGGATTGATGTGGTCTTTGGTGGCGGGCACGTCGGGTTAATGGGTATTGTCGCTGACTCGACCCTGGCTGCCGGAGGGCGGGTTTACGGCGTGATTCCGGAGAGCCTCAGGGACCGGGAGCTGGCCCATGACCGCCTGACCGAACTGCATGTGGTCACTGACATGCACCAGCGCAAGGCCCGGATGGCGGAGCTGGCAGATGGTTTCCTGGCCCTGCCCGGAGGTATCGGGACCCTGGAAGAACTGTTCGAGGCCTGGACCTGGGGCCAGCTGGGGTTTCACCAGAAGCCCTGTGGCCTGTACAACATCAACGGCTTCTATGACCCGCTGCTGGCGATGGTGCAGACCATGCAGGAAAACGGCTTCCTGAACCAGGAATACATCGACATGATCATCCGGGCGGAAACCCCGGAGGCCGTGGTTGAGGCCTTCGGCAACTACCAGCCACCCCACGAGAAATGGACCTGAGGGTGACACGGCACTAGCAAGGGCAGGGATGGCGCAGCATGCAGGAACTGGTTGATCAGATCGGGGCAGTCATCTGGGGACCGCTGACCATCCTGCTCCTGGTGGGTACCGGCCTGTACCTGAGCGTTCGGCTGCGTTTCATCCAGCTCCTGCGGCTGGGGCTGTCCATGCGGATCATGAGCGGCCGGGATGCTGAGAAGTCCCAGGTCGGGGAGTTGAGTCATTTCTCGGCGCTGACCGTGGCCCTGTCCGCGGCCATTGGCAATGGCAATATCGCCGGTGTGGCCACAGCCATAGCCCTGGGCGGGCCGGGCGCCATCTTCTGGATGTGGATTACCGCCATCGTCGGCATGGCCACGGTGTTCGCCAGTACCACGCTGGCTCTGAAGTTTCGTCATTACGATCCGGAAACCGGCTATGCCGGCGGCCCGATGTATTACATCGAGCGAGGGCTGGGCCCGAAGTGGAAACCCCTGGCCCAGTTCTTTGCCCTGTGCGCGATCATTGCCGCCTACGGTACCGGCAACATGGTCGAGGCCAACTCGGTAGCCGACACCATGGAGTTCTCCCTGCGGGACCTGATTGGCTACGAGCCCTCGGAAAACCGGGTGCTCGGGGTCAAGCTGGGTATCGGCATTGTCTACGGCTTGCTGATCTGGATGGTGATCGTTGGCGGCATCCAGCGCATCGGCTCGGTGGTTTCCCGCCTGGTCCCCCTGATGTTCGTGATCTACGTGGGCAGTGCGCTGGTGGTACTCGGCCTGAACGCGGACGCCATCCCCGGCGCGTTTGCCCGAATTGTTTCCGACGCCTTTACCGGCACCGCCGCCACCGGCGGGTTTGCCGGAGCCGCGGTCATGACCACCATCCAGTTCGGCGTGGCCCGTGGCGTATTCAGTAACGAAGCCGGGCTGGGCACCACGCCCATCGCCATGGCCGCGACCCGCGTGGACGAGCCGGTGCGGGCAGGGCTGGTGGCCATGAACGGCCCCCTGTTCGACACCCTGGTGGTTTGCACTATTACGGCGCTGGTGATTGTCACAACGGGTGTCTGGACCACCGGTGTCAGCGGGTCGGAGCTGACCACGATGGCGTTCAATGCGGCGGTGCCAGACCTTGGCAAGCTGGCAGTGACCGTATCCCTGTTGTTCTTCTCGTTTTCCAGTGTGGTGGGCTGGAGCTATTACGGGGACCGGGGCACCGGTTACCTGTTCGGCAACAAGTCCGTACGGCTGTACCGGAACCTGTTCTGCCTGTTGCTCCCGGTGGGTGCGGTGATGGATCTTGAGTTGGTGTGGGCGCTGTGTGACATCGCCAACGGATTGATGGCGGTGCCCAACCTGATCGCGATTCTGTTGCTGTCGCCTCTGGTGGTCCGGCTGACGAAGGATTACTTCCTGCGGCGTACCGCAGATGCGGCGCTCTGACGGCGATCCTCAGAGCGCCGGCGGGGAGTCCGGAATCAGCTGCCTTCCTCGCCCCGGGCTTTCTTGAGCTCTTCCAGCTTCTCGTGCAGCAGTTTCTCCAGCTTGATCAGCTGCTCACGATTCTTCTCGTTGGGCCGGTTCGTGTACAGGTCTACGTAGGTCTGGGTCACCGAACTCAGAATCGGGTGCAGTTTCTTGTAGTCCTCTTCTCCACTCATACTCGCTCTCCTTGATGTGGGCTTCCTGATAGTAACTATGGTTGATCTGGCGCCATGATCAAGGGTAACCGCCCGAAGCTTTGACCGGGGTCATACGCCGTTTCCCTCAGTCAGTCGCCGCGCCGCATCGTCGGCGCCATGCACTTTCGCCAGGTCCATGGCGCTGGCTCCGTCGGCATCGGTAACCCGGGGATCGGCTCCGGCCTCCAGCAGCAGTTCCACTATTCCCACCGCATTGGATATGGCTGCCGCCATCAGTGGCGTATGCAGCCGGTGGTTGGCCAGATCGGGATTGGCCCCCTTCTCCAGCAGGAAGCGGACGGTGTCGGCATGGTTATGGCTGGCCGCCAGCATCAGCAGGCTGTCGCCGTCACTGGTCCGTAGATCCACAGGCACGCCGGCCTCCAGAAGAGGTCGGAGCATGCGGGTGCCGCCGTTGCGGGCAAGATCGAACAGGCCCTGGGCCAGGGCGATGGCGTCCTCATCCTTCTGGTTTGCGGGCTGCTGTGGAGTGCCTGGTTTCTGGTCGGTCATGGTGAGCTGGGTCTCCGTCGGTTGGGGCATGGCGGTGGACAAACGTGGCAACCCGCCCTCGTCTGCTAATCTGGACATAGGGTCGATACCATTGTTAAAACCGTTCGTATCAAAGATCTGGTCGGCGGGTGTGAAAATCAACCGGGTCGACGTCAATTATCAACAGGAGGCATTGCTGTGAAACTGCAGGTCCGAGGCATTGAAGAAGGTCAGCCGATTCCCGAGAAATTCGCGTTCGGTGTCTACAGCGAGGAGGACCACATGAATTTTGGTCCCAACAAGAATCCCGAGATTACCTGGGAGGATGCCCCCGCAGGCACCAAAAGCTTCGTGGTGATGGTGTTTGATCCGGATGTGCCCAGCGTGGCGGACGACGTCAACCAGGAGGGCAAAACCGTTTCCAGGGACCTGCCGCGGGTGGATTTCTTCCACTGGTTGCTGGTGGACATCCCCGCCAATGTGAACCGGATCCCCGAGGGTGAGGACAGCGATGGCGTCAGCCCCAAGGGCAAGGATCATGGCCCGGGCCCGATTGGTGTCCGTGGCGTCAATAACTACACCCAGTTCCTGGCCGGCAATCCGGACATGGCGGGCACCTACGCCGGCTACGACGGCCCCTGCCCGCCCTGGAACGACGAGATCATCCATCACTACCATTTCGAGGTTCATGCACTGGATGTGGAGAGCCTGGGCCTTCAGGGCCAGTTCGATGGCAACAATGTCCGGGAGGCCATGAAAGGGCACATTCTCGACAGTGCCCGGGTGACGGGCACCTACACGCTGAACCCGGACCTCCGATGACGCCTGGTCAGTAACCAAATTGTCTTGTGGGCGTCACCCGGTTGTCACCGGAGCTTGCCAAGGTTCTTTCAGGGAATCCTGACTGCAAGCTTCGGAGAAACGGGAGGCGCCGTGCGACAGTACCGCAGTGTATTCATTTCCGATGTTCACCTGGGAACGGCTGACTGCCAGGCCGACTACCTGCTGGATTTTCTGCACAACATCCGTTGCGAAACCCTGTACCTGGTTGGCGATATCGTCGACCTGATCGCCATGCAGAGGCGCTCCCACTTCCCCGAATCCCACCGCAAGGTCATCCACAAGCTGATCGATCTGGCCGCTTCCGGCACCCGCGTGGTCTACATTCCCGGTAACCACGACGAATTCTTCCGGCGTTTCTGTGGCCAGACCCTGTCCGGCATTGAATTGAAGTACAAGGCCGTCCATGCCACTGCCGATGGCCGGCAGTTCCTGGTGTGTCACGGCGACCAGTTTGACCAGGTGGTGCGCTGCAGTCCGTTGATGCTGCTGGTCGGGGATCGCGCCCACGGCTTGTTGCTGCGTCTGAACCGCTGGTTCAATGCCTTGCGTCGGCTTCAGGGCAAACCCTACTGGTCACTGGCGGCCTGGGTGAAGAGCCGGATCGGCCGGGCGCGCACGTTCATCCGCCGGTTCGAGCTGGCGGCGCTGACGGTGGCGGAGAAGGGCCATTACGACGGCTTTATCTGTGGCCATATCCATTCCGCGGGCTTCCTGCGCAGCGAAGAGGGCCTGTACTGCAATGACGGTGACTGGGTGGAGCACTGCACGGCGCTGGTGGAGCAGGAGACCGGGAAGCTGGAACTGCTGCACTGGTCAGAATCGCCTTCGGTGCTGGCGGCGGAGCCGGATGTACCGCACCCGGACATGTGCGGGGATGCCCGGCCAGTGCTGGATAGCGTGCCGGCCGGGTTTGTGGAGCAGGTGAATCGCCTGGCTGGTTGAACGTTATCATCTGGCTGTCAGCAATCGGGTAGAATGTCCCGATGAAGCGTTCACAGTGGGTTTTCCGTATCTCCTTCCTGATCACCGTCGCGTTGCTGATGGCAGCTATCTGGCTGCTGCTGCGTCAGTTGGGCATGCCGGTGAGCCTGGCGCCCGCCGCCCTGTCAGACTGGCTGCTGCACCAGGGCGCCATGGGGCCCCTGTTTCTGATCCTGATGATGGTCCTTGCCGTGGTCGTGGGACCGATTCCCACGCTGCCCATCAGTGCCGCCGCGGGTCTGGTCTATGGCATGTTCACTGGTACGGCCATTGCTGTGATCGGTGCACTGGCCGGCGCGCTCATCGCCTTTTACCTGGCGCGCATCCTCGGGCGGGAGGCCGTGCAGCATAAGTTGGACCACAATCCGGTGTTCTCGGCGCGAGGGTCCCAGCGCTTTCTGTTCATGGCAGTGCTGTTGACTCGTTTGATCCCCCTGTTCTCCTTCGCCCTGGTGAGCTACGCCGCGGGAGTCACGGCCATCAAGGTCTGGCGCTATGCGCTTGCGACAGCAGTAGGGATGTTGCCGATGACGTTTGTTTTTGCCGGGCTCGGCCAGAGCTTCGAACTTAACCCGGTGGTGACAGTTTTGGCTGCCGCCGTTGTTTTGATGGTTATGAGTGCCCTGCCTTTTTACCTCCGCCGGCGCCCCCACTCCCGGCTTGCTGTCTGGCTACAGCTGGATGGCCGGGTGTAGTGTCAACAACGACATCATCCGTTGGCGATCAAATCTTTCCTCATTTGCATAGATAAAAACGATCTATCTGAAAATATTTTAATAACGTAATCAACGAATCATAATAATCGGTCATCATCAGACTCCGTGCGGAGGTGCACTCATGAATCGTTTGGCAACATTGTCGGTTTTCCTTCTGCTCAGTACCTTTACCTGGGCCGCGAATGCTGCGGTGCCCGCGCTGGTAGACGCTGCCTGGCTGAATGACCGCCTGGGCAATGAGCAGGTGGTGGTCCTGGATGTTCGTTCCGGCATTGATAACGGCGGTGATCGGAGCACTTTCCAGCAAGGTCATATTCCCGGTTCGGTCTACAGCAGTTACACCAACGATGGCTGGCGTGAAAACCGCGACGGCGTGACCGGGCTGATGCCTCCGGTTCGTTCTCTGGAGCGCTTGATTGGCGGGCTTGGCATTACCAACGATGCCACGGTGGTTGTCGTTCCCGCCGGAACCGGGGTAACCGATTTCGGCAGTGCCGCCCGGGTCTACTGGACGTTCCGGGTGCTTGGGCACGACGCCGTGACAATCCTGAACGGGGGCTTTGCCGGTTGGAAGGCAGCGGGCTATGAGGTTGCCGAGGGCGAAGGCGCGCGCTTGCCAGTCGCACAATTTGAGGGTGAGCTGAAGGAACCGCTCCTGGCCAGCCTCGAGGAGGTGCGGCAGGCCCGGGAAACCCAGGCCCAACTCGTCGACGCCCGCCCCGCGGACTATTTCCGGGGAGAGACCAAATCTCCGGCCGCCAAGGCACCGGGCACCATTCCCGGTTCCCGCAACCTGCCTCATGACTCTTTTATCAACCAGCAGGATCAGGTGTTCTACCTGAACCAGGACGCGATTACCCAAAAAGTAAACAACGCTGAGCTGGATCCGGGCGCCCGCACGATTGCCTTTTGCAATACCGGACACTGGGCAGCCACCGACTGGTTTGTCCTGAGTGAACTGGCAGGCTTTAACGAAGTGGCGCTGTACGACGGCTCCATGGCCGAGTGGTCCCAGGACAGTGACCGCCCGATGCAGGTGGCCAAGAAGGGCCTCGGCAAGATCCTCGATTTTTTCAACTGATGACTGGATAGCACGGAACCGCAATGGCTGACTCAGCAGTTCTTCAACCCGATCTTCAACAACCTCCCTGGCGAGTCGATCGGTTTATTGCCGCGACTGCGCTGGTGGGGTTCGTCCTGCTGGGAGGTCTCATCTGGTTGGAGACCGTGCCCTTCATGGTGGCACTGTTTGCGATCGGCACCGTTCTGGGCATGGCGCTGTATCACGGCGCCTTCGGTTTTACCGCCGGCTGGCGCAATCTCGTGGTCAAGAAGCGTGGCGCGGGCATGCGCGCCCAGCTGCTGTTGTTCGCCGTGAGCTCCCTGATCATGGTGCCCATGCTCCACAGTGGTCAGGAGGGGCTGGTGGGTGCGGTCGCGCCCGTTGGTACATCCCTGGTCGTGGGGTCTTTCCTGTTCGGGATCGGCATGCAGCTGGGTGGCGGCTGTGGCTCCGGTACCCTGTTCACGGTGGGCGCCGGCAACATCCGCATGGTGGTCACGCTGGTTTTCTTTATTGCCGGCGCCGTGCTGGGTTCCATCCACCTGCCCTGGTGGCTGGATCAGCCCGGGTTTGATCCGGTGCCGCTGGTCAACAGCTTTGGCATTACCGGAGCGATCCTGGTGCAGTTTGTGGGGCTCGGCCTGATTGCCTGGTGGGTCAACCGGATTGAGCGTAAGGCCCACGGCGCCGTCGAGCGGGATGAGCTGCTGTGGAAAAGCCAGGGGCATGGCGTGCTTCGAACCCTGGTCAGCGGCCGCTGGCCGTTCACCTGGGCGATCCTGATCCTGGCGGCCGGCAATGCGCTCACACTGGCCATCGGCGGTGCCCCCTGGAGTATTACCTTCGCCTTCAACGTCTGGGGCGCCAAGGCCCTGGAAGTGGTCGGTGTGAACATGGCCCAGTTCGAGTTCTGGACCTGGGATTACCCGGCCATGGCCCTGAAGGATTCGGTACTCACCAACATTCCCTCGGTGATGAACTTCGGGCTCTTGTTGGGCGCCATGCTGGCGGCAGGTCTGGCCAACCGCTTTAACGAAGCCAGCCGCAACCGCCCCGAAGGCCGTCAGTTCCTGGCCGCCGTCGTGGGTGGCTTGTTGCTCGGTTACGGTGCCCGGCTGGGCTTCGGCTGCAACATCGGCGCGCTCTTCTCCGGCATTGCCTCGGCCAGCCTGCACGCCTGGATCTGGTTTGCCTGTGCCTTCGCCGGGTCGCTGATCGGCATTCGCCTGCGGCCCTGGTTCCGGCTGCCAAACTGATGCGGGAGGATACGATGAACAAGGCATACAGTCGCACCCGCATCGTCGTCGTGCTTGGCATCATTCTGGGGCTAATACTGGTGGACCATTTGAACAGCCCTACGTTTGCGTTCAATTCCGGGCAAGGCAATGTGGAAACGGCGTTGAGCCAGCGGGATGAAACGGCCTGTGCGCCCTGTGGCGCACCCTGTCCCTCAACTCGAAACTGACGGGGCCCGGTTAACCAGGGACTCGATATCCTGGAGGATTTCGGGTGCGTCAGTTACCCGCGCCAGCCAGCTGAGTGGAATACCACGCTCACCGCCAACGCCATGAATCGCCGCCATAGCCGGGCCTATAATCCAGGCCCGGCCGCAGGAATCGCCCCCGCAGTAGATGTTGGCGCGAATCGCCTCTGTATAACTTCTGGCGTGGTGCAGGATATGAAAGATCACCGGCATGGCCTCGTGCAGGTAGCAGGTCCGGCCATAGGTGTCACCAGCGTCTGCGGCGCCCAGAACGGAGCCGGAGCGGGCCCGGTGGAGGTCTGCCGGATCTGGTGCTTCCGAAATCGCCGCCTCCAGCGCGGTCGATTTGTCGTCTCCTCTGAAAAGATGATCCAGAAGGCGTGATGCACATCTCCCCCAGGCTACGGCCTCATCGTTGTTATTGGTGACCCGCACGGCGGCTTCAGTGACCTCCATCAGCCGGTCGCTGCCACAATGGCTGGCTACCAGAGGCGGTAGCTTCGATATTGCTGGCAGTTGCGTATCGTCGGCGCCGCTCTCCGGCAGCAGGTTCCGGTCGATGGTTTGGGCAAGGTGAACGCCGGCTGCCTGCATGTCCTTTTCCTTGTAGGTTAGCGCGATGGCCCGACTTACAGGGTCGGCCAGCTGATTGCCCGTCAGGTAACGGGTGTAGGGCAGCACTTTCTGGACGAGGATGCGGCGTTGCCTCTCAGTCAGGTCGATGTCGACTGAGCCGAACGCCTGAGTGATGGCCTCGTGCTCAATGGCGGTCAGGTTTTCCAGTGTGATTCTGGTGGGATTGTCGATAAAGCCCCGCCATTCGCCTCCGGGGCCAAAAAATGTCCGGAAGCGACGCTGGTAGTCGCGAATATTCAGGTCACCCTCGTGAGCGAGCAGGCTGTCTGTCAGGACACCTGTTGCGGCTGCATAGTGACTGGTGTCCCCGGAGCATTTACCGCCATGGGCAAAGTAGCCGAAAACGCCCTGGTAATAGTCGGCGCTGGGTGGCAGGAATTCGGGGGATTCCCCGCCTACTTCAGCAATCCTCAGGCTGTCGTAAAGCCAATGCAACCCCAAACTCGCTGAATCAGCCACCCATCCCCCGGCAAGAGCATTGATGAGGCGGGTACGTTCGTCAGATTTCGACGTGATTTGCATGGAGCTGCTCCGCGTTATTGGGTTTGCCGGGAGTTTAATAAATATATAGAACTCTGTGACAACTTGTGGCGTAGGGATGAGATAGGCTTGGTGATACGAACAGTTTCGTATGTAGCATATTGGGGCGTCGGGTGTTCAGCAGAGAGATACACCATTCATGGAGAAGCGGATGAAAACTGGCAAACTGGTCCTTATTGTAACGATCGTTGTCGCGATCGTCCTTTTCTGGGGGCTGGGCGGGAATGAGTGGCTTACGCTGGAGGCCCTAAAAGAAAACCGGATAGCGCTGGAGCAGTGGATCGAGACTCACCTGATGCTCGCGCTCGGTCTTTATGGAATCGCTTACGTTTTTGTGACAGGCCTTTCGTTACCCGGTGCTGCTGTGATGACGCTGGCTGGCGGCGCCTTTTTTGGCAACTGGTATGGTCTGATCACGGTATCTATCGCCTCGACGGCAGGGGCATCGCTCGCTTTTCTGATTGCCCGTTTCCTGTTACGCGACACGCTGCTGAGCAAATACAGGAATACCATTGAGAAGATTGATCGTGGCATAGAGAAAGACGGTGTGTTTTACCTTGCGACTCTCCGCCTTGTGCCGGTGTTTCCGTTTTTTCTGATCAACCTGACCATGGGCCTGACCGGCATGAAGCTGCGCACCTATGCCCTGGTCAGCTGGATTGCCATGCTGCCGGGGACCTTTGTCTACGTGAATGCCGGCACCCAGCTCGGTCAGATCCAGTCCACAGCTGACATTGTCTCCGCCGATCTGCTGTTGTCCTTCGCCCTGCTCGGGTTGTTCCCCCTCATTGCCAAGTTTGTCGTGGGCTTTATCCGCCGCCGTCGGGTGTACGCCGGCTGGCAGAAACCGGCGAGTTTCGATTACAACCTGCTGGTGATCGGCGGCGGCTCCGCAGGCCTGGTCTCGGCCTACATCGCCGCGGCCGTCAAGGCGAAAGTGGCCCTGATCGAGAAGCACAAGATGGGCGGTGACTGCCTCAACACCGGCTGCGTACCTTCCAAGGCCCTGATTCGCAGCGCCAGGGCGGCCGACACCTTGCGTCACGCCAACCGCTACGGCCTGGAGTCGGTGCCGGTGAAGGGCTCGTTCAAGACCATCATGAATCGGGTCAAGGACGTGATCGCCAAGGTGGAGCCCCACGACTCCCCTGAGCGTTACCGAAAGCTGGGGGTCGACTGCATCTCCGGCGAGGCGAGCTTCGTATCTCCCTGGGAGCTGGAGGTTCGGCACAACGATGGTCGCATCGAACGACTCACGGCACGCAGCATCGTTGTCGCTACCGGTGGCAAACCAGCGATGCCGCCAATTCCGGGACTTGAAGACATGGAGCCGCTGACCTCAGAGAATCTGTGGGAGTTGCAGGAACAGCCCGAGCATTTGCTGGTACTGGGTGGTGGCCCGATCGGCTGTGAGCTGGCCCATGCCTTCGCCCGCCTCGGCAGCAAGGTGACGCAGGTAGAGCGCGGTGAACGTCTGTTGCCCAAGGAAGACGCGGATGTGGCTTCCTTGGTCCTGAAAGAGTTCGAGGCCGACGGCATTGACGTGCGGCTGAAGCATTCGGCGGTCGAGTTCCGCATGGAAAAGGGCCGGAAGGTCGCCTACTGCGATCATGAGGGTGAACGCGTGAGATTTCCCTTCGATCAGGTGCTGGTTGCGGTCGGTCGCGCCGCCAACACCGCTGGTCTGAACCTGGAGCGGATTGGCGTGGACACCCTGCCTGACGGTACCGTACCGGTTGAGGAGGACATGAGCCTGCGTTACCCGAATGTGTTTGCCTGTGGCGATGTCGCCGGGCCTTACCAGTTCACCCATGCGGCGTCCCATCAGGCCTGGTATGCGGCAGTGAACGGGCTGTTCGGGCAGTTCAAACGCTTCCGGGTGGACTACCGGGTCATGCCCTGGGTCACCTTCACCTCGCCGGAAGTGGCGCGGGTTGGTCTGAGTGAAGCCGAAGCGAAAGAAAAGGGCATTGCCTACGAGGTCACTCGATACGGCCTCGATGATCTGGACCGGGCGATTGCCGAGAGTGAAGATCACGGCTTTATCAAGGTGCTCACGCCGCCGGGCAAGGACAAGATTCTGGGTGCAGTGGTGGTGGGCACCCACGCCGGTGAAATCCTGGCGGAATTCACTCTGGCAATGAAACATGGCCTGGGCCTGAACAAGATCCTGGGTACCATCCACCCCTACCCGACCTGGAACGAGTCCGCCAAGTACGCGGCCGGTGAATGGAAACGCGCCCATGCACCTGAGGGTATCCTCAGATTGCTTGAGAAACTTCATGGTTGGCGCCGTGGCAAAAAAGATCAGAGCCAGCAGGAAAAACGTAAAGAAGTGACGACGGGCTAAAAAAGTTGGGTGTTTGCTGTAACAGAACCGCCCTTCCCGTGTCTGTGTCCAATAACATTGAATGATCGAGGAGCATCTATGCCCCTGACCGAAACCCGACCGGCTCGCCGTAAACGTATTCCGGCCGTGGAAATTCTTGAGCCCCGGGCGTTCGACAGCTGGACCCACACCCGCAGCGGCGACCCCCGGGGTTACATCGACGGGGACAAGCTCAAAGAGCTGTGGATTCACACCGGCACCGCCTGCAACCTGGCCTGCCCGTTCTGCCTGGAAGGTTCCCACCCTGGCGACGGCCGTATCCCCGGCATGAAGCTGAGCGATGTGAAGCCGTTTATTCACGAAGCCATCGACATGGGCGTGGAGCAGTTCTCCTTCACCGGCGGCGAACCCTTCGTCATCCGGGATTTCGTCAACATCCTCGATTACGCCAGCCAGCACCGGCCCTGTTTTGTGCTCACTAACGCGACCGAGCCCTTGCTGAAGCGCCGGCACCAGGTGCTGCCGCTGCTGGATAATCCCTACCCGATCCATTTCCGGGTCAGCCTGGATTTCCCCGACCGGGGGCGACATGACAAGGACCGGGGCGAAGGCAGTTTCGACCAGGCGCTGGAGGGCATCCGCTGGCTGATCGAGCAGGGTTTCAAGGTGTCCATTGCCCGCCAGACTGATCCCGAGGAGATTCCTTCAGACGTCGAGGCGGCGTTCCGTGAGATTTTCCGTGAGTGGAATATCCCGGAGAACCTGGCCTTTACCGCCTTTCCGGATCTGGGCACACCGGGTTCCGAGGACGGCAGCCCGGAGATTACCGAGACCTGTATGGAGAAGTACCCGACGAAGGAATCGCGGGCGCACTTTATGTGTACCTATACGCGGATGCTGGTGAAGAAGGGTGATGCGGTGCGGGTGTATGCCTGCACGCTGGTGGATGATGATCCGCAGTATGACCTGGGTGGGTCGCTGGCCGAGAGCATGGATGAGCGGATTATGTTGCGGCATCACCGGTGTTTTTCCTGTTACCGCTTTGGGGCTAGTTGTTCGGCGCCTGCCTAGGATTTGGGTTGGGGGCTTTCAGGACTGATGGCTAGTCATTGGCGGCCTGGGAGGTGGGGGTAATTTCTCCTTGGAAAAACAACTCGCTTCGCTCAGACATCTTTTTCCGGCGGATAAATTACCCCCACCCCCCAGACCGCGGATACCGCTTTGCTGTTCGTTGAATGACGTTAAAGAAAAAGAACCAGGAACAAGACAATGAATTTTACTGAAGCCTCCCTGTTCTGGGGATTTCTGCTGGTCTACGGCGTGGTGATGTATTTGCTGTCGCCAAAGAGCAGGAACGCGAATTCGTTCTATAAGGGTGCCGATGATCAGGGGAACCCGGTAGGTCAGTGGTCACTGACGGCCAGTATCTTTATCAGCTGGATTTTCGCCAAGTCGGTGACCAATGCCGCGAACCTGGGGGCGGCTTATGGCGTGGTGGGTGGCCTCGCCTATGCCAGTTACTGGTTGTCGATTCCGGTGGCCGGTTATGTGATCTACCTGATACGGACCCAGACCGGGGCCCGCAGTCTGCAGGACTTCCTGACCTCGCGATTCGGCCGGCTGGCCAGTCTGGCGTTTGCGGCGGCGATTCTGATCCGGCTCTATAACGAGGTGTGGAGTAACACCGCCGTGGTGGGCGGTTACTTCGGACTGCCTGGGGAGTGGGAGTATTACGCGGCGGCGATGGTCTTTACCGTGTTTACCCTGGCCTACAGTCTGAAAGGCGGGCTGCGCTCGTCGATCTTTACCGATGTGATCCAGGCGTTTGTGTTCGTGTTTTTTGTCGGCGCCGTACTGTTCCTGATCATTCCGGCCAACGACACCAGTGCCCTGCTCTCCAATGGTGAGTTCCGCCTCAACGCCGGCTTCGACCTGCTGCTGGTGGCCCTGCTTCAACTGTTCAGCTACCCGTTCCATGACCCGGTGCTCACCGACCGGGGTTTTGTGAACAGGGAAAAGACCATGCTCAAGAGCTTTGTGGTGGCCGGTCTGCTGGGTTTTGTCGCTGTGTTCATCTTCAGTCTGGTCGGTGTTCATGCCCGTCTCAACGGGGTCGAGGCCATGGGTAACGCACCGGCGGCGGTTGGGCAGTCCCTGGGGCTGGCGGCGTTGTTCTTCATGAGTGTGGTGATGATGACCTCAGCGGGCTCTACGCTGGATTCCACTTTCACCTCGCTGGCCAAATCCCTGGCGGTGGATCTGCCTCGGCTGGCCCGGCGGGCGAAGGACAAGTTGCCGAGCATGCGGGTCGGTGCGGTAGTGATGGTGGTGTTTGCGTTCCTCGGTAACCTGCCGATGTTTGCCGGCACCGACATTCTCAAGGCCACGACCATCTCCGGCACCATGGTGATGGGGCTGGCGCCGGTGTTCCTGTTCTATGGTTTCACGCGCTGGTCACCCTGGAGTTTCCATCTGAGTTTCTGGACCGGCCTGGGGCTGGGGGTGTTGCTGGCCATGGGCCTGATTCCGGCGAGCTGGGCCATTGGCGATGGCAAGTACGCCATGCTGCTGGGGGTCAATGCTTGGGGCCTCCTCATCTGCTCCGCCGGGTTCTTTGTGCCGTTGGTGTTGCGGCGTCTGGCCGGGCGTTCGCTGGCTGCCGGGGAGGCCTGATCCATGGGAGAGGAAGGTCGTAGTTGTCCGCTGGCTTACCGCTATTCGCAAGCTGACCTGTGCTGGCAGGTGAGTGAGAGTTCCGCGGATGTGTTGTATGTAATCGGCGGGCTCTACGGCAATGTCCTCGCGCTGGACGAGAACGAGCGTATGGCCCGCGAAGAGGAGAGGCAGGGTCGGCGTGTCCAGCTGGTGTTTAACGGGGATTTCAACTGGTTCAATGCCAGTGATGAGCTGTTCGGGGCCATCAATGAACGGGTGCTGGAGCACACCGTCAGCCTCGGCAACGTCGAGTACGAGCTGGCCCACCCGAGTCCCGGCACGGGCTGCGGTTGTGCCTATCCGGAATTCGTTGACCAGGGTGTGGTGGAACGGTCGAATCGGATTATTGAACGGCTTCAGAATGTGGCTTCATCCCATCCGGATATCCGGCAGCGGCTGGGGGATTTGCCCCGGTATCGCTGCCTGATGTTTGGAGGCCTAAAGATTTTGGTGCTGCATGGCGATCCCGAATCCCTGGCGGGTTGGGGTTTGGCCCATGAGGCGTTCGCCGAGGGTAACGAGGCTGGCCTCGCAGAATGGTTCAAATCGACCGGGGCCGATGCCATGGTCTGCACCCATACCTGTCTGCCCGTGCTCTGGTCGGGCCTGGTGGCAAAGCAGGCTCGTGTGGTGGTCAATAACGGGTCTGCCGGCATGGGCAACCTGCAGAATGATCCCCGGGGGCTGATCACCCGTATCGGCGCATCCGGGCCCTCGGTTGAGCCTGTGGCAACGCTGGAGCGCCGTGGCCTGCACTTCTCACTGATGCCGGTTGCCTTTGATCACCAGGCCTGGATGGATCGGTTTGACGCGCTCTGGCCAACCGGTTCCGATGCAGAGGTCTCCTACCGCAATCGTCTTTTCAACGGCACGTCCCTGGCAGCCGGGGATGTCGTTTTTCCTTCCGGTT
The DNA here is from genome assembly GCA_014762755.1 of Marinobacter sp. GTDB lineage: Bacteria > Pseudomonadota > Gammaproteobacteria > Pseudomonadales > Oleiphilaceae > Marinobacter. The sequence goes on from JABURI010000230.1 coordinate 19,274, forward strand.
TTTAATCCGATTGTCACTGGCGATTGCTTCAATCCGGTCTATTCTTAAAGCGTCGGGACGGGAGTCTTGTCGTGGACAAATGGACCGCAACTTGAAATATATTTTGTGGTCTATATAATTCTGCACTAACTTTTAGAAG
>JABURI010000008.1 GCA_014762755.1 Marinobacter sp.
ACCACTGTCATGATGGCGAATTGTCTCACCACCTTGTAGTTGTATGTCAGGTTTGCATTTACTGTGCTCATAGCCTTACCAATGGGTTTAGGATGGGGAATTATGCGGGCGCAAGTATGGAGAAACCATTAGCTGTTTGCAATGACTCAGGTCAACTCCTGATATCCGTCAAATTCACCGAAATCAGCGACATGGCGAGCATGTGAATCATTCGCGAAGAGGGAGATGCGCCCCGGGTAATTGCTGCTTGCTCTGGGTATGATAGTCCCTGATTTAACAGAGGTGAATTCAGTGGAATTGATTAAGAGCAATTACTTCCAAAATCAGCCGAAAGTCGTACTGATTCTGGCCCATGGTGCCGGCGCACCGGCCGATTCTCCGTTCATGGAGGAACTGGCCGGTGCGCTGGAGGCGGAAGGGATTGCTGCGGTGCGGTTCGAGTTTCCTTACATGCAAAAGCGCCGGGAGGATGGCAAGAAACGGCCACCAGATCGGCAGCCCCGACTTCTGCAGAGTTTCCGGGAGGTGCTTGCCCGGGTTCGGGCGGAGGTTGGCGATGCGTGCCCGGTGCTGATTGGCGGCAAATCCATGGGCGGGCGAATGGCCAGTCTCCTTGCCGTTGAGGAGAGCGGGATCGACGGCGTTGTCTGTTTTGGCTACCCGTTCCATCCCCCGGGAAAACCGGATAACTGGCGCATTGATCATTTCCCGCGAATTGAGTGCCCAATGTTGGTGATTCAGGGCACCCGGGATCCGTTCGGCAAGCCGGATGAGGTGGCGGGGCGGCAGAGCGGACTCGGAGGCTGCCATCTGGTGTGGCTGGAAGGTGGTAACCATGACTTCCAGCCGCTGGCCCGGCAGGCAGAAACCCGGCAGGACCTGATCAATGAGGCCGCCAGACAGGTCGGCAGGTTCATTGCGTCGCAGGTGCGCTCCAGTCAGTAAGCACTGCCGTTGATACCTCAACCCGGTCGCGCCCGGAGGCCTTTGCCTGGTAGAGCGCATCATCGGCCCGGCGGAACAGTGTGCTCTGGTCTTCCCGGGGGGTCAGCTCGGCGATGCCGGCACTCACTGTCATGGTCAGGGTGCCGCCGTCCGGCGTGTCCAGCGGCGTATTTCGTAGCTCATCGAGTATTGCCTGACACACCATACGAGCCCCCTCGCGGTCGGCACCGGGTAAAAGCACGGCAAATTCCTCGCCGCCGAAGCGGATGGCAATATCCCTCGGCCGTTTTACATGGCGGGAGAGGATATCGGCAATCAGTTGCAGGCAGGTGTCCCCGAAACCATGGCCCCAGGTGTCGTTAACCGCCTTGAACCGGTCCGCATCGACCAGGGCCAGGGTGAGCGGTTGGCCGGTTCTCCTGGCCTCGGCACAGAGTTCCGGGAGAATGTTGTCCAGGTGGCGGCGATTATAAAGCCCGGTCAGAGGGTCGTTAAGGCTCAGGGCAGCCAGTTTCCGGTTGGCTTTCTCCAGCTCACGCATGGCATTGCGCAGTTGTGAGGTGCGTTCGTGAACCTTGAATTCCAGCTGGGTGCGGGCCTTGTGCTCCACCTCAAGGAGTTTCTGGTTCAACAGCCGCCAACGCTGGACCATGGCGTAGTTCAGAAGGATGACCTGGCCGCCGATGGTGACCTGCATCAGGGATTCGCGGGCGAGGAAGTCGGCCAGATAACCGAAAGCCGCGAGCGCGTAGATGAGGGCGCCGGCCAGCATGACCATCCATGAAAGCAGATACCAGATGGCGGGTTGATAGCCCTGGCGCCAGCGAATACCCGCCGAGATCAGCAGGCTGGCGATGACGCTCAGTGCCAGAACCGTGTTCAGGATGATGGTTTTGCTGTAGGGCAGAATGAAGGTCAGCGCCAGAAAGACGATGCAGAACCAGGCCTGGGCCTTGAGGGTGCTGTTGGCGAGGGTATCCGGTCTGACTTCCAGGAACGACCGGCCGAACAGGGTCATTGCAAGGGCGCAGAGCCCCAGTGCCAGAGGAATCGACGTGTTGGCGAAACCCGCGCTCTCGGGCCAGAAATACTGATTGGCAAAACCGCCCATGGCAAACATGAACAGGCCCATCGCGGCCATATAAAAGGCATTGTAGAAGTAGTAGCCAGTCCCGGAACTGAAGAACAGCAGCAGATTGAAGGCGGCAAAGATCGCCAGTGTGCCGTAGAACAGCCCGTGGGTGAGGGTCAGGTGATTGCTGGTGGAGATGACCTCGGCCGGGGTCTCCAGGGACAGGGGGACGTTAAGCGCACCGCTGCTCCTGATGCGAATCGTGACATCAAGCCACTCCTGAGGACCGAGGGTGACGGGCAGCAGGAAATATCGATAATCTATGCCCCGGGACGCAAAGGAGTATTGGTCCCCCGTTGCCAGTCTCCGGGTGGTGCCATCGCTACCGTAAGTCCAGAATGTGACCTCGTCGAGCAGGGGGTAATCCAGTTTGAGGTACCAGAACCCCCGGTTACTGCCGGTATTGTCCAGCCGCAGGTTCAGCCAGTACACGGATTCCGTATGGCTGAAGACCAGATCATGGCCATCAGCTGATGTCCAGGCCAGCGACTGCGGTAGCTCCTCAGGAGATGTGGCCTGGTGGGCGGCGTCCTCGGGGTCGGCGCTGTGGTAGCAGACGTAGTCCATGAGGTTGTGGCGGGCGCTGTCGTCTGCGACATCCAACACCGGGCAGGCGCCGGCTGTCGCGGGCTGGCTCGCCCAGACCAGGGCGGGCAGGCAACAGATCATGGCTGCAGACATAAGCCGGGTCAGGAATGACATTCAGCGCTTCCAGCAAGAAAGTGAGCTGGAAGTGTAGCCAACGTACACAATTTTCACTGT
>JABURI010000231.1 GCA_014762755.1 Marinobacter sp.
GCGGCGGACCTGAACCACCGGGACGACTACCAGCACTACGACTACCCCGGCCGCTACAAGGCCGATGCCAGCGGACAGCCCTTCACCCGGGCCCGCCTGGACGCGCTGCGCAACGATGCCAGCACCGGCCACGGCGAGAGCAACCGCCCGGACTTCACCCCCGGCGCCAAACTCCCGCTCACCGACCACGGCAACGGGGCCCTGAACCGGGACTGGCTGCTCACCGCCGTCACCCACACCGGCAAGCAACCCCAGGCCCTGGAAGAAGAGGGCGGCCAGGAACCGACCAGCTACCACAACTTCTTCAACGTGGTGCCAGCCGACACAACCTGGCGACCCACAGCCCTGCACAAACCCCGGATGGACGGCCCCCAAATCGCCATTGTCACCGGCCCCGAGGGCGAGGAAATCCACTGCGATCAACATGGCCGAGTGAAGGTCCGCTTTCCCTGGGACCGCTATTCAACGAACAACGAACACAGCAGCGCCTGGCTCCGCGTCAGCCAGGGCTGGGCCGGCGGCCAGTATGGTTTCATGGCGCTGCCGAGAATCGGCCACGAGGTGATCGTCAGTTTCCTGGACGGCGATCCGGACCAGCCCATCATCACCGGCCGCACCTACCACGCCACCAATCAACCGCCGTACGAACTGCCGGCGCACAAGACCCGAACCACCCTGAAAACCAAAACCCACAAGGGCGAAGGCAGCAACGAGCTGAGATTTGAGGATGAAGCAGATCATGAGCAGATCTACCTCCATGCCCAGAAAGACCTGGACCTGCTCACCGGGCACAACCGAACAGAGATCATTAGAAACGACAGTCACCGAACCGTGGAGGGGCAGGACTACAGCCATGTGAAAGGCAATGAGCACTGCACCACCAGCAGTGAAAAACGGGTGTCTGTCGGGGCCGACTGCAGCCAGACCATAACCGGCACGTTCCACCAGGAAACGGGCCAGACCATGGCCTCCGAAGCCCGTACCGAAGTGCACCACAAGGCCGGCGCCAAGGTCGTTATGGATGCCGGAGCGGAACTCACCATCGCCGGTGGTGGAAGTTTCATCAAGCTCGACGCCAGTGGCGTAACGCTCAGTGGGCCGGGAATAAAGATCAATTCCGGCGGCGCGCCTGGAAGGGGCTCCGGCCAGTCTGCAAGCCTTCCGGAACTGCCCCGTCTGCTTGACGGTGTTCCACCGGAATCGGTTAGTCCTGCAGCACTGGCGACCGCAGATCAGCGCCAGACAGCCAACCCGGATAACGTCGTTCATGACGGATACAAAACGCCGGAAAGGATGTTGATCGTGGACATCATCGGTGGCCAATCGACACCAGAAGAAATAACCGTTGAAACCATTTCGGATAAGGGGTCAAAGGAATGACCGATCTTGCGAATTTCACCGATGAGAGCCTGGATCAGTCCCTGCGCCGACGGGCTCAGTATGACGACAACGAACCAGGCAATCTGGTTCTGAAAGTTCCCACCCGCGCCGGCGGCCATCTGACCCTGCCGCTGCTGGAGCGTGCCCGTTCCAACATTGAGCGGGAGGACTATCAGGAAAACACACTCCTTAGAATCAAACCCCTGGCTGAAATCCAGAGCAATCTACCTGTTAAATCTGGTGGCCTGACCTTCTACACCGGACGAAGCGTGGCGCTACTCAGGCCCGGCTACCTCTATGTATTCCGTGGCAACACCCTCTGGCGAGAACTCGAGATCGACGCCGAAGGCAGGATGAGTGACGTAGACGTGCAATCGGCGCGCGGTGAATGGGAGGCGGAGCCCTTCGAGAGTTTTCGGGCCCGGCCGGCCGTGGGGGAATGGCAACACGGCATCCTGGTTCCGGCGATGTTGCAGGGGCAATCGGTTATACAAGACATACGGGTTGCCTACAGCGAAATTCAATGGAATTGGCAATATGTCCATAGGCTGGAGCAGGATTCAAAGGCGCTGAAAATCAGGACAACCAACATTGACCATGCTTGGCCTGCGGCATTTGTTGATGAAATTACGTTCGCCCGGGGCTATCCGGCAGCACCAATTCAGGAGGTGGATGGGCTTAGGGCCAGGGATTTGGGCATTGAGCTGATATTGGAGAATCCCAGTGATTTCAGGCTGGGGTTTGAGGGGCCTGCTGCAGGTGAGCTTTGCGTCAAATTGGCGGAACGAATAAAGCAATCCAAAGATGAATCCAGCGATCCAATTGATCTTGAACTCACGTGTGACCCTGGAGAAGACCTGATTGGCGAACATCGCGAACAAAAAGGCCTCGTCGGCATAGCTATTCCAGACCCCCTTTTTCGCCTCCGCCATTCCCTTGCACAGCTACACCTGGGGCTGCATTACCTGGATGCCGTGGATATTTCGATCCAGAGCAATCCGCTAGTTCATTCTGCGATGCTGATTCGCCAGGCCATTTTCGATCCTCAAGCGGATGGTACTCTTTCCAGTTTGTCTCGTTATGCAAGTGCCATTGACCGACAAAAACTGGATCAGGTGCTTGATACCGATGAAAAAGATCATGCCATTCGTGTGATAAATGAGCATGTTGAGCGGGCTCGTAACTTTCTGAGCGAACCGTCATTCGCTGCAACCTTGAATGACTACCGGGAATGCGGTGACCACGCCATCTGCGAAGCCTATCTGCTTGCGGCCGATCTCATGAATGTACTTCAACAGGCCCCGGGCGTTGTAAAGGCTCAAGGTAAGTCCTGTGACGAGAGCATATACGCCGCCCTGAAAGAGTGGATAACTGACGAACAATTCCTTGAGGCTTGGGCACCCCAGGAAATCACTGGCGCGGGGGATGAGTCCGAGCCCGGAAAACTATCGCCGTACCAGGCGCTTGCAGAGTTGGCGCGAAGTCAGACCGAAATTGATGAAGCCTTGCTGGATCGGCTTAATCTGCAATCCGTTGTCTACCTCGAAAAACAGATTAGCGAGAGGGATTCGGGCGATAGCACACTGAAAGATCTCTCCAATGCCGGCAAAATCGGTGGGCTTATTTCTGGCTCACTAAGCGAATGGAGTGCCGCTGTTCTGACCGTGTCCAGGCGCCTGATTGAACAGGGTGCCGTTGAGCAGATCGAACTTCAGCGCGTGATGCAGGCGGCTGCATCCAATATGGTGCTCGCGGACCCGGATCTCGCCGGTATCCGGGTTATGGATAGGGCACGCGCTGTCAGCGAGGGCATGATCCTTGGAGTGCAGGGCAATGGGCTGAAGCGCGGGCTGACGGAGTTTGATCGCACCGAGGGGATTCTGACTCGCAAGAACGACTATCTGTACGCAGATCTGTTTGATGAGTCCGGGCAGACGGTCGCGTCCACAAGCCCCACACGCGCAGTGGGCGAATTTGAGGACACGATCAACAAAGTGGCTGCCGGCACTATGGTTTTCTACGTTCCTGAAGGCCATGAAGAAGCGAAAAAACTGAGTTTGTTGAAAGTCGATTTTGCAAAGCGGGTGGGGCGGGTGGTTGATGGCCCAAGCGTTTCTCGTGGGTTGGTGGCTTTGGCGGCGTTTAACGTATTCATTGAAGCGAAAAATCTGAATTCAGCACTCAGTTCCCGGAGAGGAAATTGGGCATTACCGGCGGTCAAACTCGCTACTGGTGCATTGATAGATGTTACGGCAGCTTCGTTGAAGCTTAGTCAGGTATTGGGGGATCAGACTTCGACAATAAAAGGTGGTACTCGTATGTACAGGGTCGCGACACGTCCACTTTTTGACATGCGAAACTGGATTCTAATCGGCAATCGTTTGCAGACCGTGGGAGCCCAGACGCTCGTGCGGACAGTCGGATTGGCCAGTTTTGTTTCCGGAGCAGCGGGTGTGGGGCTGAGCTTTTGGGAGATGAGGCTCAGTCTCATGAACAAAGATTTTGATGCGGCTACAGGGCACGCAATCGCCATGACGGGCGGCCTTGTTTTTCTGGCCTCTCCCCTGATGTCATCTCTCTTGTTCGTTCCCGGATGGGGATGGGCAATCTTGGGAATGGGCATGGTGCTGGGTGGCAGTTTATATGCGGGAAGGGCTACAGATGATTTTTTTGAACAATTGTTGAAGCGTGGGCCTTTGGGTACATCGCCGGATAGGACGATCAGTAAAATCACAGAGAAGCAGTACTATGGTCAACTCATTTCACTGCTCTCCCCGATCCAGGTAACAGTTAAGAAGTATTCGGAGGAATACCCTGATCCGGAGTTTACGGCAGACTGCACGCCAGAGCCGGATGACTACATTGTGACCGTGCAGATGCCGTTCAACAGTCGACTTAAACTGTTTCGGGGGCGGCAAGCAGGTTTGCCAACCGAGCCATTCAAGCTTGTTGTTCAGGAGCTCGCCTATGCGCATTCATCTACATACATCCCGCATTCAGGCGCGAATGTGTCAGATGTCCAGTTGAGGGACATTCGGCCTTTGAGAAAAGTTGTAGCGAGACAGTCATTGCCAGAGCAGTCTGCCGTTCGATTTTTGGTAAAGCGGGAAGTCCAGAATGCAAAGTTCGACAGCTATTTATACCAGGAGACCTTTTTCACGCGCCTGAGAGTGGGCCTTCAGGCGGTCATTGAAACGGAGGTTGGTCCGTTAGTATTTCCAACGCCACTCTTCGATAACTATCAGAGTTTTGAAATAGCGTTGCATAGCACGCCCCCACCGAAAGAAAGAGCATTGTTCGATCCATTTGCGCAACCAGAATCACCCTATTGGTATTTCACTGAGGTAGATGCATGAGCGAGGCAAGGGAGTTGTCGACATTCTCCGCCACAGCACACCGAGGAGCCTATATCGAGCCGTTACCCGAAAGCCCGAAACAGAGGTTCCGGATTGGTGAAGAATTGCAGCCAGTGGGCACCTACGCAAACGTAAATCCCTATTACCGCCTGGTCCAGGATATCGAGGCTGTTCAGGAACAGGAAAAACAAGATCCGAAGTTTGAGAGCAAAGATTGGTGGTGGGACCATCGACGAATTGGCTTTTTGAACGGAAAGCTTGGGTTTAAGTTTCTCATCCTGATCGTGCCGTTCAGCTGGATAATGATCCTGTGGTTTGGAGGTCCTGGACTGTTAATTTGGGGAATCGGAGAGTTTGAGCTTTTCAGATCTTTGCCCAGCTTGGTTGTAGTCATCGGGTTATTGTTGTTTACGTTGGGGTGGTATGCCTTAGCTATATGGATAACTCCCGTCACCACTAATTGGTTGATGAGTACCGGGATCGGTTTTTTCCTAAAGCCCTTCGAAAAATCCATCAACAAGAAGCTCGATAAAACCTTCGAGGACGGCTATAGCGAATTCAACCGGCTTACCGGCCAGGTTCGCATCGCTTTGGGCCGCGGACGATTCTTCGAGGCTCCCTTTGTGGAGTTCGATGCCTACGTGGAGCGGGTGGTTCAGCAAGGCGGCATCTTCTACCGTCTGATGCTGGTACACCGTTATACCGGGAAAACGTTCAATCAAACGTCACTCAGTAATATCGAAGCGAGTAAAAGCGAGGTTCTCGCCCTCTGGGACATGCTCCAGCGCTACATGGATGTCACCCAACCTCTGCCGGATGTACCCCGTCTGGAACCATTCCGTCATCTGGATCCGGTGACGCGCGAGCACGATGAAAAGACCGGGCGAGATCCGCGTTACTGGCGCGATCTGGATATCGAGGCCTGGAAGCTTGGAGGAGGGGTGGAGCTCTTGAACCGGCTGCGCAGCTACCCCTGGGGGAGCCGGGTATGTAAGCTGACGCCGCAACTTGGCAAGGTTTCGTTGGAGGAGTATCGGGAGATGCGGCCGGAGGGGGCTTGGCCGATTTGATGGGGCTGGGGCTATGGCTGAAGATGGGGTCAGAAGAAGGTTTTCTTCAGACCCCAGGGGTGGAGTCATCAAAGTGCAACAAATGTTGCAAAACGCAACCGGCGTGATAGTCTGGCTAATATATGCGCAATATGGGAGTGGACCATGACTACCGCGATTCGTCTTGATGACAACCTGGTTCGCCATGCTGCTGCCGAGGGGCAGGTTCATCGGCGTTCTACGCCTAAGCAGATCGAGTACTGGGCTGAGATTGGTCGGGCCGTGGCCGGGGAGGTGAGTGCGGAGGATCTGATTGCCATTTTGCAGGGTATCAGGAAGGTGTCGGTGGAGCCTGTGATTGCGGAATCGGTGAGCAGTGATGAGTTGTGGGCAGAGGTGGATCAGGCGCGGGAGAGTGGTGAACTTGGTCGGTCTATTGCCCGTGGGCGGACGGTCTACCAGTCTTCTGCGGAAAAGCCGGGGTATCTCGAAGCCATCCATCCGGACGGCACTCGGGAAGTGGGGCAGTTCCGCAATGGACGCTTTGAAGCGCTGAGTGACCGTGACGACGCAGCCTGAGCTCTGGTTGCTGGTAGGCGGCAACGGGGCGGGCAAATCCACTTTTTATGAGCGGTTTCTGGCCCGTCGCAACATCCCGTTCGTCAATGCCGACAAGATCGCTCGTACCCTTTGGCCGGATTACCCGGAGAAACACAGTTACGAAGCAGCACTGATCGCCGAAAAAGAGCGGTTCCGGCTGCTGGAGGAGCGCCAGAGCTTCTGTTTTGAAACGGTGTTTTCCCACCCGTCGAAAGTGGATTTTGTCGGTGCCGCCAAGGCCGCGGGCTTCAGCATTCGCCTGTTTTACTTCCATCTGGATCAGGTAACCCTCAACAAGGCGCGTGTTGCCTCCAGGGTGCAAACCGGTGGTCACAATGTGCCCGAGACCAAGATCGAACGTCGGATTCCACGAACCTTGGCCAATCTTCGCCAGTGCATCGGTCTTGCGGATGAGCTGCATCTGGTGGACAACTCCAGCCTGGATTACCCATTTGTACGTGTGGCGGCCTGGGAGAACGGTGAGTGGCGCGTCTATAAAGACGAACTGCCAGCGTGGGCCAGGAGTCTGATCGACGCGTGAGGCCGAACTAGGGCCAGTTTTCCGGAACCACAAAGATCCGGTCCGTTTCCCGCCAGACTCCGCCGGGCGCGTCTTTCTCGAGCACGGCAAAGAGCGCCGGAATGGCGTGGCGTTCAATGCGTTCGAGGGCTTCAATGGCGGTATCCGGCTCGGGTGGGTCATCCTGTAGCCACGGACCGATCCAATGGGGTTTATGGAGCGGTACCCACCGGGATGTGTCCATGGCTCTCGCCCTGGAGAGGTAAAGCCAACTGCCGCGCAGGTGGCTGTCCGGCACATAGTCGGGGGCTGAAATCGAGCTGCCAGCGGGATAGAAAAGATAGCCCGGCATAAAAATCCGGGCGGTCAGCGGGCCGGCAATGTCGATCCTTTCCAGCAGGGCCTGTGTTTCCGCTTGATGGGTCCGGCGGCTCTGGTTGTGGATCAGGTTGTGAGTTTTGAGGTCCAGTCGATCCCGGGCATTGGGGCCGTACCAGAGGGTCGGGTGACCGGCCTTGGGCACCCCGAGATAATATTTCACCGCGATTTCGTGGTGTTCAATCCGGTCGTCGGCCCGGTTATGCACGACAAAATCCAGCTCGCCGATGGTGCGTCCGTTGGACTGGATCTGCTGGTTTTTCAGGAGGATTTCCCAGCCAAGCAGGTCTTCCAGCAACACCTGGTACAGTCGCTCGAAGTAGAATCCCAGCCGGCGTTGGGGCGGTTCCCGGAGCAAGTCGGGCGCCTTGTGCAGATCAAGATCCCATGCCTTCAGTTTTTCAAGGTGACTGGGCGGCAGGTAGCGAGCGGGCTCAAAAGAGAGCGGTGAACTCAGCAGTTGAGGCGTGTGGCAAAGCCACGCCAGGTGCCTGACGGCAGGGGTGCGGAGGGCGCAGGGGATATCGCCGATGGTGATGTCGTCCATTGATCAAGGATACCGTAAACTGTGTTCAAGCGGTAAAACCACCATTATTGGACAAGGAGCGCGTATGCAATACCTCCACACCATGATCCGGGTGAGCGACCTGGATGAGACGCTGCATTTCTTCTGCGACCTGCTGGGCATGGTCGAAATCAACCGCAAGAGTAGCGAGAAGGGCCGGTTCACCCTGGTGTTTCTGGCGGCCCCGGAAGACGAGGCCCGGGCCCGGGAAGACAGGGCACCGATGATCGAACTGACCTACAACTGGGATCCGGAGGAATACACCGGGGGCCGCAATTTTGGCCACCTGGCCTACCGCGTGGATGATATCTACGCCCTGTGCGAGAAACTCCAGGCCAATGGCGTGACTATCAACCGGCCGCCCCGCGACGGCTACATGGCGTTTATCAGGACGCCGGACAACATCTCCATCGAGCTGCTCCAGAAAGGCGAAGCGCTGCCCCCGAAAGAGCCGTGGGCGAGCATGGAGAATACCGGCACCTGGTGAGGCGCCGGCAACATAATCAAACAGCATCAGGACGATGCGAACGGAACAGGGAGAAGTTGAATGGAAGACTGGCAAGGATGCCTGGATCCCCGGTGTCAGAACGCCTTACTGAAGGCGCGCGACAATGTCAGCGGGCGAGGTGGCGCAGCCATCACCGTCGAGGATTTCCTGCTTGCGCTGCTGGACACCGATCCGTCGATCACCCGGTATCTGCGTGGCTGCGGTGTCGACCTGGACGAACTGATTCGAACCATCCAGTGTGAACAGCCCATCGTGACCGAAGTTGGCGGGGAGGGGCTGTTGTCCTCCCAGCTGATCTACTGGCTGGCAAGTGCCCGGGAAGCCTTTGCGGCACCCTGGCTGGATTGGCCCCACCTGCTGGATACCCTGGCACGACGCGCCGAGCGGTTCGAGGGTAAAGCCTACGTGGCTCTTCTGGAACAGGTTCCGAGGTGGCCCGAGCTGGCGGAGCCGGTGCCGCCGGAGGATTTGACCACAGATACCCGCGCACCTATTGCCATCACTGACCCGGAGTGGATTGAGTTAGCCGAAGATGTTGCGGTGACCGTGGCGGCCTGTTGCCGGGCTCTGGTCTGGGTACGTGGGCCCCGGGGATCGGGCAAGTCCAGCTGGCTGCAATCTCTGCTACCTGTACTCGAACGGGACTATGTCGAGATCGATCTGCGCCGTGAAGCCGAGCTGGTGGCCAGTGATCTTCCCGTCATACCGGTGAGGGAAGTGGAGGACAGCGAGGCGAGCTTTGCTCTGAGCTGGCCAGTGCTGGTACTCGACAATGTGTCGCCGGCGGATCTTCTGGCGTTGATGGAGGCGCCGGGGGCGGTGACGTCAGAACTGATTGCCAGCTGGTATGGCCCGGTGTTGCTCCTTGGCCCCGAAGGACCGGATTGTCATTCAGCTGTTCGCACTCTCCAACACAGAATGGGGCGTCGCCTCGATGCCTTCGATATGCCATCGGCGAGCCAGGCGCAGCGAAAAGCCATCCTGACCGCCCGCCAGTCTGCGATCGAAAAGCAGTGGAATATCCAGTTACCCCATTCGGTTGTGGGTTATGTTGCGTCCAGTCGAAGCCGTTGTGTAAGCACCCCCGGCGGCATGCTTGAGTGGGTCGGGCGCGCGGCGGCTCGGTTGAGCCTGTTTGCAAGAAGAGGACCCGCAGAAGCAGCGGCGCTGAGCGGGCAGGCGGACACCCTGAGGCGTCAGGGGCTGGTTGCCATGGCCCGACAGGAACCGGTGGAAGGGATTGAGCAATCCCTTCAGGATATCGAACTCCGGCAGGCTGCCGCCGAAGTTGCCTGGCGGGAACGGGAGGCCGCCGGTACCCTGCGGCGACTTTCTGTCGAAGATTTGCGACGTGAGCTGGAACAGTGGGTTGCAGCGGGCCCCGGCCCGGTTCACTATGTGCTGCATTGTGATCAACAGCATGGAGATTCCGCGAGTGCAGGATCTGGAAATCTACATTCGTGACCTGGCACCGAAACAGGTGTCGAAGTGGCTTGAGGCCAACGTTGACAACCTCAGCCTGGATGACACCGATGTATCCTCGGTGATCAAGGGCACCGCCACTTACGAGGGGGCATCAGTGCGCATTACGCTTTACCCCGGCGCCTTCGGAAAGCGTTTCACATCGCTGGTGCTCGAAGGTGAGGAGCTGCCCTGGGGCAGCGATCTGGACTGCGCCCGGAGTGCCTGGCGGGCCATGGACACCGAGATCCGATGCAGCCCGGGTGACTGGCAGGAGGGGGAGCCGGTCGAGGATGAGAAGTGGTGGCGGCTGGACAGCCGCGGTGAACAAAAGGTGGTCTGGAATTGAAAAAGGCAGCCGCGAAGGCTGCCTTTTTCGTTGGCCGGGGCCTGGTGCTCAGTCGCTCAGGATGGACACGTTGTCCGCCTGAAGGCCCTTGTCCGCTTCAACCACGTTGAAACGAACCAGCTGGCCCTGACGCAGGACCCGGCGGCCGCGGCCACGAATGGCACGGAAGTGCACGAACACTTCGTCACCGCTGTCACGGACGATAAAGCCGAACCCTTTCTTGACGTTGAACCACTTGACGGTGCCTTCTTCGTCGCCTTCCGGGGTGCTGTCATCGAAATCGCCTTCGTCTTCGTCGTTGTTACGCTGAGGACGGGATGGTGCGCGGCGGGCATTGCTCTGTGCAGCCTGTTGCTTGGCAGAAAGTGCCACGGCCAGGAAGCCGGCGATGCCAAACAGAACCAGAGTGATGATGTAGGCAGCAATGCCCCGGTTGCTTCCGAGAGCTTCAATGACTTCGCCGGCAGCAATCAGGCGAAGTGGCTCGGGGGTGGCAGTCAGAATAAACGCCAGGATCAATGGTGCGGGAATCGCGATCAGAACAGCGACAAGGATCGCTTTGGCTGGATTACGCATTGAAGGTAACTTCTCCATTTTTGTAACGCTAACGATAAAGAACCGGATATCAGGTAAACTCACGCATCCGGCCGGTGAAAACCGCCAGATCCCGAAAATAAGGGGAGCTGGCGGAGAAAAGCGGCATATTACCAGATTATCCCGAGCGCTGACCAAACCGATGACACAGAAAGACCTCGAAGCCCGACTCGACGAACTGGAAATGCGAATCGCCTTCCAGGATGACGTGATCAACACCCTCAGTGAGCAGGTGGCCAAGCAGGAAATGGATATCCGGGAGCTGTGGGAAGCGAAGCGGTTGCTGCACAAGCAGCTGAAGGATGTGTCGCCTTCGAATATCAAACCGGAGGATCAGGAAACACCGCCTCCGCACTATTGAATGGCGGATCCGGGGGCAGGGCTAAAAATGGGGTCTAACTCGGGGGTCTGATGAAGGCTTTCATCTGACCCCTGGGGTACATTAGACCCCAGGGGCTTCGTCGAACTCCGGGGTCTGAAGAAAGCTTTCTTCTGACCCCTTCTTCACGCCAGCAGTTCCACCAGAATCTGCTCATAAATCTCCGACAGCGTATCCAGATCCCCTGCCTTCACACACTCATCCACCTTGTGAATGGTCGCGTTGATCGGGCCGAGTTCCACTACCTGGGCGCCAGTGGGCGCAATGAAGCGGCCGTCGGAGGTGCCGCCGGAGGTGGAGAGTTCGGTTTCGCGGCCGGTTACGGTGCGGATGGCGTCCTGGCTGGCTGAGACCAGCGCGCCGCGGTCCGTCAGGAAAGGGCGTCCGCTCAGGTGCCATTGCAGATCGTACTTCAGCTTGTGCCGGTCGAGGATGGCAACCACCCGCTCTTCCAGGCTTTCCGCGGTGTTCTCGGTACAGTAGCGGAAGTTGAAATGCACCAGGCACTCTCCGGGAATGATGTTGCTGCCGGTGCCGGCCTCGATCTTGGTGATCTGGAAGGTGGTGGGCGGGAAGAAGTCGTTGCCGTTGTCCCAGAATTCATTGGCCAGGGCATCCAGCGCCGGGGCAACAGTATGCACCGGGTTCTCCGCCAGGTGCGGATAGGCGACATGGCCCTGGATGCCGTGCACGGTCAGGTAGCCATGGAGTGAACCGCGGCGGCCGTTCTTGATCACATCGCCGACCTCGTGGGTGCTGGAGGGCTCGCCGATCAGGCACCAGTCGATCTTCTCGTTTCGGGCCTCCAGGGTTTCCACGACTTTCACCGTACCATCTTTCGCCGGGCCTTCTTCGTCACTGGTGATCAGCAAAGCGATAGAGCCACGATGATCCGGATGCGCCTTCACGAATCGCTCGCAGGCGGTGATGAATGCCGCCAGGCTTCCCTTCATATCGGCAGCACCGCGACCGTAGAGGTAGCCTTCCTTGATGACCGGATCAAACGGCGGATGCGCCCAATTCTTCTCCGGGCCAGTCGGGACCACGTCGGTGTGACCGGCAAAGGCCAGTACCGGACCGTCGGAGCCCTTGCGAGCCCAGAGGTTGTCGGTATCGCCGAAACGCAGGTTCTCGCCATCGAATCCCAGCGGTGCGAGCCGGGACATCATCAGCTCCTGGCAACCGGCATCATCCGGGGTAACCGATTGCCGGCGGATGAGGTCCATGGCGAGTTCGAGGGTGGGCGATGTGGTCATTGCTTGGCCTTGTTCGGTGAAAGTGGCGTCGAAGTCAGATCTAACTCAGGGGTCTGAAGAAAGCCTTCTTCTGACCCCAATTTCAACTTAACTCGGGGTCAGATGAACAAGTTCATCAGACCCCAGGGGCGCGGTCTAACTCAGGGGTCTGAAGAAAGCCTTCTTCTGACCCCAATTTCAACTTAACTTGGGGTCAGATGAACAAAGTTCATCAGACCCCTGGGGTGCGGTCTAACTCAGGGGTCTGAAGAAAGCTTTCTTCTGACCCCATTTTCAGCCTTAAGTTGGGGTCAGATGAACGGAGTTCATCAGACCCCTGAGTTAGATGAGGCCCCATTCTGGGGGCGATCTCCGCCGCCTCAGTTATTCGCGTGCAGCTCTTCGTTCAGCTCGATCGCGGTCTTGTTGGTTTTGCACTCAACCGCACCGGTCTGGCTGTTGCGGCGGAACAGGAGGTCCGGTTTGCCGGCCAGGTCGCGGGCTTTGATCACTTCCACCAGCTCGTTGTTGTCGTCCAGCAGGGCGACTTTGGTGCCGGAGGTGATGTACAGGCCAGCTTCCACGGTGCAGCGGTCGCCCAGGGGGATGCCGATGCCGGCGTTGGCGCCGAGCAGGCAGTTTTCGCCCACGGAGATGATGATGTTGCCGCCGCCGGAGAGGGTGCCCATGGTGGAGCAGCCGCCGCCGAGGTCGGAGCCCTTTCCGATCATCACGCCTGCGGAGATCCGGCCCTCGATCATGGAGGTGCCTTCGGTGCCGGCGTTGAAGTTGATGAAGCCTTCGTGCATCACGGTGGTGCCTTCGCCTACGTAGGCGCCGAGGCGAACACGGGCGGTGTCGGCAATCCGGACGCCCTTGGGCACCACGTAATCTGTCATCTGCGGGAACTTGTCCACGGACTTCACTTCCAGGGTGCGGCCTTCAATGCGGGCCTGCAGCTGGCGCTCGGCCAGTTCGTTCAGGTCGATGGCGCCTTCGTTGGTCCACGCCAGGTTCGGCAGCAGGCCGAAGATTCCGTCCAGCTTGACGCCGTGGGGCTTGGCCAGGCGGTGGGAGATCAGGTGCAGCTTGAGATAAACCTCCGGGGTGCTGGAGGCGGTGTCGTCGCTGGCCAGAACGGTGACCACAACCGGGCGCTTGCTCTTGGCAGTTTTCTCGGCCAGGGAGGCCTGCTCGGTCTGACCAAGCTGGCGCAGGGCATTGGCAAACTGGTGCAGCTGCTCGGCGCTGGCCTCGATGGCCTGGTTGCCGCCCTGGTAATCGAGCGCGCTTTCAACCACATCGATCAGCGCCTTGTCGGGGGTCATGATCGGCTGCTGGTAGTAAACCTCCAGCCACTCGCCCTGGTTGTTCTGGGTGCCGATGCCGATACCGAATGCAAAACTCATCTGGTGGTTGCTCCTGTCTTTAAATTTGCAGATGGGGTCTGAAGAACGCTTTCTTCTGACCCCCTTTTTAGGTCTCAACTTGGTGGCGGATCTCAAAAACGGGGTCAGATGAAAGCTTTCATCAGACCCCAATCTCCGCGCAAGCTCTCAAGTCTGGTCGGAAACCGGGGTCTGATGAATACCTTCATCTGACCCCACTTTCAGATTTATCCGAGTCCTTTCGCGGCCCACTCGTCAACCTTGAAGCCGACAAATATGTCGCCATTCTGCTCCACCACCGGCCGCTTAATAATGGACGGGTTTTCGAGCATGATGTCGTGGGCGGATTGGGCGCTAATGGTATCACGAACCTCGTCGGGAAGTTTGCGCCAGGTGGTGCCGCGGCGGTTGAGCAGGGTTTCCCAGCCGATGGCCTGTTCCCACTCGCTCAGCTTCTCGCTGCTGAGGCCGTCTTTCTTGAAATCATGAAAGTCGTAGGAGATGCCTTGTTCGTCCAGCCACTTGCGGGCTTTTTTGACGGTGTCGCAGTTTTTGATGCCGTAGAGTTTCATCTTTAGTGCCTTAAACTTGAAAATGGGGTCAGAAGAAGGCTTTCTTCAGACCCCGGAGTTCACCTTCCGCCTCAGGGGCCACCTCAGGGGTCAGATGAACTCGTTCATCTGACCCCAACTTCACCTCGCCCCCAAGCCTCAATTATTGGCCTTCACAAACGCCACTATCCGCCGAGCCGCCTCAACACACTCCTCCAGCGGCGCCACCAGCGCCATGCGCACGCGGTTTTCGCCGGGGTTGTGGCCGTCCACGGTACGGGAGAGGTAGCGGCCGGGGAGGACGTGTACATTCTGCTGGGCGGAGAGTTCACGGGCGAAGGTTTCGTCGTCCATCGGGGTTTCCGGCCAGAGGTAGAAGCCGGCGTCGGGGAAGTCGACGTTCATGACTTCCCGCAGAATGGGCACGACGGCCTCGAATTTGGCCCGGTAGGCGGCGCGGTTTTCGCGCACATGATCTTCGTCGTTCCAGGCGGCGATGCTGGCCAGCTGGTTATGGATGGGCATGGCGCAGCCGTGGTAGGTGCGGTATTTCAGGTAGCCCTTGAGTACGTCCGCATCACCGGCCACGAAGCCGGAACGCAGGCCCGGGAGGTTGCTGCGCTTGGACAGGCTGTGGAACACGATGCAGCGTTTGAAATCGTCCCGGCCCAGGGCGGCGCAGGTCTGCAGCAGGCCCTCGGGCGGGTTGCTCTCGTCCGGGTAGAGCTCGGAATAGCACTCGTCGGAGGCGATAATGAAATCGTACCGGTCGGCCAGTTCGATCACCTTTGCCAGGGTCTCCCGGGGAATCACCGCACCGCTGGGGTTGCCGGGAGAACACAGGAACAGCAGCTGGCAGTCTTCCCAGACGCTCTCCGGTACTGCGTCAAAATCCGGGATAAAGCTGTTGCTCGCATCACAGGCCAGGTAAACCGGATCGGCACCGGCAAGGAAGGCCGCGCCTTCGTAGATCTGGTAGAACGGGTTCGGGCTCACTACCTTGGCCGGTTTGCGGGTGTCTATAACCGCCTGCACCAGAGCAAAGATCGCCTCGCGGGTGCCATTGACGGGCACTACGTTGGCCGCCGGATCCAGCGAGCCTGCGGACAGATTGAATCGCCGGGTTGCCCAGTCGGCAATGGCCTGCCGCAACGCGTCGGTGCCCTTGGTGGTGGGGTAGTTCGCCAGCTTGTCCAGGTTATCCGTGATGACCTGCTTCACGAATTCCGGGGAAGGGTGCTTGGGCTCTCCAATCCCCAGAGAAATCGGTACCAGATGTTCCGGCACGCTGATGCCGGCCTTCAGTTTGGCCAGTTTTTCAAAGGGATAGGGGTGCAATCGGTCAAGATTCTGGTTCATTGAATATCGTCCAGCATTTTACAGAGGGCGTCCTGAAGGGCCTGGCATTTCGTGGGATCACTCAGCGGGCCGCCGTGCTCGTCGGTAACAAAGAACACGTCCTCAACCCGCTCGCCCAGGGTGGCGATCTTGGCGTTGGTGAGGCGCACCCGGTGTTCCAGCAGCACCTGGCCAATGCGGGCCAGAAGGCCCGGGCGGTCCGGGGTGATCACTTCCATCACCGTGCGTTGGTTGACCGTGTCGTTGGAGAAGGTCACCTCGGTGGGGAAGGCGAAGTGTTTCAACTGCCGTGGCGTCCGGCGATGGATGATCTCCGGGTAATCCTCGGGATCGTCCAGCTCCTCGATCAGGCGCTTGCGTACCCGCTCCTTACGGGCCGGGTCCACACCCAGGGGCTGGCCCTGTTCGTCCAGCACCACGTAGGAACTGATGGAGAACGGTCCCTCGCCGGAGCTGATGCGGGCGTCCACGATGTTCAGGTTCAGTTGTTCCAGCACCGCTGTGGTGGCCGCGAACAGCGCGACCCGGTCCTTCATATAGATGATGATCTGGGAATAGCCCTCGGTGGGGCCGCCCCGTGTGTCGCGGATCAGGATCAGCGGGTCCGGGTTGTCTCCGTGGCGGATGATGGCGGCGGTCTGCCAGGCGATATCCACCGTGGAATCCTGCAGGAAGTAGTCTTCATCCACCGTGTCCCAGACACCGTCGATCTGCTCGTCCGTCATGTTCTGGGCGAGCAGGATCTCCCGGGCTTCGGATTGGGTGGCCCGCACCCACTCCTGCCGGTCTACCGGGGTTTCCGTGCCCCGGCGCAGGGCCCGCTTGGCTTCAATGTACAGTTGCCTGAGCAGGGAAGCCCGCCACGTGTTCCACAGTTTCGGGTTGGTGGCGCTGATGTCGCACACCGTCATGATGTACAGGTAGTCCAGATGCGCCTGGCTGGGTACCGCCTTGGCGAAGGCATGGATGATTTCCGGATCGGAGATGTCCTTGCGCTGGGCGGTCATGGACATCAGCAGATGGTTCTCCACCAGCCACGATACCAGCTGGGTATCCCGCTCGCTCAGATGGTGCCGCTGGCAGAACGCCGCGGCATCCACCGCGCCCAGTTCGGAATGGTCACCACCGCGGCCCTTGGCGATGTCGTGGTAAAGGCCGGCAATATACAGGGTCTCAAGTTTCGGCAGGTGGTGAATCAGCCGCGAGGCCAGGGGATATTCCGACCGGGTTTCGGCCCGGTTCAGCCGCACCATGTTGCGGATCACCCGCATGGTGTGGGCATCCACCGTGTAGATGTGGAACAGGTCGTGCTGCATCTGGCCGATAATCTGGCCGAATTCCGGCAGATACCGCCCCAGCACGTTGTACTTCTTCATGGCGCCCAGGGTCTGGTCCAGGTCATGGGGCGTGCGCAGCAGCTCCATGAACAGGGTGGTCACCGCCAGATCCGACCGGAAGGCATCGTCGATCAGGTGCCGGTGTGCCCGCAGGGAACGGATAGTGGTCGCCCGGATGCCCTTGATGTCCGGGTGTTGGGCCATCAGCACAAAGATTTCCATGATGGCGTAAGGCGCGTAGGCGAAAACCTGGTTGTTCACCGCTTCTATATAGCGGTTGCGGATCTGGAAACGCTTGTTCAGCGGCTGGATATCATCCTCGTCACCGGCGCCAAGAATGGCCTCATCGTAGTACTGGAGGATCACGTCTGTGAGCTCGGCCAGGGCCAGCACGGTGCGGTAGTAGGACTGCATCATCAGCTCCACGCCCAGGCGCTTGCCCTCGTCCCGGAAGCCGAGCATCTCGGCCAGGGCCCGCTGGTGATCGAACAGCAGCCGGTTCTCGTTCCGGTCGGCCAGCAGCTGCAGACCGTAGCGGAGCTGCCAGAGCAGGGTTTCGCCCTGGTACAGGATCTGGTGTTCCTCTTCGGTCAGGATGCTGAAGCGGGTCAGGTCGGCAATGTTCTGCAGGCCGAAGTGCCGCTTGGTGATCCAGCCGATGGTCTGGATGTCGCGCAGCGCGCCGGGGGAGCCCTTTACATTGGGCTCGAGATTATACTCGGTGTCACCGTATTTCTTGTGGCGATCCTGCTGCTCCTCGCGTTTGGCAATGAAATAGTCGCGATCGGTACTGACATCATCCGAGTAGACCTGCTCGCTCAGATACTGCCGCAGGCTGTCGGGGCCGGCAATGGTCCGGGTTTCCAGCAGGTTGGTGAGGATGGTGACATCCTCCCGGGCGGCCGCCATGCTTTCTTCAATGCTGCGGACACTGTGGCCGATGTCCAGCTTCAGGTCCCAGAGCAGAGTCACGAAGGCACCGAGGTCGTCCTGCCATTCCTCCCGGATACCGTCGCGGGTCAGGATCAATAGGTCGATGTCGGAGTGGGGGTGCAGCTCACCGCGCCCGTAGCCGCCAACGGCAATGAGCGCGATATCCTCGGAGCTGGCAAAGGGGTAGCGGTCCCAGATCAGCCTGAGAACCGTATCGATCGTGTCCGACCTGGAATGGACAAGAGCCCGGACATCCGCGCCCTGGCGAAACGCCTTGGCATCAGCGGTATACCTTTCCTTTAATAGTTCCCTTGCCGCGGAAACCGGAGACGGGTCATTGCTGATGCGGTGTTCCAGGTCGTTTTGGTCCACTTAGAAGGACTCTTCCGATCGTTTGGTCAGAATCTCGTGGCCATCGGCGGTCACGAGGATGGTGTGTTCCCACTGGGCGGACAGCTTGTGGTCCTTGGTAACCACGGTCCAGCCATCCGGCAGCAGCTTGGTCAGGTACTTGCCCTGGTTGATCATCGGCTCAATGGTGAAAGTCATGCCTTCCTGCAGCTCCAGCCCGGTGCCCGGCTTGCCGTAATGCATCACCTGGGGCTCTTCATGGAAGACCTTGCCGATGCCGTGGCCGCAGTAATCCCGGACCACCGAATAGTGGTGCTTTTCGGCGTGCTTCTGGATTACGTTGCCGATATCGCCGAGACGGGTTCCGGGCTTCACCAGTTCAATACCTTTATATAGGCACTCCTGGGTAATCCGGATCAGGCGCTCGGTGCCGGGCTTGGGCTTGCCCACGATCCACATCTTGCTGGTGTCGCCATGGTATTCGTCCTTGATCACGGTGACATCGATGTTGAGGATGTCGCCGTCTTTCAGGATTTTCTTTTCGGACGGAATGCCGTGACAGATCACATGGTTGACCGACGTGCAGATGGACTTCGGAAACCCCTTATAATTGAGAGGCGCGGGAATGGCCTTCTGAACGTTCACGATATAGTCGTGGCAAATGCGATCGAGTTCCTCGGTGGAAACGCCGGGCTTGATATGCTCGTCGATCATTTCCAGAACTTCGGCCGCCAGACGGCCGGCTACGCGCATTTTCTCGATTTCTTCCGGGGTCTTTATCGATACCTGCATCGGGCTTCCTGTTGATTTGAACCAAACCAGCATTTTAAGGGCGCGGGAAGCTGCGTACAAGGAAGCTTCCTGGCAAAATTAATGGCGTTGGCGGGGCGATTTATGGTATAAACGCGCCCGCTGGAAACGAATCCAGCAAATTCACACACGTGTCGGCACGTTGTCCCAGGGTGCCTTCTTCTGTTTTAACAGGAGCTGGTTGGGTCAATCGGACGCGTGGAGGACTAACCCGAAGCTAAAAG
>JABURI010000202.1 GCA_014762755.1 Marinobacter sp.
AGATAATCGATAAAAGAACAAGCGGGTGACTTATGGAACAATTGAGCTTCAATCAGAATCTGGCTTACCAGCAAGGCGTCCTGTCCCACTCCGTGCCGTCGTCGGGTGTTCCCGGGCGACCTGCCGTCATCCGCACCCGTCGCCATACCGAACCCCGTCCGGCAGAGGTGACCGGCAATGTAACCGAGATTATTCTCCCCCAGGGGCAGGTAGAGAATTTCCAGTTGCTCTTGCCCATGCTGACGCAGCTCAATCAGGAAAAACGGTGGCTGGCGTGGATTGATCCGCCACAGGAACTGGTCAGCAAGTGGCAGAAGATGCATGGCATTGTCACAGGTGAGCTACTGGTGTTGCGTTCAACCTCGGAGCTGCCGGCCCAGCAACTGGCTGAGCGGGCACTTCGGGCCGGTACCTGCCACGCCGTGGTGATGTGGACCCACAAACTGGGCCGCGCGGCGCTGGAGTCACTCCAACAGGCGTCAGCAGAGGGGAACAGTCACGGGGTGGTGCTGCGCCAGCGTTGAGGCTCAGGGGCAGGCCAGTGAGCCTGCCGCCCGATCAGTGCAGGGTATAGGAGGGTTGCGGGTCGACTGCCTCGACTTCTTCCTCTTCCCAGTCAATGTCATGGGTAATGTCGCCCACAGCTTCAATGCCGGCAGCGATCATGGCTTTGGCGACATTCATGTCGCGATCTTCCATCATCTCCCGGGCTTCCTGGGAGAATGAGATGCGTACCAGCGGCGCGCTGTCGTCATCGATCCGGCGCAACGCATAGTCGCCATTGCTCAATTGGACAATTTCAAAAAACGATGGTGACATTCAGTAAACCTGTCTGTTGTTGAGATCCGGAATCCAGCCTCTGGCGGTGGTTCACCACTCGCTGTGCTGCTCGTCCAGATCGTCGGCAAAATGTTTGAGTGCGCCCAGTGTCTTCAGCAATCCCGCGGCTGACCGATCCGGTCCCGTTTCCGCTGAAACGGCGATGATGTTGTCGTCCGTTACCGTTTTCCGGGTTGCAGGTGGGCGGCTCTGGCCCTGCTCCAGTTGGTCCAGATGATTCCACCAGCTTCCATTTTCCCGTGCGAGATTCCGTAGCCGGTACACTTCGCTGGCATCGGCCCCGACCAGTGCCGCCAATTCTTCAAGGGACTCCGGTTCCGCATTCCGCTCCTGGTAGAGCCGGGCGATCATGACCAGCACCAGTTTCCGGCTGCGGAGTATCAACTCCATGGCGCCCTGGATCGCAGCTTCCCTGCGAAGGGCCTGCTCGGCCTCCGGTGCCGGCTCTCCATTGGCTGCCAGTGCCGGCAGATCAAGTTGCCGTAACAGCGTCTTGGCCAGAAACAGTTTTTGCGACACCAGTGAATGCCATTGCGAGGCCATGGAGTACCTGCGATTTCGGATTGGGAAGAACTGGCAGATTGCTTAAGCACGGAATTGTACCATTTATGTGCAACAATTTCTTCACCTGTCTCATCGCTCTCGATGCCGTCACAAGAGGATACAAACATTCACTTGAAACGGTTGTTTGAATCTGGCAAAAAGCAGGCCGTCTTATGGAACTGCTGGAGATGTCAGGTATGCGAAGCCATATTGTCGCGGGTGCAGCGGCGGTACTGTTCGGGTTGTCCGGGCAGGCACTGGCCAAAGTGAGTCCGGCGGAAGCCGCCAGGCTCGGGAACGAGCTGACCCCGGTGGGCGCCGAGCGCGGAGCCAATGGGGCCGGGACCATCCCGGAGTGGACCGGGGGGCTGAGCACGCCGCCGGCAGGTTGGAGTCGGGGAGAGATCGAGGTCAACCCCTTCCCGGATGACAAGCCATTGTTTGTGATTACCCGGGACAACCTGGATCTCTACCGGGACAAGTTGTCTGACGGTCACATCCGGATGATCGAGCAGTATGGTCCCGAATTCTTCATGCCGGTCTACCAGACCCGTCGCACCGCCGCGTTCCCGGAACATGTTTACGAGAAATCCATGGAGAACGCGACCAGCGCGGAACTGCTCGATAACGGCAACGGCGTTCGCAATACCATCATGACCAGCCCTTTTCCGATCCCCCAGAACGGCCTGGAGGTGATCTGGAACCACATCCTTCGATACCGGGGTACGGAAATCTCGTTCCGGAGTGCCTCGGCAACGCCCCAGACGGACGGTTCCTACAATCCGGTGGTCAACGAATACGATTATTTCTTTGCCTACAGCCGAAAAGGGGCCGAGCTGGAAGAGATCGACAACAAGATCTTCTATCTGAAAACCAACACCATTGCGCCATCCTCGCTGGCCGGTACGATTACCCTGGTGCACGAAACCCTGGACCAGATCCGTTCCCCGCGTCTCGCCTGGCGCTATGATTCCGGCTCACGCCGCCTGCGGCGCTCTCCCAACCTGGCCTATGAAACGGACCTGCCCAACTCTTCCTCTCTGCGCTCGGTGGACCAGAAGGATATGTACAACGGCGCCCCCAATCAGTACGACTGGACCCTCAAGGGCAAGCGGGAGCTGTACGTGCCCTACAATGCGTACAGGTTGCACGGCGACGCCGTGGAAGCTGACGACGTCATCCGCCCGAAGCATATCAACCAGAAGCTGGCGCGGTATGAGCTGCACCGGGTCTGGGTGGTGGAAGCGACGCTGCGAACCGGTATCAGCCATATCTACGCCCGCCGGGTGTTCTACGTGGACGAGGACAGCTGGCAGATCCTGGCATCCGAGGAGTATGACCAGGAGGGGAACCTCTGGCGTGTGTCCGAAGCTCACAATATCAGCTACTACAGCGAGCCGGTGTTCTGGACCACCATGGAAATGACCTATGACCTCAAG
>JABURI010000050.1:0-14169 GCA_014762755.1 Marinobacter sp.
GATTTTCCACAACCCGCGCTGCTCCAAGTCACGTCAAACACTTGAACTGCTTAACGAACGGGGAATCGAGCCGGAGATTATACGCTACCTGGAAACGCCTCCGACAGCGGTAGAGCTCGGGAATATCCTCGACATGCTGGGCTGCGAACCGAGGGAACTCATGCGGACCAAGGAAACCGAGTACAAGGAGCTGGGCCTCGATAACCCGGAATTGTCCCGTGACCAGCTGCTCCAGGCGATGTCGGAGCATCCCAGACTGATCGAACGCCCCATCGTGATTCGTAATAACGAGGCGGCCCTGGGCAGACCTCCGGAGAATGTTCTGACCATTCTGTAATGTCGAGCCCGAATCCAGTTTCACGCCGCCAAGCAAGGGAACCTGTTCCATGCCAGAGCATGCACCGTACGTTCTGATCCTGTATTACAGCCGTAATGGCCAGACGGCAGAGCTGGCCAACCAGATTGGCCGGGGTGTCGCCCGGGTGCCGGGTATCGAGGCGCGCTTGCGCGCGGTGCCGCCGGTGTCCCCCGATACCGAGGCCAGCCTGCCGCCGGTACCCGATGAGGGCGCGCCCTACGCCACCAAGGCGGACCTTGCCGGTTGCTCCGGGCTCGCCATTGGCAGCCCCACACGCTTTGGCAACATGGCGGCGCCACTGAAGCATTTTCTCGACAGCACCGGAGACCTGTGGTTGAGTGGCGCGCTGGCCGGAAAACCGGCGGGGGCCTTTACCTCTACCGGCAGTCTGCACGGTGGCCAGGAAACCACCCTGATGACGATGATGCTGCCACTGCTGCACCATGGCATGGTGTTGTGCGGCCTGCCATACACCGAGAAAGCACTGGGCGAGACTGAATCCGGCGGCACACCCTATGGCCCCTCCCACTGGGCCGGCACCGCTGAACAGCTGCCGCTGAGTGACCATGAGAAGACCCTGTGCCAGGCCTTCGGCCAACGCCTGGCCACCCTCGCCCTCAAACTGTCCGACTGAACCGGAAAGCAACCATGCTCCACAACCCAAAAGCCAAGCAGACCGCCCGCCTGACCATTCTGTTGTACCTGGCCGTTCTGGCGACTCTGATTGTCACCACCTTCTTCCCTGCTCCGGTCGAAGGGGTCTCCATTACCCTGATGCTGGCCGTCAAACTGGTGCCTTTACTGGCCTTTGCCGTGCCGGTATTCCGGGGCCACAACCGGGGCTACATCTGGATGGCCTTCGTGGTCATTTTTTATTTCACCCAGGCGGTGGTATCGGCCTGGCTCAGTGAGGGCGCGCCCGGCCCGGTGCTATTGACGGTGCTGACGCTGCTGCTGTTCATCGTGGCGATGGTCCACCTGAAGGTCAATCGACCACAGGCGAGCTGATTCAGTACTGCGTGCCTGCCTCACGCCCCGGGCCTCAGACCACACTGCTCCAGCAGGTCCTGCCAGGCCCGGGTGTGATCCGCCATGGCCCGGTCCAGGTCAAGCCAGAGGCTATCTTCTGCAGTCAGGGACAGATGGTGCCGGTACCAGTTCCGGAAAGACTGCGGCATCACGGCCTCCTGCTGCCGGGCCAATCTGGCCAGGGGCCCGATCAGCGCGTCCCGAGCCCGGCGCACTTCTCCCATGTAGGGCTGAATCTCGCCGATATACACGCTGAAGAACATGTTCTGCACGATATCGGACTGGTTGTTCGGCTTGCCATTGAGGCACAGCGGCCGTCCTTCCAGCCGCTCCTGCAACAGGCCAGTAGCGTCATCCAGCCTGGCCGCCAGCAACCGGGCGCTGTTGATCAGTTGTCCCGCACGATATTCCGCCTGCCATCGCTGGTGAACGTTACCGGCGAACTCCAGTGATACATCCAGCTTCTCATCCAGCAACCTGGCGGTGGCAGCATTCAGCTGCTGCGCATCCAAGGCCAGGTCGGAAACCGGATCCCCTTCCGGGGCCACCGGGTAATAACCCTTGGCGAGGGTGAACAGGGTTTCCACTTCCTCCACACCCCAGGTGGCATTCCAGACCGCGATGGGAAGCGACTCCCGCTTGCTCTCGATGGCCTCGCTCAGGGCTTCTTCCAGCTCCTCACCATCCACCTCGGGCAGACACTCCCGGGCCGCCTCGATAAACCGAACCTCGTACCGTAGACGGTTGAGCGGCTGCATCACCCGGCCCATCACCGAATTCTTTTCACCCACCACAAACTGCAGTTCGCAGCCATAGAGGGACAGAAAGTCGAGCATGCCCATATCCAGTTCCGGCATGGACAACACACGGTCACGGCGACGGGGTATCTGTTCGGCGGGTTCAGGGGAAGAAAGCTCGGGCTCCGTCTCCAGAACCCGGGCGACCCGCTCCACGTACTCATCGAGCATAGGGCGGGCCTCGGAAAAGGGATTACAGGCACTCAGGACCGGAATCAGCAACAGCAACGCCAAACGGCGGGCCCAGTGTCTTCCGGTCATGGCATCCTCCTGTAGGTCTTGCGGAGGTATCAACGCTTGCGCAGCAGAGTCTCCACCTCCGAGAAGTCGCGGGCAACGAAGCGACCGGTATCAGGCAGCTCACCTTCCCGGACCAGCCACGCGGTCTTCAGGCCGGCAGCCTCTGCGGCTTCAAGTTCCGCCTCGACATCAGACAAGAACAGCACCGTCTCCGGCTCGACACCCAGTTCTTTCAGAATATTACGATAGGAGCCGGCCTCTTTCTTGCCGCCCTTGCGGGTGTCGAAATAGCCCGAGAAAAACGGCGTGAAGTCACCCTCCGTAGTGAAGCCGAAAATCAGCTTCTGGGCCTTCACCGAACCGGAGGAATATACGAACAGCCTCAATCCCCGATCATGCCACCGCTGCAGATAATCCGCCGCGTCCGGGTAGATATGCCCCTTCAGCTCGCCCTGCTGGTAGCCCTGTTCCCAGACCATACCCTGCAGGGCTTTCAGGGAAGTTTCCTTCCGGTCCTCCCGGATCCATTGCTGGAGAACGTCAACAAGTCCGTCAATATCCGCGCGGTCGACGCCACTTTTCGATGCAACCTCATCGAGTTGCTCGGCCACCGCGGGTTCATCCCGGTGTGCGGTCACGAACCCGGGCAGGTGCCTGGCCGCAAAGGGGAACAGAACATCGTGCACAAACGAAATAGAACTGGTGGTGCCCTCAATGTCCGTCAGGATAACCCGGATCATCCACTCGCCTCCGCCAGCGCTTCGTACCTGGGCAGGCGGCTGGCGATGTCCTCGCCGGTAAAGTCGGCCACCCAACCTTCGGGGTTGCTGAACAGGCGGATGCAGGTGAACTCCGGCTCCGGCCCCATATCGAACCAGTGCCGGGTGCCGTCCGGAACGCTGATCAGATCGTTTTTCTCGCACATCACCGCATACACCTGGTCACCGAAGTGCAGGTAGAACAGACCCTTCCCCCGCACGAAGAACCGGACTTCGTCCTCACTGTGGGTGTGCTCATCCAGGAACTTCTGGCGGAAGGCCTCTTTCTGCGGATTGTCCGGATTCAGGCTCACCACATCGGCGGTCTGGAAGCCACACTCTTCCTTCAGCCGGGCCACTTCCTCGCTGTAGACCTCAAGAATCTGCTCCTGGGTGGCATCGACGGGCAAATCGCGGGTCGGCCACTGCTCGAAGCGAATGCCCTGGGAGGCCAACAGCTCTCGGATTTCCGACGGGTTTTCCGTAACGGTACGGGCGTGCTCTGGCTGGCTTTGATCAAAGATGCTCAGGGTGGTCATGGGCGGACCCTCATGGTTTCAAGTTCACATTCAAAAAGGAATTCAAACGCTTCCACATGGCGCAGGCAATCGGCCATGGTGCGGCCCCAGGTGTAAAGGCCGTGGCCCCGGATCAGATAACCCGGCTTCTCAGGATGCTCTGCGAACCAGGCCCTGGTATCCCGGGCAAGCGCATCGATATCCTGTGTGTTGTCGAATACCGGAACGGTCAAGACCGATTCGTGGGTTTGCACGCCGGCAAAGGCCTTCTGCAGCTCGTAGCCTTCCAGTTCCAATGCCCTGCCCGGCTCGAGCAGCCGGCTCAGGACGGTGGCTTTTACGGAATGGGTGTGCAACACCGCCCCGACCTCGGGGAACAGCTCATAAAGCACGGTATGCAGAAGGGTTTCAGCCGAGGAACGGCAATTGCTCTGGACGGGCTGGCCGGACAGGTCCACCACCATCACATCACCGGCACCCAGCTGGCCCTTGTGCCGGCCGGAAACCGTAATCGCGATGTGCTTGTCATCAATCCGCGCCGAGTAATTGCTGCTGGTGGCCGGCGACCACCCCCGCTGATACAGGAAGCGACCGGCTTCGACGATGGATTCTGCCGCAACGGCATATCGGGTGACATCAAACACGGTGTTTCTCCACGGGCCAGGTGCCAAGGGTGTCCCCGCCGACCGGAGATTATCGACCCTCATTTGCCGCCATTATAGGGATGCTTGGGCGGCCCGCAAATGATGTCGTGCGGCAATCAGGTCCGCAACGATGGATATAGCAATTTCCGCCGGCGTCTTGCTCGGAATATTCACGCCGATTGGCGCCCTGAGCCGGTCAATTGCCACCTTATCCAGCCCCAGGTTGGCTAGCCTTGACCGGCGTGCCTCGGAGGTTTTCCGTGATCCCATGGCACCGATATAGAATGCCGGCGACTGTAACGCCGCCAGTAACCCCATATCGTCAATCCGGGGATCGTGGGCCAGGGCCAGCACCCCGCACCACTGATCACCGTAGTCCTCTGCAATGAGGTCGTCCGGCAGCCGCCGGCTCAGGGGAATATGCGGGTACTGCCAGCCGTCCGCATAGGTATCCCGGGGCTCGCACAGGGTAACCGTGAATTCGGCCGCCGAGGCAAACTCCGCCACGTGGCGCGCCACCTCACCCGCACCGATCAGCAGAAGCCGACACTCCGGCTGCAGGGTATGCACCAGGGTATGCCCGTCGAAACTCACCCCATTGCGGATGTCGCTACCCACCCCCACGAGGCGCATACCGCCACCAACCAATACGTCACGCACCGCCGGTTGCCGATCAATAAGGGCTCGCAACAGGCCATCGATATGGGCAAGACTGCCCGACGGCACCAGTGGCTCTACCAGCAGGCGGATCCGCCCGCCACAGGGCAGCTGGAAGCGGTCACGGTCGCCATCGGTGATGCCGTAATCAATCAGGGTTGATTCGACGGGCCCCTCGGCGGCGGTTCGTTGAAGCAGATCCTCCTCGAGGCAGCCACCGGACACCGAGCCACTCCAGCGGCCGGATTCGGAAACCGCCAGCCAGGAGCCCACCGGCCTGGGGGACGACCCCCAGGTTTCCACGATGGTACACAACCAGACCCGTTCTCCATCCTCCAGCCAGCGGCGCACGCTTTCCAGAACGGAGGCCTGGCCGGAAATCATGGGCGCACTCCCGCAGCCATCAGGCCTCAGCCCTCAGCGGCAGAGTTCGCTGGCGCCTGCCAGTGAGCGCGAACAGGGCATTGCCCAGAGCCGGGATCACCGGCGGCACGCCCGGCTCACCGACACCGGTCGGCGTCTCGTTGCTATCCACAATCTCCACCTCGACCTCTGGCCGCTCATAGTGTCGCAGTAGTGGATAGTCATGGAAGTTGGATTGCTGGACTTCGCCCCGTTCCAGAGTAATTTCTCCATACAGAGCGGCGGTCAGGCCAAACAGGATACCACCCTCGATCTGGTCAACCACGATGGCCGGGTTGACCACCTGGCCGCAATCCACCGCAGCAGCAACCCGGTAGACCCGGATCGAACCGTTCTCAAAACCGGCTTCCACAACCTGGGCCACGTAGGTACCAAAGCTGCGCATCAGGGCGATGCCTCTAGCCCGCCCCTCAGGTACTGGGGTGTCCCAACCACCCAGTCGTGCCGCCCGGTCCAGCACCTCGCGATGTCTGGGTTCATCTTCCAGCAGGCGGCGCCGGAAACGATAAGGATCCTGCCCTGCCTCGTGGGCCAGCTCATCCATGAAGGTCTCGACGGCAAAGCCGTTATGGGAATAGCCCACCGAACGCCACCAGGTGATGGGAACGCCCGGATCGATATGGGTATGGCGGATATCGATATTGGCCACCTGGTAGGGATAGTCGATCGCCCCCTCGATGGCGGAGATATCTTTCGGGGTCGCAAGGCCTTCGGCCCACACTCCGACTGTACCGAGGGTGTCGTAGAGGAACCTGGGCGTCCACGGGAACTGCGCCGGTCCGGCATTACGAACATACCAGTTCAGAATCTGCGGCCCGACGATCTGGTGATCCCAGCCACTGAGCTCGCCTTTGTTCAGGCCCGCCTTCATCCGGTGCAGCATCGCTGGCCGGTACAGGTCATGGCGGGTATCCTCCTCCCTGGACCAGATCACCTTCACTGGCCGGTCCATGCGGAACGCGACGGCTGCGGCTTCTTCGATGTAGTCCTGGGTCAGGCGCCGGCCAAAACCGCCGCCCAGGAAGGTCGTGTTGATGGTGACCTCGTCCGGCGCCAGATCGGTCACGCGGGCCACAGCGATCCGACCCAGATCCGGCGCCTGGGTCGGTGCCCAGACCTCCATGTGATCCTTGCGGTACCAGGCCGTGGCGTTCATGGGCTCCAGGGTGGCATGAGCCAGATAAGGCTGGCTGTACTCGGCCTCTACCACCTTGTCAGCATTGGCCAGGACGCTTTCGGTATCGCCCTCGCTCCGCTCTGATTCGCCGGCATCCTCAACTGCCGCCTTACGGTAAGTCTCGAACACCTCGGCCGTGGACAGACCTAATGCCTCGGAAAAGTCCCACTGGACCTTCAGGGCATCCTGGGCCTTGCGGGCACGCCAGTACCTGTCAGCGACGATGGCCACGCCCCGGTCGATTTCCATGACCTCCAGAACCCCGGTCATGGCCCGAACCTCATCGCCGTTGAACGACTGCACCTTGCCTCCGAACCGGGGTGAACGGGTGATAACCGCGTACACCATGTCCGGCAGGCTGACATCAATGCCGTAGACGGCGGTGCCGGTGGACTTGGCCCGGGCGTCCAGCCTGCGGTTCTGCTTGCCGATGTACTTCCATTCGGCCGCCGGCTTCAGGGCGACCTCCCCTCGCAGAATCTCTTTGGAAGCCAGCTCAACCAGCTGACCGTAGCGCATGGAATCAAGGCCATTCGGATGAATGATCCGACCTTCACCGGCCGAACACTCGGCAGCGTCGACCCGCCAGACGCCTGCGGCCGCCCGGATCAACAGCTCCCGGGCGGAGGCACCGGCAATCCTCAGCGGTTCCCAGCTAGTGGCTAGGCTGGTGCTACCCCCGGTGAGTTGCAACTTGTACAGCGGGTTCTTGTACTCGTCAGCGACCGGAGCAAAGCGCGGTTCGATGGCCTCCGGCGCTACTTCCAGTTCCTCGGCGATGAGCGTGGTAAGGCCGGTATAGGTACCCTGGCCCATCTCCACCCGCGCCAGGGTGAAGTAGATCCGGTCATCCCGGGTAATCTCCAGCCAGGCATCCGGGCGCCACTCGCCGGTCTCTTCCTCGTAGCCCGTTGGAAGCCCGGAACAGCCGGGCAGTGACAGGGAAAGCATCAGGCTCCCGGAGGCACCGGCACCCACTTTCAGAAAATCCCTTCGGTTCATCGCCATATCACGCCTCCTCCTGCGCCGGTTTCTCTCCGGCAACCACGGATTCCACGGCGGCGATGATGCGGCTGTAGGTGCCGCACCGGCACAGGTTGCCGGTCATGGCGGCAACAATCTCGTCACGGTCCGGAGAAGGGTTGGTCGACAGCAAATGGGCGGCACTCATGATCTGCCCGGACTGGCAATAACCACACTGGGGCACCCCGTGGTCAATCCAGGCCTGCTGTAACGCATGCAACCGGTCACCCCGACCAAGCCCTTCAATGGTGGTCACTTCACCCTCTGCAGCCATTTCCACGGGCGTGGAACAGGAGCGCACCGGCTGGCCGTTCAGGTGCACCGTGCAGGCGCCACATAGCCC
The DNA here is from genome assembly GCA_014762755.1 of Marinobacter sp. Lineage (GTDB taxonomy): Bacteria > Pseudomonadota > Gammaproteobacteria > Pseudomonadales > Oleiphilaceae > Marinobacter. Next base: position 7,968 of record JABURI010000050.1, read on the forward strand.
TGCCCCACATCCGAACTTGGTGCCCGGCAGGCCCAGTTCGTCCCGCAATACCCATAGCAGAGGCGTATCTGCCTCGATATCCAGTGAATGAGTCTGACCATTGACTGTCAGGCGCAATGCCATTCCCTCTCTCCTGTACAGGGGCCTTTTGCAGACCCGCTTCTGTTATTAGGGGGCAGGTCGACACCGGGTCCTTTATTTGACGACTTCCTCGCCGTCCTTGTTTACCCAGATCTTGCGCTCACCGGATTCCATCTGACCGTTGGAACTCCATACTTCGCGCCCCTCCGTGGCTTCCTCGACCTTGCCGTTATCATTCCAGATCACGCGGTCCTTGCAGCCAGCCAGAGCCAGCACTGAGAACACAATCACAATCAACTGCTTCACCACACTTACCTCCAATACCGGTATTTCCGGTGTAGGGACATGATGTTTTCCGGGATGGAAGCCTTAACGGCTTCCGTGGATTTCACGATTGCGCTGCTTGTCGCGGTCACTCTTCCGTACCATGACATACACCGCCCCGGTGCCACCATGGTGTTTTTGGGCCGAATGAAACGCCAGCACATCGTCAAGCTCGGGTAGCCACTTGGCGAGATAGCTTTTCAGCTGGGCGATGCCGTCAGGGTTACGCTCACCCTTGCCATGCAGGATGATGACAGAGCGCAGACCATACCGGACGCAATCGCCAATGAACGTGAATACTTCGCGCCTCGCCTGCTCGACCGTCATCCGGTGCAGATCAAGGCGGGCTTCAATGGGGTACTGACCGAGGCGGAGCTTGCGGAAGACACCGTGCTGGATGCCCGGCCGCTGCCAACTGAGGATATCGTGCGCGGTCAATGGCTCCACCATATCGGACGTCAGCGGATTGACATCCTTCAGGGGTTTCTCCACGGCTGCTCGCTGACGCTCCAGGTGACCCGGAGTCAGTTCCCTGGGCGTGGAGACTTCCGCCCTGTTCGGTTTTCGGATGCGCCGGACATCCTTCATTTCTTCGAGGAAGGCCAGGCGCTCGTCTTTACTGGTCATGAATCGGTTTGTATCTGGATTGACTGATATCAGAACTTTACCACCGCCCCGGTATACCATAAAGAAAGCAAGCACCCACAGTGCCGCCTGCGACCAAAATCGTAGGGTCCGATTCCCGGTCCTGCACTACACTCAGGCGGACAATAATAACGAGCGAATGGATCCGGACATGGCCTCGAATCAGGACAGTAATCGCCCCCAGAACACCCGCGCCATCATGAGCTTCCTGCGGGAGCATGCGCCCTTCTCCAGCATGGACGACACGCACCTGGCGCACTTTGCCGAGCATGCCTCCCTGCGTTTCTTCGCCGATGGTGATGTGGTGCTCTCGCCCGACGACGGCGTCGTCAAACGATTTTACGTGGTAAAGCAGGGACGGATCCGTGGCGAACGCCACAATGAAAAGGAAGACCGTACCGAAACCACCTTTGAAATCAGTCGCGGCGAGTGTTTTCCACTGGCCGCAATGATTGGCGAGCGCCCCACCCGGACCCTTCACCGGGCCGATGGCGACACCTTCTGCCTGAGCATTGAACAGGATGCCTTCATCACCCTGTTCTCCGAAAGCGATCCGTTCCGGGACTTCTGTCTGCGTGGCGTCAGCAGCCTGCTGGACCAGGTGAACCAGCGCATCCAGTCCAACGCCATGGCGTCGATGGGTTCAAGCAACAGCCTGGATACCCCGCTTGAGCGCTATGCCCTGCGCAATCCCATTGTCTGCTCCCCGGATCTGCCCGTGCGCAAAGCGGTGGCGCGCATGCACGAGAACAACGTCGGCAGCATCATCATCACCGACGACAACCGGCACCCGACCGGCATTTTCACTCTGCGCGATCTGCGTACCATGATTGCCGAGGAGAAAGGGCCCCTCGACACGCCTGTCCGACAGGTGATGACGCCCGACCCCTGCCGCCTGCCCGCAGACGCCGACGCCTTCGAAGCCGCCATGTTGATGGCCGAACACCATTTTGCCCACCTGTGCGTAGTCGATGACGAGCAGCGGCTGATCGGCGTGGTTTCCGAGCGGGACCTGTTCGCCCTGCAGCGAGTGGATCTGGTCAACCTGGCCCGTACCATCGGTACCGCCACGCACCTGCGCACTCTGGTGAGCCTGCGCAGCGACGTATCCCGGCTGGTGGACGCCATGCTCGCCCACGGTGCCGACTCGGGCCAGGTGGTGAAGATCATCACCACACTCAACGACGTTACCGTGCGCCGCGTGCTGGAACTGAACCTGCAGAAAAATGACCCCGGCATTCCGTTCACCTGGCTGACCTTCGGTTCCGAGGGGCGCCAGGAGCAGACCCTGCTGACCGACCAGGACAATGGCATCCTGTTCCGGACACCGGAGGGGATGACCGAAGACCAGGTGCGGGAAAAACTGCTGCCGTTCGCCCAGACCGTCAACAAGGAGCTGGCCGAGTGTGGTTTTACCCTGTGCAAGGGCAACATCATGGCCAGCAACCCGAAACTCTGCCTGAGTGACCGGGAATGGGATGACTGGTTCATCCGTTTTATCGACGCCTCCACACCCCAGAACCTGGTTTACTCGTCAATCTTCCTTGATATGCGGGCGGTATTCGGGCCGACCGAACCGCTGCACGAGCTGCTGGAAAAGGTGCTGACACGGATTCGCAAGAATGCCCTGTTCCAGAAGATGCTGGCCGGCAACGCCTTCCAGCGGAAACCGCCGCTGACCATGTTCCGCAATTTCCGCTACCTCAATGACGAGAAGAAACACGCTCTGGACCTCAAACGCCAGGGCCTGGCGCCCTTCGTGGAGGCCGTCCGGGTATTCGCATTGGCCAACGGCGTGGAAACCGCCAACACCCTGGAACGGATGGAAGAACTGGCCAAAAAGGGCGTCTTCGATCCCAAGGACGCCAATGCCTGGAAAGAGGCCTACAGCCTCATCCAGGCCATCCGCATGCGCGCTCACCAGGAAATGCTGGACCGTGGCGAGGAGCTCACCAATTACATTGATCCGGATGACCTGAACCCTTTGGACCGGCGGATCCTGCGGGAATCCTTCCGTCAGGCCCAGCGGCTGCAGCAAAAGCTGGAAGTCACCTATCAACTCTGAGAACCGGACAGGATGTTGGACTACATCAAGCAATGGCTGGAACGGCGCCGGGCCGGCCAGATCGGCGACCACGACTGGAATAACCTCCCGACGCCGAAAAGTGCGGGCGACCAGCTGTTATCCGACAGCCGGCTGATCGTGCTCGACCTCGAAACCACCGGCTTGAACGCGGCCAAAGACGAGGTGATTGCCATTGGCGCTGTGGCCATCAGCGGCGGAGTGATCCACCTCGATGACCAGTTCGACCTGATTCTCAGGCGGCCGGAACTGGATATCAGTGAAACCGTCCTGATCCACGGCATCGGGCCGGAAGCCCTGACCCAGGGCCATGAAACCGAAGATGCCCTGCTGTACCTGCTGGAGTGGATGAACGGCGACCCGGTGCTGGCCTACCACTCCGCCTTCGACCAGAAGTTCCTTGAAAAGACCCTCAGGGCCGAGCTGGGCTACACCCAGCAACACCTGTGGATCAATGTGGCGGACCTGCTACCGGCCTTTTTCCCGGACGCCAAAACAGGTGGCAAGGGTCTGGACAACTGGGCCGACTTCTTCGGGCTGGAAGTAAGCGAACGGCATCATGCCGCCGCCGATGCGCTTGCCACTGCCGAGCTCACCCTGGCGGCACTGAACAAGGCCCGCAAAGAAGATGTAAAAACCCTGAAAGATTTAAATGACAAGCTCCGATATCACCGGAGATTGCAAAACATGCACCGCTTTTGAGGGAGGGCAAAACCGCTTCACAAAATTGACCAATCCCAAGGCAAATTACTGAGAATTAGACCTTTTGCCAATATCTATATGTTGGTTGACCAGTAAAGTCATTAGGGACAACAGTCGGAGAAGTACTTATATGAATAATAAATTCTCTATCCGAAATACCTCACCAAAAATCCATCCAACCTCCACAACAACAACACAGGAGTGAATCCTATGTCAGGTCATAGCTACGACGCTGAAAACTACTGGAAGGCGAACCTGCGCCTGATATTCGGGAGCCTGATTGTCTGGGCCCTGGTATCTTACGGTTGCGCCATCCTGCTTCGTCCGATGCTGGCGGGTATTTCCGTTGGCGGGACCGATCTGGGCTTCTGGTTCGCCCAGCAGGGCTCCATCCTTACCTTTATCGCTCTGATCTTCCACTACGCGTGGCGCATGAACAAGATCGACGAGAAATTCGGCGTACACGAGGAGTAAGGACGAATGAGCCAATTTGCAATCAACATCATTTTCGTAGGGGGCTCGTTCCTCCTCTATATCCTGATTGCTATCTGGGCGAAAGCCGGTAGCACCAAGGACTTCTACGTTGCCGGTGGCGGCGTTCACCCGGTCACCAACGGTATGGCGATCGGTGCAGACTGGATGTCAGCGGCATCCTTCATCTCCATGGCGGGCCTGATTGCCGCCGGTGGTTACGCCAACTCCACCTTCCTTATGGGCTGGACCGGCGGTTACGTACTTCTGGCCATGCTGCTGGCTCCGTACCTGCGGAAGTTCGGCAAGTTCACCGTGCCGGAGTTCATCGGCGACCGTTTCTACAGCAAGAACGCCCGCCTGGTGGCGGTTATCTGCCTGATCGTGGCTTCTGTGACCTACGTAATCGGTCAGATGGCCGGTGCCGGTGTTGCCTTCTCCCGCTTCCTGGAAGTTGACGCGACCCTGGGTCTGATCATCGCGGCGGTTGTGGTATTCATGTACGCCGTTATGGGTGGCATGAAGGGCATCACCTACACCCAGGTGGCCCAGTACTGCGTACTGATCATCGCCTACACCATCCCGGCTGTGTTCATCTCCCTGCAGCTGACCGGCAACCCGCTGCCGCCGCTGGGTCTGTTCTCAACCCACGCTGACTCCGGCCTGCCGATTCTGGAGAAACTGAACCAGGTCATCACCGACCTCGGCTTCAACTCCTACACTGCCGACATCGACAACAAGCTGAACATGGTTCTGTTCACCCTGTCCCTGATGATCGGTACTGCTGGTCTGCCGCACGTTATCATCCGGTTCTTCACCGTACCCAAGGTTGCCGACGCGCGCTGGTCAGCCGGCTGGGCCCTGGTCTTCATCGCCCTGCTGTACCTGACTGCTCCGGCCGTTGCTTCCATGGCTCGCCTGAACCTGATGACCACCATCTACCCGGATGGTACTGACGCGGCTCCGATCCTGTACGAAGAGCGTCCGAACTGGGTCAAGGAGTGGGAAGTCACCGGTCTTATCCAGTTTGAGGACAAGAACAACGACGGCCGCATCCAGCACTACAACGCCAGCGAGTCCTTCCAGGCGGAAGCGGATGCGCGTGGCTGGGCTGGCAACGAGCTGACCGTTAACCGGGACATCCTGGTACTGGCCAACCCGGAAATCGCCAACCTGCCTGGCTGGGTAATCGGTCTGATTGCCGCCGGTGGTCTGGCAGCGGCACTGTCCACAGCGGCCGGTCTGTTGCTGGCGATCTCCTCTGCGGTGAGTCACGACCTGATCAAGGGTTCCATTAACCCGAATATCACGGAAAAAGGCGAACTGCTGGCAGCCCGGATCTCCATGGCTGTGGCGATCGTGGTGGCCACCTGGCTTGGTGCCAACCCGCCCGGCTTCGCGGCACAGGTAGTAGCTCTGGCGTTCGGTATCGCCGCAGCCTCCCTGTTCCCGGCGCTGATGATGGGTATCTTCTCCAAGCGTGTAAACAACACTGGCGCCATTTCCGGTATGCTGTGCGGTCTGGCTTTCACCCTGGTATACATCTTCGTGTACAAGGGCTGGCTGTTCATCCCGGGCACCAACAACCTGCCGGATACCCCTGAGAACTGGGTACTGGGCATCTCTCCGCTGTCAATCGGCGCGGTTGGTGCAATCGTCAACTTTGCGGTAGCCTTCGTTGTATCCAACGCAACTGAAGAACCGCCCGTTGAGATTCAGGAGCTGGTTGAAAGCGTCCGTTACCCGCGTGGTGCCGGTCAGGCTCAAGACCACTAAGCAACAACTCAACCTGATTCATTCGATGAATTGACAGGTTGATACTGGACGGGCTTCCTCATCGAGGGAGCCCGTTCTTTTTTGAGGAAGTAGATTTATGTTCTGGACCTTTATCGCCAC
>JABURI010000050.1:15132-18705 GCA_014762755.1 Marinobacter sp.
TGATCGGCAGCGTGCCCTACATCGCCCTGCAACTGAAAGCGATCGCCATGGGCTTCAATGTGCTATCCGAGAGCGGTACCGGCTACCGGGAGCTCAGTTCTGCCGCCTGGAATGATTCCGCCTGGTACATCACCCTGGCCCTGGCCGTGTTCACGGTGCTCTTCGGTACCCGGCACCTGGAATCCACGGAGCACCACCGGGGCATGATCCAGGCGGTCGCCTTCGAATCCCTGATCAAGCTCGTCGCCTTTGTTGCCGTGGGTCTGTTTGTGGGATTTGGCCTGTTCAACGGCTTCGGTGATCTGTTTGACCAGGTCCGCGCGGCGGATCTCACCGGTGCACTGACCACAGACGGCCTGGAGGCGCCCGCCTTCATTACCCAGACCCTGGTGGCCATGCTGGCGATCATCTGCCTGCCCCGGCAATTCCACGTCATGGTGGTGGAAAACACCGATCACCGGGACTTCGAAGTCGCCCGCTGGGCCATGCCTATCTATCTGGTCGTCGCCAGCGCCTTCGTTCTGCCCATCGCCGCCGCCGGCCTGTTGTCGCCGGATACCATCATGGGCAATCCGGACATCCTCATTCTCCAGTTGCCCATTGTTGCAGGCGAGGAGTGGCTGGCAATTCTCGTGTTCCTGGGGGGTGGTTCTGCAGCCGCGGCGATGGTGATTGTCTGTTCGGTGGCGATCGCCACCATGGTCAGTAACGAAATCATCATGCCGGCTCTGCTCAAGTTCTTCCGCCCGGGCATGAACCGCCGCACCGACCTCAGCTACCTGCTGCTCAGCATCCGCCGGGTGGCGATCTTCGTGGTTCTGCTGACCGCTTACGGCTTTTACCGGATGGCTGGCGAGGACTACAGCCTGACTGCCTTTGGCTTGCTGTCCTTCGCCGCAGCGGCCCAGTTCGGGCCCGCACTTGTGGGCGGTATCATCTGGCGGCGGGGCAACTACATGGGCGCCGTCTGGGGCCTGGCACTCGGTTTCCTCATGTGGTGTTACACCCTGCTCCTGCCGGCGCTGGCGACCACTGGCTGGGTTGCGGACAGTCTGATCAACCACGGGCTCTGGGGGCTCGGCTGGACCCGTCCCACAGCCCTGTTCGGCTCCGACCTTGACCAGACCAGCCATGGCATTATCTGGAGCCTGGGCATCAACACCGTGACCTATATCGTCTTCTCCATGCTCACCCGTCAACGGGTACGGGAAAAGATCCAGATCGCTTCATTCTTCCATGACCCCCAGCCAAAGGCAGAAACCGCCCATCACCAGAGCTGGCAAGGCGAGATCCTGATCTCCGATCTTCAGGCGTTGACCGACCGTTTCATGGGTGAAGAGCGTTCCGAAACGATCTTCCGGAACTACGAGCGGCGCAACGCCATCCGGCTGCATCCGCACCGGCCCGCCTCCACACACCTGATGAAATACATCGAGCGGCAACTGGCATCGGTGATCGGTGCGTCCACCGCCCGCGTCGTGCTGGAGTCAACTCTCACCGGCCGGGACATGCAGATTGAGGACGTGGTCAGCATTGTCGATGAAGCCTCACAGGCGATGACCTTCAGCCGGGAATTGCTGCAGTCGGCCATCGAGAACATCAGCCTCGGGGTCTCGGTGGTGAACCATCAACAACAACTGGTGGTCTGGAACCATCGCTACCTGGAGCTGTTCAACTACCCCAAAGGGTTTGTCCGGGTTGGCAGACCGGTGGAAGACCTGATGCGGTACAACCTCACCAACGCCAATCATTCCGCCCGGCGCATCGATGAGATCATTGCCGACCGCTGCAACAGTATGCGGGAGGGCAAGCCCATGTCCTATGAGCGGCAGCGCCCGGATGGAACGGTCCTGCGAATTGACGGCAGTCCGATCCCGGGCGGCGGCTACGTGACGACCTTCCAGGACATCACTCCGATGCGCCGTACAGAGCAGGCGCTCAAGGAAACGAATATCTACCTGGAGCAGCGGGTCAAGGAACGGACCCAGGAGTTGCAGGTCATCAACGAACAGATGCTCAAGGCCAAGTCCGTTGCCGAACAGGCAAACCAGAGCAAGACCCGGTTTCTCGCATCAGCCAGCCACGATCTGCTGCAGCCCCTGAATGCCGCCCGACTGTTCACCTCCGCCCTTGCCGGCAAAGCCAACGATGGCGAGATGAAAGAGCTGGTGGAGCATATCGACAGCTCTCTGGGGGCAGCCGAGGAAATCATCAGCACTCTGCTGGACATCTCAAAGCTGGACGCCGGGGCGCTTGAGCCGGATATCGGTGTGTTCCCCGTGAACGATCTGTTGCGCCACCTGGCAACTGATTTCACCGCCATCGCCAAGGAACAGGGACTGGAGTTGCACGTAGTGCCGAGTAGCGCGTGGGTGAGATCCGATGCCAAGCTCCTGCGCCGGGTGGTCCAGAACTTCCTGTCCAATGCCATCCGTTACACGCCCAGTGGCAAGATTCTCATGGGATGCCGGCGCCTGAAGGGGTACATACGGATCGAGGTCTGGGATACCGGTCCCGGCATTCCGGAAGACCAGCTTGCCCATATCTTTGAAGAATTCCGCCGTTTCCAGCATGGCCGGGACAAGAAGGGCCTCGGGCTGGGACTGGCCATTGTCGACCGGATCAGTGGCATGCTCAACCATCCGGTGAGCGTTCAGTCGGTCCAGGGACGCGGTAGTGTCTTCGGCATCACGGTCCCTGTGGCAGCACCGGAACAGACCCAACAAACCATCAGGACTGCCTCCAGCTCACGGCGCGTTTCGAGTCTTGGAGGCCTCCAGGTGCTGTGTATCGACAACGACCCGGCGATACTGCAGGGAATGACAGCCCTGCTGGGCAACTGGCAGTGTGACGTAACCGCCGCCGAGAGCCTTGAGGATGCCCTTGAAAAGCTTGATGGCCACCGACCAGATATCATTCTTGCCGATTACCAGCTGGATGATAACCGGAACGGGCTGGACGCCATGGACAGCATCAGATCAGCGATCAGCAAGGATATTCCCGGGATACTGATCACCGGCTATATGGCGCCTGAGGTGCGTGAGGATGCCATCGAACGGGGCTATCAGATTCTCTACAAGCCGGTTAAGCCTGCAGCTCTGAGGGCTATGGTGAACAAGCAGTTGAAGCAGAAGCGGGGGTGACGGGCGACTGCCCTCTTAGCTGGTTTGTGGCGTGCATAGAAAACCCCGGTGCCTGTTGGGCCCGGGGTTTTCTTTTGTGTAAAGACAAGCAGTAATAAGTGCCTGGATAGATAGTGGGGAGTGCGAAGAAGTCGATCGTTAGGCTCTGCTGCCAAGTCACGATTATTGCTGGGTGTTGGCCTCGGGCAGTGCTTCGCACTGCAGATGACCTACTTTGCTCGCGCTGTCGCGCTCGGCCCTTCGGGCCCGCCGTCGCGTTGCTCCGGCGTCCTGCGCTCGCCTTTGGCTCGCTTGTCGCATGGGGGGCGTTTGTAGTGAGAGAGAATATCGTATCCCAAATAAAAAACCCCCAACGGCGAAGCCGCTGGGGGTTTAGGTATTAGGAGCCTGACGATGACCTACTCTCACATGGGCCATGCCACACTACCAT
>JABURI010000130.1 GCA_014762755.1 Marinobacter sp.
AAATGGTGATGCTGGCCCAGAAGAGCGATGTGGCGGAAGAGCTGGATCGCCTCGACGCCCACATTGGCGAGGTTTCGGATACTCTGGAACGGGATGACGCCATTGGCCGGCGCCTGGATTTCCTGATGCAGGAGCTGAACCGCGAGGCCAATACCCTGAGCAGCAAGAGCATTGATGCTGATGTTACGCGGGCAGCTGTAGACCTCAAGGTGCTGATTGAGCAAATGCGGGAGCAGGTGCAGAACATCGAGTAACCGATGACCCGAGGCGGATACCTGGACCGATGGACGATTTTCAGTGGCATGCACGCCCGCTCAAGGAAGTTCTCGACCGGGTGGATGGAAAACCGCAGGGGCTTTCAGCATCCGAGGCCCGACATCGGCTGAAACAGAGCGGGCCCAACCGGATTGAGCGAAACGGTCGTCGGTCCTGGTACAGGATCCTGCTGCATCAGCTGACGGATCCGATTGTTTATGTGCTGCTCGCGGCGGCAGCCCTCGCGATCCTTATCGGCAAGGTGGCGGACAGCTTTGTGGTGCTCGCTGTGGTTGTGTTTAACACCGCCATCGGTTTTGTCCAGGAGATGCGGGCGACCCAGGCCATCGAGGCGTTGAGCCGGATGGTGCCTCGGAACGCCACGGTGCTGCGGGATGGCGATGCCAGGTCTGTGCCCGCTCACACCGTGGTGCCGGGAGATGTGGTGTTGCTGCAGGCGGGCGATCAGGTAGCGGCGGACGTCCGGTTGCTTGAGGTAAACGGACTGCAGGTTGATGAGGCTGCGCTGACCGGGGAATCGCTGCCGGTGGACAAGCAGGAAGAACCGGTGGCAAGCGACGCCGTTCTGGGGGATCGGCGTTCAATGGCTTTCGGTGGAACCCTGGTCACAGCCGGTACCGCGGATGGCGTGGTCGTGGCCACCGGTGCCAGCAGCGAGCTTGGCCGGATTTCACGGCTGTTGAGTGAAACCGAAACGCTGCAGACTCCGCTGACCCGCCGGCTCTCCGCCCTGGTCAAATCGATTTCCCTGGCGGTTCTCGCCGTAGCTTTGCTGATTTTTCTGGTGGGGATGTGGCGTGAGAACCCTCTGCTCGACAGTGCGCTGGCTGCAATCACGCTCGCCGTCGCTTCCATTCCCGAAGGTCTCCCTGCTGTCATCACCATCGCGTCGGCCATTGGTGTGCAGCGGATGGCGCGTCGCCGCGCCATTGTCCGGCATCTTCCCGCCGTCGAAACCCTTGGCAGTACAACCGTCATCTGTACCGACAAGACCGGAACCCTGACCCGTAATGAGATGACCGTTGAGGCCCTGTGGACGCCCGGCCACGAAGTGGAGCTGACCGGTATCGGATACGCACCAGAAGGCGAGTTGCGGGCCGGAAACCAGACTATGTCCCCGATCCCTGACGAGCTTCATGACTTGTTGCTGGCGGGGTTGCTCTGTAACGACGCGGAGTTGGAGCGCAAGGATGGACGCTGGCGAATCGTCGGTGATCCTACCGAGGGTGCTCTGGTTGTTGCTGCCGCCAAAGCGGCGCTGGATGAGGATCCGACGCGGGAGAGGTTTCCCCGCAGGGACGAGATCCCGTTCAGTTCAGAGAGCCAGTTCATGGCCACCCTGCACGAAGCCGGTGATGGATCCGGGATGGTGTGTGTGAAAGGCGCGCCGGAGGTGATCGCCGCGATGTGTCCCCAATTTGCCGGAGGCCAGCCAATGGCGATGGAACGGGTGCATGAAGCGGCGGATGCCCTGGCTGCGAGGGGCATGCGGGTGCTGGCCGTTGCCATGGCAAAGGGGGCCGAAGGCACGATGGATCTGAAGTCCCCCGGCTGGCAGGGCGAACTGTGTTTCCTTGGCCTGGTCGGTATGTCGGATCCGCCCCGTGATGAGGCCATTCATGCCGTCCGGACCTGTCAGCAGGCCGGGGTCATGGTCAAGATGGTCACCGGGGATCATGCGGAGACCGCCCGCGCAATCGGTCAGAGCATCGGCTTGCTGAGCGCTGATGGCGAGGGGGCCGGGGTGGTGACGGGAGCGCAGATAGAGGCGGCAACCGATGCGGAACTGCTTGAACTCGTGCTCTCCACCAACGTGTTTGCGCGTGTGGCGCCGGAGCATAAACTGCGACTGGTCAAGGCACTTCAGGCCGGGGGGCAGGTTGTCGCCATGACCGGTGATGGTGTCAATGACGCCCCGGCTCTCAAGCGGGCAGAGATCGGGGTTGCCATGGGGATCAACGGCACAGCGGTTGCCAGGGAAGCCAGCGACATTGTGCTGGCGGATGATAATTTCGCCTCCATCAGTGCCGCTGTCGAGGAAGGGCGGCGGGTCTACGACAACCTCTCCAAATCCCTGGCATTCGTGCTGCCCACCAGCCTGGGGCAGGCCATGATCATCCTGGTTGCGGTGCTCTTCTTTCCTGTTACCGACGGCCATCTTCTGATGCCGATCGAGCCGGTACAGATTCTTTGGGTGAACCTGGTCGTTGCCATTGCACTGGCGCTGCCGTTGGCACTGGAGGCCAGGGAGCCTGGCTTGATGAAGCGACCGCCGCGGCCGCCGAAGGAGCCACTACTGAGCCGGTTTCTCGTGGTTCGTACCTTCCTGGTCGGTGCCCTGATGACCGGCGGGGCGGCAGGACTTTTCCTGCTGGAGTACACCGCCGATCTTTCCGAAGGGGCTGCGGTTGAACTCGCCCGGGCCAAGGCGCAGACCATGGCGGTCACGACCATCATCCTGTTCCAGATGCTGTATCTGCTCAACTGCCGGTCGCTCACCCAGACATTCTGGCGGATCGGCCTGTTCAGCACTCTTTGGGTCTATCTCGGCATTGGCGTGACCCTGGTGCTGCAACTGGCCTTTGTGTATCTCGAACCCCTCAACCGACTTTTCCATACCCGGCCGTTGGAGCCGGGTGACTGGCTGATGGCTGCCGCAGTGGCGTTTGCGGGATTCCTGATTATCCTGCTGGAGAAATGGCTGTGGCGCCAGAATGGCGGTGGGGAGAACGTTGAAAATGGGGTCAGATGAAGGTTTTCATCAGACCCCTGAGCAAAGACTGGCATCAGCGTGGCGACTCGCACTGGGGTCTGATGAAAGCCTTCATCTGACCCCGTCTTGAATATTCCCCTGCATTCGCCGACCCTGCGGCTTTCACGTATAATCACCGGCTTTTCCACCCCCAGGGGCTAACCACACATCGATGTTCGGGAGTTTTCAATCATGAGTCAGGCCGGTGAACAGGGCACCCTGTTTGTCATTTCCGCTCCCTCCGGCGCGGGCAAGACCAGCCTTGTGGCGCAGATGCTGAAAAACGATGCGAAGCTCGGCGTGTCGATCTCCCACACCACCCGGCCCATGCGGGAAGGGGAGCAGGATGGGGTGAACTACCACTTCGTCAGCCGGGACGAGTTCGAGTCCATGATCGCCCGGGGCGATTTCCTGGAGCATGCCGACGTTTTCGGCAATTACTACGGTACCTCCCAGGTCTGGGTGCGCGAGACCCTGGCCCGGGGCGAGGACGTGATTCTGGAAATCGACTGGCAGGGAGCCGAGCAGGTGCGCCGGCTCATTCCGGAATGCGTCAGTATCTTTATTGTGCCGCCCTCGGCCGAGGCGCTGCGGGAGCGCCTGACGGGCCGCGGTACCGATGCTGCGGACGTCGTCGAGCGCCGGCTCACTGAAGCCACCGAAGAATGCTCCCACGCCCTGGAGTTTGATTACCTGGTGGTGAACGATCAGTTCGACGTGGCGCTGGCGGATCTGCTGGCCATTGTCCGTACCCAGCGTTTGAGTATGCAGGTCCAGCAGGTCAGGCACAGGGAGCTTTTGGCCGGGCTCTCTGGCAAGGTCTGATACGGGGTTTTCCTGTATACAAATTGAACCGGGAGCAGTAAACTACGCGGTCTGCTGAAACAGTCATTTTATTTGTCGGGGAAGTTATGGCACGAGTTACCGTTGAAGATTGTCTGGAAAACGTTGATAACCGCTTCCAGTTGGTGATGCTGGCTACCAAGCGTGCCCGCCAGATTGCGACCAAGGGCTTTGAGCCGATGGTTGCGGAAGAGAACGATAAGCCGACGGTTATTGCACTGCGCGAAATTGCCGAGGGCAAGGTGACCCGCGATCTTCTGAAAGAAGAAGACGAGGATTGATCACTGCTGCGCAGGATATTCACCTATGCGCAAGTGAGAACCATTGAAATCTGTCCCCGCGGTTTTATAGTGTATCTATAGAACGTTGCTGGAAGGACCAGGAAGGACCCGGATGCGTGCATTCGGGTTTTTTTGTCCCTGAAATTCGAAAAGTGTGGAGGCGCGGTGTCGGCAGAGCCTACGGTTGAAGGTCTGGCCCAGGAGCTCAGTACCTATCTGGATACCAATCGCATCAATCAGGTGCGACGGGCCTACTATTACGCCGAACAGGCTCACGAAGGGCAGATGCGCAAAAGCGGGGACCGCTACATTACCCATCCCCTGGCGGTTGCCCGCATCCTCGCCGAGCTGAAGCTGGACCATCAGAGCCTGATGGCGGCCATGCTCCACGACGTCATTGAAGATACCGGCATTCCCAAGGATGCCCTGGCCGAGCAGTTCGGCGAGGATGTGGCGGAACTGGTGGATGGCGTCAGCAAGCTGACCCAGATCGAATTCCGCTCCCGGGCAGAAGCCCAGGCCGAAAATTTCCAGAAAATGACTCTGGCCATGGCCCGGGATATCCGCGTCATTCTGGTGAAGCTGGCAGACCGGCTGCACAACATGCGCACCCTCGGGCCCATGCCCTACGAAAAGCGCCAGCGCATAGCCACCGAAACCCTTGATATCTATGCCCCGATTGCCAATCGCCTGGGCATGCACTCGGTCTGCACCGAACTCGAGGATCTGGGGTTCTCCTCCCTGTACCCCATGCGCGCCAAATACATCTCCAAGGCGGTGAACAAGCTGCGGGGGAGTCACCGGGAAATCATCGAGGAGATCCGGGGCAAGCTGCAGGAAAAGCTGGAGGAGCGGGGGCTGCCAGGCCGGATTCTCGGGCGTGAGAAGCACCTGAACAGCATCTACAACAAGATGAAGTTCAAGCACAAATCCTTCCATGAAATCATGGATGTGTACGCGTTTCGCATCATCACCGACACCGAGGACGACTGCTATCGCATCCTCGGGGCGGTACACAGCCTCTACAAGCCGCTGCCGGGCCGGTTCAAGGACTATATCGCCATGCCCAAGGCCAACGGTTACCAGTCCCTGCACACCACCTTGTTCGGCATGCATGTGAATATCGAGATCCAGATCCGTACCGAGGAGATGGAGCACATCGCCAATAACGGTATTGCGGCCCACTGGATGTACAAGAACGAGCCCTCCAACGTGACCAGCGTCAACCAGGCACGGGTGGACCGCTGGGTGAAAGGCCTGATGGAAATGCGTGAGCGGGCCGATGATTCCCTGGAATTCATCGAGCACGTGAAGGTGGACCTGTTCCCGGACGAAATCTATGTGTTCACGCCGAAAGGCCGGATCATGGAGTTGCCTAGTGGTGCCACGCCGGTGGATTTCGCCTACGCCATCCATACCGACATAGGCAATGCCGCGGTGGCGTGCCGGATCAATCGCAATCTCGGTTCACTGAGCCAGCCTCTGCAAAGCGGGCAGACGGTGGAAATCATCACGGCTCCCGGGGCACGTCCAAACCCGGCCTGGCTGAGCTTTGTTGTGACCGGTAAGGCACGAAGCAGCATTCGCCATGTTCTCAAGACCCAGAAGCGGGCGGAATCCCTGGAGCTGGGGCGTACCCTGCTGAAGAAGTCCCTCAAGGGCTTCGGGGCCAAGCTCTCCGAGATCAGCGAGGGCCAGAAGCAGGCGGTGGTCAACCACAATCAGGTGAACAGTTTTGACGACCTGATCAGTGACATTGGTCTGGGTAATCGTATGGCCTACCTGGTCGCCCGACAGCTGGTCAACGGTGCCGAGGGTGCGGAGATTACAGCCGCTGAAGCCGAGCGACCGACGGAGCGAAGCCCGGTGACCATCCGCGGTACCGAAGGGTTATTGGTCAAGTTCGCCAGCTGCTGCAAACCGATTCCGGGTGATCCGGTCGTTGGCGTGATGGACTCCGGCAACGGAATGGTGATTCATTCCGATACCTGTTCCCGACTGCCAGAGGACGATGAGGGCAGGGCGCGCCTGACCCACCTCAAGTGGGCCAAAGACATCACCGACGAGTTTTCGGTAGAGCTCCGGGTGGAGCTGGAACGCCAGCGGGGTGTCATCGCGGAGCTGGCCAATGCGGTGGCCATGGCGGATGGCAACATCGAACGTATCAGCGTTGAGGACCAGAACGCCAAGTTCGGAATCGTCAGTCTGGTCGTTCACGTCAATGGCCGTAAACATCTTGCCCGTGTCATGCGTCGGATTCGCAACATCCGTGCAGTGACGCACATCAACCGGGTCCGCTACTGACGTCGACCAAAGGTTGGTTGACAGTCGCCGCCGTGAGCGGCGAGCATTGGCGTTTTGGAAGATAGGAATTCTCAGATCATGACCAACAAATCCGTAATCCAGACCGAAAATGCGCCCCAGGCGATTGGCACCTATTCGCAGGCGGTCAAGGCAGGGGACACTGTCTACCTTTCCGGTCAGATTCCGCTGGATCCGGAAACCATGGAAGTGGTTCCGGGGGATTTTGCCGCCAAGACCCGTCGGGTATTCGAGAACCTCAAGGCCGTCTGTGAAGCGGCCGGTGGTGAGCTCAAGGACATCGTCAAGCTCAATATCTACATGACGGACCTGGCCAATTTCGCCACCGTCAACGAGATCATGGCCACCTACTTCCAGGAGCCTTATCCGGCCCGTGCCGCTGTTGGTGTGGCGGCACTGCCGAAGGGTGTGCCCATCGAGATGGAAGCGGTGATGGTGCTCAGCTGAGGCTGTCGATCATCTCACGGTACCCCGCCCGAAAGTCGGGGTACCGGAACGTAAAGCCGCTCTCCAATAACCGCTTGTTACTGCATCGCTTGCTGCCGGCCCGGCCTCCCTTGCGCGCATCCGCCTGAGGCGGTTTGCAGGCAACCTGCTCACGAACCCACCAGACCACTTCGTCCAGCCTCACCGGCTCGCAATCACTGGCAATGTATACCGGTTCCATTGCCTTGCCCGCCAGAGCCTGGTGCACTAGATGAACGACCACGCGGGCAGCATCCACCTCGTGGATCCGGTTACTGAACGGAGCTGGCGATTGGGGATTCATACGCCCTTCCAGAACTTCCTCAAGGAAACGCTGGCGGCTGGGCCCGTAGATTCCGCTGAAGCGGACGATGGTTGCCGGGTGAATACTCTCCAACGCGGTCCGTTCGCCGGCGATGATCTGCTGGCCACTGAATTTCGCCGGGGCCGTCTCACTGGTTTCATCCACCCAGCCGTCATCATCCTGGGCGTACACGCTGGTGCTGCTGATGAAGATCAGGTATTTCAGCGGATGCTTCCCGATTGCTTCAAGCAGGTTGGTGAGCCCGGTGACATAAGCGTTCCGGTAGCCTTCTTCGTCATAGCTGGAGGGGGTGAGGCAATAGATGACCACGTCCAGCCGGGCGGGAAGGGCGCCCGCCAGTGTTTCCGGGCGGGTCAGGTCGGCGCTGATCCCGGATACGCCATCGGGCACTTTGCTGGCGTCCCGACGTAAACCGTACACCTCGGCCTGATCGGTCAATCTACTGGCAATATTGCCACCGAGTTTCCCGCATCCGGCGACGAGGATCCGTGGCTGATGCCCGTTTTCAGTGATTGCCATAGACAATTTCAATCCTTATGCTTGACCTCATAAATAAGTGAAACTTCGACCCGTACTTTTCTGACCGGAGCTCACCATGACTCTTACCGAGTTACGATACGTCGTTACCCTTGCCCGCGAAAGGCATTTTGGCCGGGCAGCCGAACGATGTCATGTCAGCCAGCCGACGCTCAGTGTTGCCGTCAAGAAACTCGAGGACGAACTCGGCATTCCGCTGTTCGAACGGAGCAAAAGCAGTATCCGGGTGACGGAGACCGGGCAACGCATTATCGAGCAGGCCCAGCGGGTCCTCGACCAGGTGAATGTCATCAAGGACATGGCCCAGGACGGTAAGAATCAGCTGAACTCACCGCTGAAGGTCGGTGCCATCTATACCATCGGACCCTACCTGTTCCCGCATCTGCTACCGGAGTTGCGCCGGGCGGCACCGGACATGCCGCTGTATATCGAGGAGAACTACACCGCCAATCTGCGGCAGAAGCTGCGGCAGTCGGAACTGGATGCGATCATCATTGCGCTGCCGTTCGAAGAGCCGGAAGTTCTGACACTGCCACTGTATGACGAACCCTTTGTGGTGCTGCTTCCGGCCGGTCATCCGCTGGCCAGAAAGGAACAGCTCACGGCCGAAGAGCTGGCCAAGGAGCAGCTGTTGCTGCTGGGCCCCGGGCATTGCTTCCGGGATCAGGTGCTGGAATCCTGCCCACCCATGGTGGAGGCAATTACCAAGCGGGTCGATAATGGATCTCCTTCGCTGGTGACGGAAGGAAGTTCCCTGGAAACCATTCGCCACATGGTGGCCTCCGGGCTCGGGGTAACCGTGTTGCCTCTCTCTGCGGCTACGGCCATGCAGTATCATGAAGATATTCTCGCTGTCCGGCCGTTTGCGCCGCCGGTACCATTCCGGACTGTGGCGCTGGCCTGGCGGGTGACCTTCCCGAGGCCCAAGGCCATTGACGTGCTGTCCCTCGCGGCCAGTCAGTGCCGGGTAGTGGAGAAAGCGAAAACGGATAATCCGGCCGTCGCCGAATCCGCCTGAGCTCTATATGACGTCACTGGATGACATTCCGGTCACTCAGCTCAAGGGCGTTGGAAGCGCCCTGGCGGGAAAACTCGCCAGGCTGGGCATCGAATCCCTGCAGGATCTGCTGTTCCACCTTCCTCACCGGTACGAAGACCGGACCCGCGTGATTCCCATGGGCAACCTCCGGATCGGTGATGTGGCCGTGGTCGAGGGCGAGGTGATGAAGGCGGACCTGGTCATGGGCCGGCGTCGCAGTCTTCAGGTCACGCTCAGGGACAGCAGCGGCTTTCTGGTCATGCGTTTTTTCCACTTCAACGCTGCCCAGAAAAACCAGTTGTCCGAGGGTGCCCGGGTACGCTGTTTCGGGGAAGTCAGGCCCGGCCGGGCCGGCTACGAGTTCTATCACCCGGAATACCAGGTGAATCCGCCGCCGATGCCGCCGGAGGGGCAGGCCACCCTGACACCGGTGTATCCGCTCACCGAGGGAATTCAGCAGCCCAGGGTAAGAAGCCTCTGTCAGCAGGCGCTGAGCTACCTGGAGCGGTTCCCTATCAGAGACTGGCTGCCAGCCGACCTGCTGGCGGATTACCAGTTGCCCGGTATCACCGAGGCGGTGAGGCTGGTCCATGCTCCACCGGCAAGCGCGCCGGTCCACCTGCTGATGGAAGGCCGGCATCCGGCGCAGCAACGCCTGGTGATGGAGGAATTGCTGGCACACCAGCTCAGTCTTCTGCAGGTGCGCGAACAGATCCAGACCCGGGAAGCCTTGCCCCTGCTACCCACCGGCGATCTTGCCGCACGTTTTCTCGACAGCCTCCCGTTTGCCCTCACCGGTGCCCAGAAGCATGTCATGAGCGATATCCGTCAGGATCTGAGCCAGCCCATCCCGATGCTCAGGCTGGTCCAGGGTGACGTTGGCTCGGGCAAGACCGTGGTGGCGGCGCTGGCGGCCCTGCAGGCGATCGGTGCCGGAGCCCAGGTGGCCCTGATGGCGCCCACGGAGATACTGGCGGAGCAGCATTACCAGAATTTCCGGGGCTGGCTGGAACCGTTGGGGATTCGGCTCACCTGGCTTTCTGGTAAGGTCAAGGGCAAGGCGCGTCAGGAAGCTCTCGAGTCCGTGGGTTCGGGAGAGGCTGCGGTGGTGATTGGCACCCACGCGCTGTTCCAGGAAGACGTCCGGTTCGACCGACTGGCGCTGGTGATTGTGGACGAGCAGCACCGGTTCGGGGTTCACCAGCGCCTGGCGCTGCGGGAAAAGGGGGTGGGCGGATCCCTCGCTCCCCATCAGTTGATCATGACCGCAACCCCCATTCCCCGCACCCTGGCCATGAGCGCCTATGCGGATCTGGATACATCGGTGATTGATGAATTGCCGCCGGGGCGTAAACCCATTGAAACTATTGTGATTTCCGACAGTCGGCGCGATGATGTGATTGAGCGGGTGCGCAGTGCCTGCCGGGACG
This sequence comes from Marinobacter sp., assembly GCA_014762755.1. Taxonomy (GTDB): domain Bacteria; phylum Pseudomonadota; class Gammaproteobacteria; order Pseudomonadales; family Oleiphilaceae; genus Marinobacter. The sequence goes on from JABURI010000130.1 coordinate 10,271, forward strand.
GCCGTCAGGCCTATTGGGTGTGTACTCTCATCGAGGAGTCTGAAGCGCTGCAATGTCAGGCGGCGGAAGTGACCGCCCGGGAACTTTCCGAGCGACTCCCCGGGTTGCAGGTTGGCCTTGTCCACGGGCGCCTTAAAGCCCAGGAAAAGGCGGAGGTAATGGAGCGCTTCAAGGCCGGTGAGCTCGATCTGCTGGTGGCGACCACGGTGATTGAAGTGGGTGTGGATGTACCCAACGCCTCGCTCATCATCATCGAAAACCCGGAACGCCTCGGGCTGGCCCAGTTGCACCAATTGCGGGGCCGGGTCGGACGTGGAGAGCAGGCCAGTTTCTGTGTGTTGCTCTATCATCCGCCGCTATCGGCCAACGGAAAGGCCCGGCTTCAGGCGCTCCGTGACAGTCAGGACGGATTCGTGATTGCCGAAAAAGACCTCGAAATCCGTGGTCCCGGCGAGGTGCTCGGAACCCGGCAAACAGGCATGATGCAATTCCGGCTTGCGGATTTTGAAAGGGACAAGGGCTGGATTGAGCCGGTCAGGGAGATGGCGCCTTCACTGATGAAGCGCTCTGACGTTGTCAATGGACTGATTCGCCGCTGGCTGGGCGAAAGAATACGCTACGGCGACGTCTGAACCAGGGAGATCTTTATGGAACTACCCCTCGCGGTGCGGCAGGCTCTTGGAGATTCTGCCCAACGCGTGTCACTGACGACGCTCCGTCAGGTCGATTCGCTGTCGGCATTGCGGATGTTGTTACTCAGTGATGAACAGGGAAGCCTGCAGGTCATCTGTCGCAAGCATGACCTGATCGACCTCGAGCAGCTTAACCAGCAGCTGGGCCGTGATTTCCGGTTGATGGAGCTTCCGGAGCGCCGGCGTATCATGGAGCGAACCGGTCTTCCTGATCTGCCCGCACTGCCGTCGCTGACCGAGCTCCCGACGGTGGTCGATTTCCGGGTCCGGGACCTGGAGACAGTTGCGTTGGAACTTGCTGACCAAAACCTCGCCATTGAGATGGCGGCCAGCGATTTCCGGTCCCTGTCGGAGGCAGCCTGGCACTGCTCCTTTGCCGTGGACCCTGGCATGATTTCCACGTCCGGGGACAAATCCGGTGGCGCGGAGCAGTTCCACTCCAGCGTCAAGAAATTTACGGCCCTTCGAATCAAACAGCGGCTGGAAGATACCCTCGAGCTGCCCCCGATGCCTGAAACCGCTCAGCGCATTGTGCACTTGCGGGTAGACCCGAATGCTGTAATGGGGGACCTGGTCGATGTTGTCGAGAGTGATCCCAGTCTGGCGGCTCAGGTGGTCAGTTGGGCTTCGTCCTCGTTCTATGGTGCAGCCGGTCATGTTCGATCAGTTCATGACGCGGTTTCCAGGGTGCTGGGCTTCGACCTGGTAATGAACCTGGCCATGGGCCTGTCCATGGGGCGTGGTTTGAAGCAAGCCACCGACGGCTCGGAGAGCTACACGGAGTATTGGCGGCGTGCGCTCTGGCAGGCACAGTCCGCCGGCGTCCTGGCCAGTATGATGCCAAGGGGTATGCGCCCGACTTTTGGCCTCGCCTATCTGTCAGGTTTGCTGCACAACTTCGGCGAACTTGCGCTGGCTCAGATTTTTCCACCCCATCATCGGCTGGTATCCCGGGCCCAGGAAGTGAATCCTCACTTCGATCCCTCGGTGATTGAGTATTACCTGCTTGGCATCACCCGCAACGATGTCGCGGTCCGGCTGATGGAAAGCTGGGGCATGCCTGAGGAGGTCATCCTGGCGGTCCGGCATCAGAACGATCCCGTCTATCAGGGACCGCACCGGGTTTACCCAAGGCTGCTGTGGCTCTGCAAACAGCACCTAGCATCGTTGGGCGTGACCGGCAGGGTAGCCGAGCCGGTGCCGGAGGCGTTCTACGACGAACTGGGTCTGCAATCAGGGCGTGTTATCAAACAGTTCCAGGAACTGTTGGAGGGGAAAGACGGTATTCTTGCCGTGACCGGGAACGCTGATATTCCACCTGCCGGCCTTTGATCACAAAAAAAGCCGGCCCAATGGCCGGCAAGCTCACCCGCTTTTGCAGAGTCGTCCTAACTTATCAGGAGAAAACAACGTAGGGCGTTACCGCCGCAGATTTTGGCTCCACCCTGTTTTCAATCTAGATCAGGAAGACAAAAAGAAAAGTCAACAGATCGGGGCCGGGAAGGAATGAGTGGTAAGTCAGTTGAATGGGTTTTCAGAAGCTATTGATTTGCTTTACTAAACTTCCGGGTTATCCACTTTGCTTGTTACAAACGGTTACAAAAATAAGGTCTGACCAGTTGCAGATTCGACGGACTAGTCGAACTGGTGGTGACGGATCGCGGTTGCCGCCCGGCGGATCTCGTCGGCATGGTTTTCTTCGACTTCAAAGCGTTCCTTGTCCATTTTCTCCACAAACCGGGTGTCGGTCGCTTGCCGGGCCCGATGGGTGGGCATGTGTTCCAGCTTCTCGTGAACCGTCCTGAAAACACGGAAAGGCGATTCCTCCAGGAGGTGTGGCGCCACGTGATCCAGTAATCCCTTAATACGGAGGCAGGCCTCGGAATACTCGATCTGATCCTCCTCAACGGCCATGGCGATAACCCGGATGCTGCCAATCATGTCCTCACGGCGTTTCGCCTGGAACGCTTCGGCTTTCTGCTGGCGCCGGCGGCCCTCGGCGAGCAGCGTCGTTTGCTTCCGGATAAACCAGAGCAAGCAGGCTATGGCGATCAGGCCGGCAATTATCAGGGTCCACTGCAGCCAGGCAGGCATGCTGTCTCCTTATCTCGATCAGGCGGAACGACGTTGTTTTCCCGAGCGCAAGACTCTGACAGTTACTGACTGGCCATTCAATACCGAAGTTCCGGACAGCTGGTCTATCTGGTTGTCTTCCAGCACGTCATTGATCGAGGCGCCGGCATGGGCGCTCGCGACCGAGAGCCCGATGCCCTGCCGGTCGTGACCCCAGCCATGGGGAATGGAAACCACCCCCGGCATGATGTCCGAACTAATCTCGACCGGCAGCATGATGGCCTGCCCGGCCCCCTGGATTTCAGCTGATTCCCCGGCTTGAAGCTCGAGGCGTGCGGCATCGTCCGGGTGAAGCATCACTGTGCACCGATCCTTGCCTTTGACGAGGCGACGGCTGTTGTGCATCCAGGAGTTGTTGCTGCGCACGTGCCGTCGTCCGATCAGGCATAACCGATTCTCCGGTTCGGAGACGAGGTGCTTGTGAAGGCGACCCAGGTCCTGCAGGTAGCGCCGGGGCGCAAGGTGGATCAGTCCGTCCCGGGTGAACAGTCGGTCTGGCAGAGATGGTTGGAGCGGACCGAGGTCCACACCATGGGGATTCTCTCTGAGTGCCGCGAGTGAGAGACCTTTTGGCAGGGCGCCCCACTGTCGGTTGACCGGGCTCAGCCGCGCCAGGCCCCGCAGCGGATGACGCTCGGGCAGAATATCCATCACCAGGTCAACCGCCGGCTGGAGAAACTTTCGGGCCGGACCGGTATCGGCGCCGTAGGGACCGGAGCGCAATAGCAGGTCCAGGATCGGATCCGGGCCAATCTGCTTGAAGGCGCGCCATCCCAGTTCCGATCGCAGGGGTAACCGGCCACCCTTGCGTTGTTTTTCCAGCCGGTGGGCCAGCTCCAGCAGAATCTGCCAGTCGTGCCTGGCGTCGTCCCGGGGCTCGAACAGGGCCTCGCTGTATTTGGCGTAATTGCGCACCGCAAACATGCTGAAGATCAGGTCGTAATGGCTGCGTTCCAGCGCGGCGGTGGGCGGCAGGATGATATCGGCATGGCGGGTGGTTTCATTCAGGTAGTAGTCCACCGAGATCATGAAATCGAGGCTCTCGAACGCCTGCTCGAGCCGTCGGCCATTGGGGCTGGAGAGCACCGGGTTGCCGGCAACCGTCACAAAGGCCCGGATCTGGCCGTCACCCGCAGTGAGGATTTCATCCGCCATGGTGCTCGCGGGGTACTCACCGGCAAACTCCGGAAGATCCCGGACCCGGCTTCGGCGCTTGTCGAAATGTCCGTTCTGACCACTCATGGCCCCCAGCGCCACCAGGTCAATAGCGGGCTGGGTGAACAGCACGCCGCCGACCGTGTCCAGCTTTCCGGTGAGGATATTCAGGCAATAGGCCAGCCACGTTGCAAGGCCGCCGAAGGCCTGGGTGCTGGTGCCCATCCTCGAGTAAAGGGCGGCCTTACGGGTGGAGGCGAGTTGCCGGGCTAAGTTGCGGATCGCCCCGGCGTCCATACCTGTATGGCCACTTACCGCTTCCGGGGTGTAGGGAACGGCTGCCAGCTGGAGGAGTTCGAGATCCTTGACCAGGCGTTCCGCCGGACCCGGATCCACCAGGTTCTCCTCGAACAGGGTGTTCACCATGGCCATCAGCAACAGCGCATCGTTGCCTGGCCGGATGAAGTGAAACTCATCCGCCAGTTTTGCGGTTTCAGTACGCCGGGGATCGATCACCACCAGTTTTCCGCCCCGCTTCATCAGGGCCTTCAGCCGGCCCCGCACATCCGGGACCGTCATCAGACTGCCGTTCGAGGCCATGGGGTTGGCGCCGATGCAGATGAGCAGGTCCGTGTTATCGATATCCGGAATGGGGAAAAGGATCTGGTGCCCGAACATTTCCAGGCTGGCGAGCATGTGGGGCAGCTGGTCATTGGAGGTGGCGGAAAACCGGTTCTGGCTGCCAATGGCACGGAGGAACGGCATTGTCGCAACCAGCGACCCATGATTATGGACATTGGGATTGCCCAGGTAGACACCGATGCTGTTGCGCCCGTGCTCCTTCCGGGTCTGGTGCAGGCGCCGGGCGACCAGATCAAAGGCCTCGTCCCAGCCGATCTTCTGCCAGCCGCTCGCCGTTTTGCGCATGGGCTGCCTCAATCGTTCCGGGTCCTCATGGAGATCCTGCAAGGCAACGGCTTTCGGGCAGATATGCCCCTTGCTCAGGGGATCGTTCTCATCGCCTTTGATGGAGGCAATGCGGCCGTCCTTTACCTCGATAGCCACGCCGCACATGGCTTCACAAAGGTGGCAGGTGCGGTAGTGAGTGCCGTTGTCCATGAGATCTCCCGGGAATTGTTGTTTTGGCAGCAGGTTTCGTTGTGCAACCAGATTATCAGGTTTGGTGGGGGAGGGGAAAAGTCCGGAGGGGACAAGGGAATAAAAAAGGCCAGTCCGTAGACTGGCCCAAGGCGGAGACAGAACATGCCTAACTAATACTTCGCGGGGATCTCCTTTATGGGGTTGGAGATGAAGTTGAGGAAGGTCCCGCCGGAAGGAATACGTAATGGAATTTCTACCGGAACGAACCCGAATGATACGGCGTTCACCGTAATATCTTCGGCAATCAGGTTGCGTTGTTCGATCTGCATTCGGCCATCATCAAAGAAAGTGATCGGACCCTCGAGTTGCAGTGTCAGCGGTTTGCTATAGACATCGTGGCTTGTCACGCCACTCAAGTTCGGTGCGTCCAGCGTAAGATCCGCTTGAGTCTGGAAGATGGGACTTCCGTCTGCGCCCTCAATGATGACACCCTCGACCAGCCCAAGGGGGTTTTCCTCGGTCGGTTCACCGTACGTCATTCTCAGAATCTGAGTGCCTGTATCTGAGGTTATGTCACTTCCAAGCAGCAGGTTGGCACTGACAATGACACGAGCCGAAGAGGTAGCTAACAGCGTCGGGTAGAGTAGAACCCGAACCCCAATGGTCTCTCCATTCTCATTAACTGCTGGTCCAATGACCTCCGTATCAAGGCCGTAAGTTTGGTAAATGAATTTGTTTTTTGGGCAGTCTGCTCCATCGGGCGAGCAACCTACCCTCGCTGGACCCTGGGAGCTCTCCCCATTCACGATCGTTAACTTGCTAGAGTTAGCCGAGGGCAGGAAGGTTCCGTTTTCCTCGATGTGATCGAAGGGTTCAAGGCAGTCTGTGCCCCCCGGAGTGGCGCAATCAATCACGTAATTGGAGTTGGTATCCCTGATCGGTAGATTGCGGAGTGGTGTAAAAACAGTGCCAACGGCTCTTGCTCCCGTGAAGAAAATAGACATGTCTGGCCCGCCGATATCGCCTGGGTCGACTAACAAATCGGTCTGTAAGGGTAGGCCGGCCTCAGAGCAAATAATCAAACCGGAAGAACAGTTCCCGTTGACTTCTGACCTCATGGTGTATCGATAGGTTACTCCAACCTCCCATGCCTGGTCCGGATAGAATCGGATCTGCTGCTTACTTTTCTCAATACGTCCGGAGACCTTTTGTTCCGAGCCTACGGTACCTGGAGATGCCGCGTCGGCAATCTTCTCTACTATGAAAGATTGGTTGTTTATGGTGCTGAGATCCATCGATTGAGAAAATTTGACGACAATTGGACGATCCTGGGGCATCGTCATCACAGGAATCTCATCACGGACCGTATCGTCTGGTGCTGAATCGGTGCAGGTGCCGTGTTGACCATTCGAAATATTTATACTCTCCGTGACGCAGGGAAAGCCGGGATAAGTTGTCAACGCAATAGGAGAGGTAAAGGGCGCTTCACTTCCGTCCCGAATCGCAGGCAGCGAAAACGTTAGAGTTTGCTCGGCTGCAGGGTTTCCGGCCAGGTCCGTCAACTGGGGGCTAATCCTGAGGCTGTAGGAAATGCCGTGCTTTAATCCACCCTCCGGATTAATAGCTATGGTTGTTCCATCCAAAAGTGCATCCATGGGCACGGATGTGTTGTTGGCGAAGAGAGTTAAGCCTGAGGCTAATGATTCGTTACTGAGAGGCTCATCAAAGTTCAGCACAATCGGATCTCCCGGGCGCTGCATATGATCACGATCACCCGGAATGGCCGAATCCGGCCCTGGCATCCAGCTGACCAGAGTCGGACCGGTGCTGTCAGGCTCCCACAGTCCTTCGGCGTCCAGTGCCGAGTCGGTGTCAGTCGCCGCTTCGATACGGAAGGCAATGGTCGAGTCCGTAAACTCCTGGCCAAGCAGGTTGGGCTCTACGACACCGATGGCGTCAATTGTCAGCACACCATCCTCAACCAGGGCAATGCCGCTGAGTTCAACTCCGAGCAGGTTCTGGGACAGGGACGCGTTCGGCTGGGCTTCTTCGGTATTCATGGCCACGTCCATGAACAGCTTCACATGGCGTGGTGCGCTGAGGTCATCGGTATAGGGGTTGGGCAGCAGGTAACCGCTGGCGTCTGAGAGCATGGTGACCTTGATATTGCCGGTCTGCTGGATCTCGCCAGTCACGGGATTGATGATCGGCACAGTACCGTTGATCTTCACTTCCAGGCTGCTGCTGTTCAGCACACTGGTGCGCGGAACTCGCAAGGGAAGGGGTTCATCCGCCTGAAAGGCCGGGGCATAGGCAAGTTCGGCAAAGAGGCCTCCGGTCTGCTGGGATGGGCCGGCAGTGCCCTGAAGTACAGAGTTCAGGGTAACGCCATTGATAATCTGGCCGTTGAGTTTCGAAGTCTTCGGTTCGGTGCCGGCTAGCAAGCCGGAGTCAATCACCTCCTGGAACAGCACGACCGTTGGCCCGGTTTCCCGGACGGTGAAGCTCTTGTCGAAATCCAGTGTGGTTCCGGGGCTGGTCAGACTCGGGAGCCCGGAAATGCGCAGTGTGTACGAGGCCCCGGCGATAAGTTCATCGGCCTTGGTACCGCATTGTGCCGGCTCGTCGGTCAGGCAGGGATCGACAGTGATCCGGCGCTGGTCAACAAGGATCTTTGCCGGTAAGTCGTTGCCGCTGCTGTCCTCGAGGCGGATGCTGCCACCCATTTTCTTCCACTCGGGGTGGATCGGCTGGGTCAGAACAAGCCGGAAGCTGGAGAAGTCCATAGGCTGAAGTTCGCCCTCAGGGGAGGGGATCATCTCCGACACGGTGAAATTCGCTGCCAGGTTGTCCTCACTGGCAATGCCGGTGAAGCCTGCCCGGGTGCTGAACTGAATGCCCTCGGGACCCTCGGCGTTTGGTGTGCCGACAGGGTCCGCGTTCGCCGCAGTGAGAGCTTCAGCGAAGGAGATCGAATACTCGGTGCCCGTTGCCAATTTGCTGGCGGGTGATAACTTGAGGCTGCGTCCGCCATCCACTTTGGTAACCGTGAAGTCGACGTCGCCTGAATTGCCCTCTATCAGGATCTTGTTCCGGATGTCCGCCTCCTCATCGGTGATGGCATGGGAGAAACGAATCACAATATCGGATTTCGGGCTGATTCCGGCCTGGCCATCGGCGGGATAGGAGTAAACCACTGAGCCGGACGGAACATCCGCTTTCATCGTCTGCTCTTCACCCCCACAGGCAGCGAGCAAAATGGCGGGGACGAGTGCCAGTGTCTTGTTGT
>JABURI010000210.1 GCA_014762755.1 Marinobacter sp.
CCCGGTGCCTGTGGATAGAAATGCTGGAAGCTGAAGCCCTTGATGGAGGCAAAGAACAGCAGGTAACCGAAGATTGCCAGGGCATAGAACAGGTACAACTTCTCCCGGAGCGTGAGGAACACCGCCAGGTTCATCAGAATGATGACGGTGAGGGCGCCGTAGTAGAAGAAGTGCAGTTTCTGTTCATCGGCGGCGGCCTCAAAGAACGTGTGCTCTTGCCAGAGGTGCAGCGGCAGGATCATGGAGCCGGCTGTCTGGACGCGCACGTACACCGTCTCGCGCTCATCCGGTGCCAGCGATAGCCGCAGCAACATGTTCGGATGGTCGACATCGCGGGGATAGAACGGGCGTGCATCGCCGGTTTCGAGCTGGCGGAGCGGGTCATTCCCGGAGAAGACGTGAAAGACCACATCGTCGAGCTGGGAGTAGCCGAGTTCGGCGATCAGGTTGAGGTTTTCCGGGGACGGGTTGTGGACGGCGAACCGGAGCCAGTAGGCGGAGTTGGTAATGCCGAAACTGGTACTGCCGTCGCCAATCTGCTTCCAGCGCTCATCGGCCAGTGCCCGCACGTGATCGATGCCGGCGTTACCCGCCGGATCCTCCCAGTACTGGAACCGGGCAGGGATCGGAGAGTCCCGGGTCACCTCGATCGGCTCTGGTCCGGCGTGGGCCGTGAGACAAAGGCACGCCAACCAGAGCATGATCAGGGCTCTCAACGCCTGGTGTCGGATCACGTACAGCTAACCCCGTTGTCGGCCATTCGGCATTGTTGTGTATTTTCCCGCAGGGCTCAGTTTACCGCCCTGGACCTTTGGGGAAAGATGCCTGGTCGTCATTTCCTGTAGCAAAATGTGTCAAATCAGCGTTTGGCCATGGCCTCCAGCATCCGGTTCACTGCGTCCAGGTGCTCCGGCTCGTTGTGGCTCATGCCCTGGAAGCAGGCGCAGATATCCAGGAAGTCCTTCAGCTCCGTGCGCTGGGCCATCTTCATCAGGCGCTTGGTCAGCCGGGTGGCCTTGGGCGGCTGGCTGGCCATCTTGTTTGCCATCTTCAGGGTGGCCGGCATCAGCTCATCGCCCGGCACCACATCCATGACGATCCCCAGATCCTTCGCTTCGGCGGCATCCACAATACGGCCGGTCAGGGTCAGCTCGAACGCCCGCTGGTAACCGATCAGCCGCTCCATGAACCAGGCCCCGCCGTCACCGGGAATGATGCCCAGGTTCAGGAACGTCTCGCCAAATTTGGCCGAGTCCGCCGCAATGCGGATATCCGCCATGTTCGCCAGATCAAACCCTGCGCCGATGGCCGGCCCGTTCACCGCCGCAATCACCGGTACCTCCACCGCCTGCATGGCCAGTGGAATACGCTGGATACCCTTGCGATAGCGCTCGGCACATTCGGCCGGATCCCCGGCAAAATCGCCGCTGCGGTTGGCCATGTCCCGGATATTGCCGCCGGCACTGAACGCCGAACCGGCGCCGGTGATCACGAGCACCGACACGTCTTCGCAGTGGTTGACCCATTCCGCGGTGGTGACGATGTCATCGATGAGGTTGGAGCCGGTGAGGGCGTTGCGCAGGTCGTGCCGATTCAGGGTCAGCACCGCGACGCGGTTTTCCAGGGTGAGCAGGGCATCGGTCAGCTGGGGCAGTTGGGTCATCGTGGATTCCTTGTTCTGTAGATTCACGGCGATTGTCTCCCTATGATTGGCCCATGCCAAGAACCTTCTACCGCCGAGGCCCCGATCACCGGGGCGATACTGCCGTCACCTTCCTGGACGTCCGCCGCCGTTTCCAGTTCCGCACCGTGGAGATCGGCCGCTGGGTGACGGAGCCGGAAAAGCAGCGCAGCGCCGGGCTCTTCTACGATGCCCTGTGCGACCTGATGACCATCCTCGGCGGCACCGAAACCCTCATCTCCCTGCGCGGCACCCTGGCCCTGCAATACGGCATCGGCGGCCGCCCCGGCGTCTCCGCCCACTACAGCCCCGCCACCCGCAGCTTCGCCCTGGCCAAAAACGCGGGCCCCGGCAGCATTGCCCACGAGTGGTTCCACGCCTTCGACCACTACATCGCCGACAAGTTATTCACAGGCACTGGCAAAGGCGAGTTTGCCTCAAAGCTCTGGCTCACCCGCGAAGACGCCATTGCCCACCCGCTGAATGACCGCCTGCAGGCATGCTACCGGACCATTCTGCTCAACGAGGCCGGCACCGAACCCAGCGACCTGTTCCGCCAATCCGCCAAAGCCGACAAGGCCGCCGGCGTGCACTACTACAGCCAACCCGAAGAACTCTGCGCCCGTGCCTTCGAAGCCTTCCTGCAGGATGCCGACTGCAAGAACGCCTTTCTGGTCCGGGGTACCCGGGAATCGGAAGAGGCAAAGCTCGGGCTTTATCCACAGGGTGAGCACCGTGACCGCATCAACCGAGTCTTCCAGGATTATTTCCACAACCTTGGCCGCGCCCTGCACCGCGCAGACCAGTGAGAACCGGAGTTATACGAACGCGTTCGCAAAACTCCGAAAGTTGCATGAGAAATCCGTGTAACTCTCTGATAGGGTTGGAAAGAAGGAAAACGCTGGGCGGAGTTATACGCCCGAAACGGTGAGCAGGGGTGGCTCGAGGATGGGCGTATAACTCCGGCGGTAGCCGTGGTGGATTGCTCTCAAGTGATTGGTTTTGATGTTTTTCTTTAGAATTCTTTGAGAGCTTTTTTATGGAGTTTTACGAACGGGGGATATACGAACGCGTTCGTATAATTAGCTGTTAAA
>JABURI010000207.1 GCA_014762755.1 Marinobacter sp.
GCGATCCAGCTGGGTATCGATCCGCTGCATTTCTGGATCGTGTGTCTCGTTGCCTTCGAGCTGGGGTACCTCAGCCCGCCGGTGGCGTTGAACCACCTGCTGACCCGGCAGGTGGTGGGAGAAACGGAAGTGCTCGCTGCCGAGCGCACCGGTTCTTTCTGGCACCGGTATGAGCGTCTCCTGCTGCCCCTGGCAGTGATGGGCCCGACGCTTCTGCTCGTTGCCTTTGCTCCGATGTTGTTCTACGCGTTGTAACCTTGCTTCGGCAAACTGAAGTAACCGCCACCGGCCCGGCCGCTGGCGGTTTTTTTCATCCGTGGGGCGCGTATCCCCGTACTCGGACTCAGGCGCGGTAACAAACTCGGGGGATGGTGTATGCTTGAATTGACAGTTGGGAAAAGCAGACAGGAAGAAGAAAAGGGACCCGGGATGTTGCGGAAAAGCTTGGTAGTGGGCCTGGCAGTGGTTATGGCCGGTTGTGGTGGCGGCTCCGGAGGCGGGGAGAGTGCGCCGGTGGACGTGGCTCTATCGGGCGTTATCGATATCGAGGCCGGTACCCGGGTGGATGTTGATACTGCCGATTCGCTCATGCTCAGCAGTACGCCCGAAACCGATCCCCAGTCGTTGCCTCAAGAGTTTATCCTGGCAGGCTATGTGAGCGGGTCCTCCGGCTTTTATCCGGGTGATTCAGGTTTGCCGTCCACGGAATATTTTGCAGATACCGAAGACATTTTTTCGATTCCCATGGTTCCGGGCCAGACGGTGTCCTTGCAGGCATTTTCCACACGGGCTGGTCAGTCTAGCCTTTCCATGCAACTCAGTGACCCTGATGACATAGGGGCTCCCCCTATTGATAGTGATGCCACGAGTGATACGGTTTCCCGGATAAGCGTAACCCTGCCCGGCGATGAGACCGAGGGAATCTATCGAGTTCAGGTGTTGGCCGGATCGTCCAGACCCGTGCTCTACATTTTGACCACCTCAGCCGTCAGTCTGTCGGCCTCGAAAGCTGCCTTTGAATGGCCGGCCCACAAGTTTGCAGAGGGAGAGGCCCTCGTTACCTTGGAGGACGAGCAAAGCTTCCCCGGGGCTATATCTGCGAAAATGTCGGCACTCGGTATGGCCAAGGCCCGGGGACTTGGCCAAGGGCTCTGGCAGGTACGAATGAGTGAGTCTCAGAGTCAGGGCCAGGGGAGCGGTGCTGGTCAGACGCTGGCCTGGATCGAGCGCTTGCGGAGGCAAGCTTCGGTCAAAAGCGCAGTGCCCAATTATCTGGCCGAAACCCAGGTTACGTCGCCTACTCCCATTAACGAGCCCATATACGCCGATCCGGCACTGGGCCAGCAATGGCACTATGAGTTGCTGAACGCACCCATCGCCTGGCAGTTGTCGTCTGATGCTGGTGCCGGAGTTAGGGTTGCGGTGTTGGATACCGGCCTTTTCGGCCAGCCGCCCGAGAACTGGCACCTGGACCTGAATGCCAATGTGGGGGACGGCTATGACTTCGTCTCGGACGAATACGACAATGACGGCGACCCGGGTCCGGACAGCAACCCTTCCGATCCGGGTAATAGTGTAGGCAGCAGTGTCTACCACGGTACGCACGTGGCTGGGACAGTCTCCGCTGCAGTGAACGACACCGGCGGCGCAGGCGTCGCCTTCAATTCCACCCTGGTGCCGGTCCGGGTGCTGGGCGAGGGCGGGACAGGCTCGTCTGCGGATCTGCTGGCAGCACTGAACTGGGTAAATGATGACGGCACCGGCAAGATTAGGGCACAAGTGATCAATCTGAGCCTGGGGGGGCTGCCCTATATTCAGAGCCTTCAGGATGCCATCAACCTGGGCACGGGACGTGGCGCTATTTATGTGGCGGCTGCGGGTAATGCCGCATCGAGCACCCCGTCCTACCCGGCTGCCTTTGCAAATGTGTTTGCGGTCAGTGCAGTTGATGGTGCCGGTGTCCTTTCCTCCTATTCCAACTTCGGTGACTGGGTTGATCTGGCCGCACCGGGTGGTGACGCCAGCCGGGACGGCAATGCCGATGGCAGGGGCGACCTGGTCAGTAGCACCAGCGCCTCGGTTCTGGACGGAGATTCCGCCCCCTCAGCGACTTATGGGTTGTTGCAGGGCACGTCCATGGCCGCGCCACACGCCTCGGGGGTGCTGGCGTTGATGAAAAGCGAGAATGGGGCGCTTGACTACGCTGCGGTGAATGCAATGTTGCAGGCTGGGAAACTCACGGTTTCCAGTTGTGATAATCCCTGCAGAAACGACGAACTTGGTTGGGGTTTGATGGATGCAGGGAAGTCGGTGCTAGCGGCCTCGGATACACCGGTGACAGATCTGCTAACGGCCTCACCCGTGATTGCCTCCCTCTCTACAGAAGGGGCTCTTTCCATAACAGTAGTACTTGAGGTGTACGGGGAGTCGCCCACGCCAGTCAGCATTGACTCGGTCCAATTGGAATCGTCGGCGCCTTGGCTGAGTGTGGGGCCAGTCGAACCCACCGGCTCGGGGACTCGCTTTACCCTCGATCTTGGCCTGATCCCTGAAGAACTGGAAACAGGCGTGTCTGAACGGACTGCCCTGCAAATCAGTTATACCGGGAATGAGCCCCGCACACTCGAAATCCCGGTGATCGGCCAGCAACCGGCTGACCAGGCTCTCCGCAATGCCGGCCGCCACTTTGTCCTACTGGTCGACCCGGTGCCGGAAGGCGATATTTTTACCACTGTGTCCCAGGCCACTGTGGAGGTGGTCAATGGCCAGTATCAGTTCAGCTTCCGGCCGGATGATGGCGTGGAACCCAGATTCCTGTCCGAGGTGCCACCCGGAGACTACTTCCTTGTGGCCGGATCCGACCTCGATAATGACGGCCTCATCTGTCATGCTGGCGAAGCCTGTGCCGAATACCCGGTTGCCGGCCTGCGGGAGGAAATCACCATCACCGCGGGCGAGGCCATCCAGGGTATCCGGATGACCACCAGCTACTCCAGGCCGACGATTTCCGCCCAGTCTCCCGATGTGCTGCCGCGTCCGGGATTCGAGGGCTACCGTTTGCTCTCGACAGAGCCGGGTCAAGAAAACACCAAGAGTATTCGTTGATCATGACGTTGTTGTCCCGTTGTCTTTCTCTCACTCTCGCCGGTGCCAGCCTGATGGTTGCCGGCTGCGCGACCAGTCAGCCCCAGGTTGAGACCGACGAAGGTGCGCCCCTGGCCAGGCAGATCAGCCAGTCAGCCAACTGTGGTCTGACGGCGCCAGGGCATGTGCTTTTGAAGAGCGTGAGCGATGTTGGGCGCCTGGAAGGGCTGCAGGGCCGGACCTTGCCCCTGGCGCCGCTCAGGGCGGTGGATTTTGACCGGGAACATGTGGTGCTTGCCGCATTGGGCCAGAAACCCACCGGCGGCTACAGTGTCACCCTGGTGTCGTCGGCCATCACGGACGACACTCTGGAGCTGTTCGTCCGTGTCCGGGAGCCCGAGCCGGGTATGTTGGTTACCCAGGCCCTGACCACACCCTGTGCCGCCATAGCCGTCACCGCCAGTGGCTGGAGTGACATCCGCATCACGTCCGGGCAAAACAACCGTTGATCTTTGCCGTTGAATCCCTAAGCTATGGCTCAGCTTTTATGACCAATTGCGGAGTCACTTCCCGACTATGAGCCAGCAACAGTACAACGCCGACGCTATTGAAGTCCTGAGCGGTCTGGATCCGGTGCGCAAACGCCCGGGTATGTACACGGACACCTCGCGCCCGAATCACCTGGCCCAGGAAGTGATCGATAACAGTGTCGACGAGGCGCTGGCCGGCCACGCCCGCCGCATCGATGTGATCCTGCACAGCGACGGCTCCCTCAGCGTCGAGGACGACGGTCGCGGCATGCCGGTAGACATCCATAAAGAAGAAGGGCTTTCGGGCGTCGAGCTGATCCTGACCCGGCTGCACGCCGGCGGCAAGTTCTCCCAGGGTAACTACAATTTCTCCGGCGGTCTTCACGGGGTGGGTGTCTCGGTGGTCAATGCCTTGTCCACCGAGCTGGAAGTGACCATCAAGCGCGATGGCCAGCTGCACCGGATGACCTTTGCCGATGGCGAGAAAGCCACCGAGCTGGAAGTGATCGACACCGTCGGCAAGCGCAACACCGGCACCCGGCTGCGCTTCAAACCTGACCCGAAGTACTTTGACAGCCCCAATTTTTCCATCAGCCGGCTGCGTCACAATCTTCGCGCCAAGGCCGTGTTGTGTCCGGGCCTTAACGTTACCTTCCTGCAGGAGAAAACCGGCGAGAAGGACGAATGGTTCTACGAGGACGGCCTGCGGGATTACCTCCGTACCGCGCTGGCGGACATTGAAGCCGTACCGCTGGAGCCGTTCACCGGCAGTTTCTCCGGCAACAAGGAGGCCGTGGACTGGGCAATCCAGTGGTTGCCAGAAGGCGGCGAAGCGGTCATGGAAAGTTATGTCAACCTGATCCCGACCGCCCAGGGCGGCACTCACGTCAATGGCCTGCGGACCGGTCTGCTGGAGGCCATGCGGGAGTTCTGCGAGTTCCGTAACCTGCTACCGCGCGGGGTGAAGTTGTCACCGGAAGATATCTGGGAGCGGGTCGCCTACGTGCTTTCGTTCAAGATGCAGGAGCCCCAGTTCTCCGGACAGACCAAGGAGCGTTTGTCCTCCCGGGAAGCGGCCGCGTTTATCTCCGGCGTAGTGAAGGACGCCTTCAGCCTGTGGCTGAACCAGCATACCGATGTGGCCGAGGCCCTGGCGGAGTTGTTTATTAACAATGCCCAGCGCCGCCTGAGGGCGAGCAAGAAGGTGGCCCGGAAGAAAGTAACCTCGGGGCCGGCACTGCCCGGAAAACTGGCCGATTGCTCCGGTGGCGACACTGCCCGTTCCGAGCTGTTCCTGGTGGAGGGGGACTCTGCCGGCGGCTCCGCCAAGCAGGCCCGGGACCGGGAGTTTCAGGCCGTGATGCCCCTGCGGGGCAAGATTCTCAATACCTGGGAAGTGGATTCCGGGGAGATCCTGGCATCCCAGGAAGTGCACGATATCGCGGTCGCTATCGGTGTTGACCCGGGTTCCGACGACCTCGCCGGTCTGCGCTACAACAAGGTCTGCATCCTGGCGGATGCGGACTCCGATGGCCTGCATATTGCCACCCTGTTGTGTGCGCTCTTCGTGAAGCATTTCCGGCCCCTGGTGGCTGCAGGGCATGTTTTTGTCGCGATGCCGCCGCTGTACCGCGTCGACCTGGGCAAGGAAACTTTCTATGCCCTGGATGAGCACGAGAAGCAGGGCATCATCGATCGCCTGGCGGCAGAGAAGCGCAAGGGCAAGACCCAGGTTACCCGCTTCAAGGGCCTTGGCGAGATGAACCCCCTTCAGTTGCGTGAAACCACCATGGCGCCCGACACTCGCCGCCTGGTCATGCTGACCCTTGAAGAGGGTGATCAGACCGATGAGCGCATGGACATGTTGCTCGGCAAGAAGCGCGCCTCGGACCGCCGTGCATGGCTGGAAACCTACGGTAATATGGCCGACGTCGCGGTTTGATATGCTTTAAAGTGATTTAAAAATCGCGCTTTATTCTTTTTAAGTATTCCTCATAGCCGCTATGCTGCCAGTTTTCATAACGGGAAACACCGGATATGGACTGGCAGGGCTGGTTCGCGTTGGCTCTCTCCGGCGCGGCATTACTACTGATGAGTTCAGGACGCTTTGCACCCCACATGGTCATGATGGGGGTGCTGGTGGTGCTGAGTGTCAGTGGCCTGATTTCCCCGGAACAGGCTCTGGCCGGTTTCAGTAACACGGGCCTGATTACCGTGGTGGCTCTGTTTGTGGTCGCCTCCGGCATACATCACTCCGGCGGCGTCGATCTGCTGGTTCGGTACCTGCTTCGCTCCCCCAAAACGGTTCGCAGTGCCCAGGCCCGCATCGCACTGCCGGTGTCCCTGCTGAGCGGTTTCCTGAACAATACCCCGGTGGTGGCCACCATGATTCCGGCGGTACACGCCTGGTCCCGGAAGATCGGCATCTCTCCATCCAAGCTGATGATTCCCCTGAGCTATTCCGCCATTCTCGGCGGCACCCTGACCCTGATTGGCACCAGCACGAACCTGGTGGTGAATGGCCAGTATCAGCAACTGACGGGCGGCGAGGGCTTCTCCATTTTCTCCATCACCATGGTTGGCCTGCCGGTGGCGGTGATTGGACTGGTAGTTATGCTGCTGGTCATGCCCTGGATCTTGCCTGACCGGAAGGATCAACAGAAATTCGGTTCCATGCGGGAATTTACTCTGGAAGTGGCGGTGTCAGCCCATGGTCCGCTGGTGGGCAAGACCGTGGGCGAGGCCGGACTCCGGGAGCTTGAGCGGCTGTACCTGGTGGAAATCGAGCGGGACGGTAGCGTGGTTACCGCCGTGCCCTCCGAGGAGCACCTTCGCGGCGGCGACCGACTGGTCTTTGCCGGCGACACCCAGGCCATCTCCGACCTGCTGCGGATCAACGGTATTGTGCCCTCTGTGCACGAGGATGAGCCTTCCCTCAGCAAGGACCGGGCCGAGCGGCGATTGGTGGAGGCTGTTCTGTCGCCCCAGTCCGACGTACTGGGCCTGACCATCCGGGATGCCCGTTTCCGGGACCGCTATGGTGCGGTGGTGCTGGCAGTGGCGCGGGGTGGCGAACGGGTCTCCGGTAATCTGGGCAATATCCGCCTGAAACCCGGCGATGTCCTGTTGCTGGAAGCCCGGCCTGCCTTTGTCAGCCGGCAGCGCTACAACAAGGACTTCCTGCTGATCAACGATCTGGACACCGAAACGCCCCGCCACGATCGGGCCTGGGTGTCCTGGACCATCCTGCTGGTGCTGGTGGGCCTGGCGGCCTGCGGGATCATGAGTATGCTGAACGCCGCTCTTGTGGCGGCGGCGCTGATGATCCTGACCGGTTGCTGTTCCGTCGGCCAGGCTCAGAAGTCGGTGGACGTCCCGGTCGTTCTTACCATTGCCGCTTCGTTCGCCCTGGGGTCGGCCCTGCAGGAAACCGGGGCTGCCAGCTACCTGGCAGAGGGCATTCTAGGGCTCAGCCATGGTCACATCCTGCTGGCGATCCTGCTGGTGTACTTCGCGGTCTCCACGCTGACCGAGATGGTGACCAACAACGCCGCGGCCGTGCTGGTGATACCGGTGGTGCTGTCGATGACGACCGCCATGGGCGCGCCCGCCGAACCGTTTGTAATTGCGGTCATGATGGCGGCATCCGCCAGTTTCGCCACTCCCCTCGGGTACCAGACGAACATGATGGTGTTTGGGCCTGGTGGCTACCGGTTTGCTGATTTTGTCAGGGTCGGGCTGCCGATGAATCTGTTTATCGGTCTGGTGACGGTGGCGGTGATTGCGGTGGTCTATGGAATCAGTCTGTACTGACCCCGTGACTGAGCGGGCTGGAAAGGATGTCGCAGCATAGCACCCGTAGCTGGCTGTTCTGGTAGAAAGCCAGGGACAAGGTCACGCACATATAGGCGCCGGTGACACAAAGGTAAGGTGCGGTTACCTGGAGTGTCTCTGGTTGCGCCAGGGCCTGGCGTAGGTACTGCTGGCGGTACCAGTCCGCATTGCTGCTGTCTTCCAGCGGTCGGAACCTTGGGTCGAGACTACGGGAGCCGGCATGGGATACCAGGGTTTCATCGATCTGGATGCCGCTGGCATCCACCAGATAGCAACGGGAGACTGTCGGCTGGTTGAGCAGATCCACGCAGGCCTCCGCCATCGAGGCACCGCCCCACATCCGGTCAACGGCCCTCAGGAAGAAGTGCTCGAAAAATTTCACCACCTGTTGCTTCGGATCAAACGTTACCTTGTTCCGCCGCTTGTAGTCATCCAGTAATTGGCCAAAATCCGCGGGTGAAGTGTCCATTCTGCCCAGCTCGGTGGTCGGCCTGCGGAAATAGAAGCCCTGGACGAAATCCACACCGGCATCAATTGCGATCATCGCCTGACTCCGGGTTTCCACGCCTTCGAGTAATACCAGGCATGCGGACTGGTGGAGCAGGGAGACGATGCCGTTGAGTATCTGTCTGGCTTTTGGATCCTCGGTGGCCCTTGTCAGCAGAGTCCGGTCCAGTTTGACGATGTCCGGTGAAAGGTTCCAGATCCGTTCAAAATTGGAGTGCCCAGCCCCGAAGTCATCAATAGCCGTCAGGCAACCGAGCTCCCGGTAGTAGGCCACTGTCTCACGGAGCCGATCGGCATCATCTGTTGGTTGTTCGACGATTTCCATCACGATCCGATGCGGTGGCAAGCCGGTTTTTTTCAGCAGCTGGTCAAAGAAAGCGTCGGACGGATTGCCGGCCGTGGCCACCTTCGGGGAGACATTCAGGAACAGCCAGTTCAGTTCATCCTTGATGCTGCCGTAGTTGCGAATGTGCAGGTAGCGACAGAGTCGGTCCAGCAGGAGGTTCTCGAAATCCGAGGATGGCAGCTTGAACAGGTCAACCGGTAGTATCTGGGTCTCTGTGGTGTCAAACGCACGAATCAGGGCCTCATAACCGACGATTCGCTTGTGGGAGATACTGTAGATAGGCTGCAGGGCGGTTTTCAGGGTCAGGCCCTGAAACTCCGCGGTCCAGGCATTGCCGTTCTGGTTGAGCATGGAGGAGAGCTGATCGAGCTCGGGGGATCTCAACTTTTGAGGCAATGGTTGGGGCATGGTTTCTTCGGGTCGTTACGGCACGAGACTGTATTCTTTGGCGGAGGTTGCCAAAAAACTGCAGGCATTACCACAACTTCCGTGAAGAAACGGGATTCCGTCGGTGTTCTGAGCCGAATGGCGGGATGAGAAAATGAAAAAAGCGGCCCGAAGACCGCTTTTACTCAGTTGTTGCTCGGAACAACAACGCTTTCGTCGAATTCGAGTTCCATGACGTTTCTCCTGGATTCATCCCGGCTGATTGAAAAGGTATGTGAGAAGTTTATCTTTGCCATGATTTTGAACAATCCGTAGAACCCGTATACGACTAAAGGGATAGAGTGAGGGCGATGATCAGAATTTCTGATGATCGGCAGCAAAACATTTCGATTTTATTCACCATCCGGTCTTTTTAGACTCAGCACATTAATTCAGCGGACAGGGAGTGGTCTCCAGGTAATGCAATTCCGAAACAGCCGCGATCGATATGGTCTGGTCGCAATCATCATCCACTGGCTGGTGGCAGCCGCCGTTGTTGGTCTGTTCGCTCTGGGGTTCTGGATGGTGGATCTGTCCTATTACGATGACTGGTATCGCCGCGGGCCTGATATTCACCGGAGTGTGGGGCTGTTGCTATTTGCCGTCATGGTGCTGCGCATTATGTGGCGCCTGGTAAACCCTTCGCCATCGCCGCTGTCCAATCACCAACGGATCGAAGTCGTCGGCGCCCATGCCGCACACGGTTTGTTGTACCTGCTGCTCTTTGTTGCCATGGTCAGCGGTTACCTGATATCCACGGCGGATGGCTCCTCGATCAGTCTCTTCGGATGGTTCGAGGTGCCCTCCGTCACCGGGCAGGTGAAGGGTATGGAGGACACCGCCGGCACCATTCATTACTGGTCAACCTGGGCGATTGTGGTGCTCGCCGGGGTGCATGCCCTTGCCGCGCTGAAACATCACTTTGTTGATCGTGACCGGACTCTGCTTCGTATGCTTGGGAAATGAGCGGCGAAGCAAGGACTCAAGTGACGCCCGATGACCGGGCTGGTTTATCAAAAGGGAGAAACCATTCATGAAGAAAGTATTGCTTGCATCCGCAGTATCCATGGCCCTGGTCGGTGGTGCCGTTCAGGCTGATGAGCACGGTGGCACCTACGCATTCGATAACAAGGGTACCCACCAGTTCATTACCTTCAAGATTTCCCATTTGGGTTACAGCTGGTTGTATGGCCGTTTCAACGATTTTGACGGTCAGTTCGTCTACGATGCCGAGAACCCCGAGAACAGTTCGGTCAACGTCACGATCGATACGTCCAGTGTTGATTCCAACCACGCAGAGCGCGACAAGCACCTTCGCAGCGAAGACTTCCTGTATGTGGACGAGCATCCGGAAGCGTCCTTTACCAGCAAGCGTGTAGTGGTTGATGAGGATGGCGAGGCCGATATTATTGGTGACCTCACTCTGCGCGGTGTTACCAGGGAAGTGACCCTGGATGCCGAGTTGATCGGCCACGGTGAGGATCCGTGGGGAGGTTATCGCATGGGCTTTGAGGCAGAGACCGAGCTTCGGTTGAAGGACTTTGGTATTCCGATGGATCTCGGCCCGGCTTCCGAGACCGTCGAGATCATTATTTCTGTCGAGGGGATTCGACAGTAATCCTGGCTGACCCTGCCAGATCCGGTTCCGGGCTCAGCCCGGAACCGTCCCGCCTTGCACCGAGTGCCGACTCAAGAAATAAAACCGGTGGTCAGTTGGACCGGACGGAACCTGAGGACTCCCGGGAAGACGGGCAGTTCCTGCACAGATGGCGTTGACGCCAGAATTGACCGGCAAAAATTACCAGCCAGATGAGCAGACCCGCCCACAGGTAGGGCTCCGGTACCGCGAAACTCCCACTGATTGCGAACTCCACCAGGAGCATCAGCGCTACTGCCAGTACTGCATTGACCATGGCTGTCACCATGGCTTGCCCGCAGGCCTTGAGGTTGGGTTTCATAGTGTTCCGCTTGTTCGGGAGGTGAAACGGTCTTCTATTAACTGTTGGTGAGAATACGGTGACCCTTACAGTCTCTCCATGCGGGAATTCCGCTATTGGCGATTCGGTACCCTCCACGGGTCACCACCGGATTGGTGTATCCGCCCTTGCGTCCATATAATGTGCCTTCTGCCTCTGCCCCGTGTAATTCACGGCCGCGGAGGGTAGCATCACAGCCATTCCAAACAACAGGCAATTCAGGCAAAAGGGGCATCCATGCCAGAATTTCAGACCACCGATGAAGGCTTCGAGCGCGTCTCGCTCAGGGATTACACGGAGAAGGCCTATCTCGATTACTCCATGTACGTCATTCTCGACCGGGCGTTGCCCAACGTCGGGGATGGACTGAAGCCGGTCCAGCGGCGGATTGTCTACGCCATGTCGGAGCTCGGGCTCAAGTCCACCTCCAAGTACAAGAAATCCGCCCGTACCGTCGGTGATGTCCTGGGCAAGTTCCATCCCCACGGTGACAGCGCCTGCTACGAGGCCATGGTGCTGATGGCCCAACCCTTCTCCTATCGTTATCCGCTGGTGGACGGGCAGGGCAACTGGGGCTCTCCGGACGATCCCAAGTCCTTTGCAGCCATGCGTTATACCGAGTCGCGCCTGGCGCCCTTCGCAGAGGTGTTGCTGAGCGAGCTGGGGCAGGGCACGGTGGACTGGGTGCCCAATTTCGACGGCACCATGGAGGAGCCCTCGGTTCTGCCGGCCCGTTTGCCGCATGTGCTGCTCAATGGCACCACCGGGATTGCGGTGGGCATGGCCACCGACATCCCGCCCCACAATGTCCGGGAAGTGGCCGCTGCCTGTATCCGCCTGCTGGACAAGCCGGAGGCCACGGTCGACGAGCTGTGCGAGCACATCAAGGGCCCGGACTTCCCGACGCGGGCGGAGATCATCACGCCACGTAAGGATATCCGCCAGATGTACGAAACCGGTCGGGGCTCGCTGCGTATGCGTGCCCGCTGGATCCGGGAGAGCGGCGAAGTGGTGGTCACGGATCTGCCGCACCAGGTGTCCGGCAACCGGGTGCTGGAGCAGATAGCCCAGCAGATGCAGACCAAGAAATTGCCGATGGTGGCGGATCTGCGGGATGAATCCGATCACGAAAACCCGACACGCCTGGTCATCGTACCGCGCTCCAACCGGGTCGATCTGGACGGGCTGATGGCGCACCTGTTTGCCAGTACCGATCTGGAGAAGACCTATCGGGTCAATGTCAACGTCATCGGTAACGATGGCCGCCCGGGTGTGAAGGGGCTGCACGAGATTCTGACCGAGTGGCTGGCGTTCCGTCGCACCACGGTGACCCGTCGTCTCCAGCACCGTCTGGACAAGGTGTTGGCCCGTCTGCACATCCTCGAGGGTTTGCTGGTCGCCTACCTGAATATCGATGAAGTGATCGAGATCATCCGCTACGAGGACAAGCCCAAGGACGAGCTGATGGCCCGGTTCGGGCTTTCACCGGAGCAGGCTGAAGCCATTCTCGAGCTGAAACTTCGTCATTTGGCCAAGCTGGAAGAAATGAAGATCCGGGGCGAGCAGGATGAGCTGTCCGCCGAGCGGGATGAGCTGCAGGCGATCCTGGGCTCCGAGGATCGGCTGCGCGAACTGATCAAGACCGAACTGCAACAGGACGCCGAGACCTTCGGGGATGACCGGCGCTCGCCGATTGTGGAGCGCGAGGAGGCCCGGGCCTTCAGCGAAGTGGACCTGGTCTCCAACGATCCGGTGACTGTCGTGCTCTCCGAGAAGGGCTGGGTACGCGCGGCCAAGGGCCATGACATCGAGCCCGAAGGCCTGAGCTACAAGGCCGGTGATCGCTTTGCCCTGGCCGCCCGTGGCCGCAACAACCAGCAGGCAATTTTCCTGGACTCCACCGGTCGGGCCTATGCCCTGATGGCGCACTCGCTGCCCTCGGCCAGGGGACAGGGCGAACCGTTGACGGGCAGGATCAATCCGCCTTCCGGAGCGTCGTTCGCCGGGCTGCTGATGGGTGAGCCGGCCAGCAAGGCATTGCTGGTGACCGATGGCGGCTATGGCTTTGTTACCTCGCTCCAGGACATGATCAGCAAGAACCGCAATGGCAAGGCTGTGGTGTCGGTGCCCAATGGGGCGAAAATCATGGCGCCGGTTATGGTGCCCAAGGCCGGCAGGACTCTCTACCTCGCCGCCATTTCCAACGAGGGACGGATGCTGGTCTTCCCGTTGAGCGAGTTACCGGAACTGGCCAAGGGCAAGGGCAACAAGATCATCAGCATTCCTTCGGCCCGGGTACAGAACCGGGAGGAGTTTGTGGTGGCGGTAGCGGTGTTCGCCGAGGATGACCAGCTCGAGATCCGCGCCGGCAAGCGCAAGATGGGGCTGCAGTTCAATGACCTGGAGCATTACCTGGGTGAGCGTGGCCGCCGTGGCCACAAACTGCCCCGGGGCCTGCAGCGGGTCGATGGCATTGATGTGATTCCTTCGGCCGCAAGGGCCGGACAAGAGGAGAGCTCCGATAGTGAGTGAACTGGTACTGATTAACGTCTCCGGGCGTGACAAACCGGGGCTGACGTCCGAGATTACCGGCATCATGGGCCGCTACAACGTGCGGATCCTGGATATCGGGCAGGCGGTGATCCACGATCACCTGACCTGGGGCATCCTGATCGAGATTCCGGACGAGTCCAAATCCTCGCCGGTCATCCGGGACCTGCTGTTCCGGCTGCATGCCCTGGACCTGCAGGTCCACTTCGCGCCGATCACCGAGAAGGAGTACCAGGCCTGGGCTGCTGGCCGGAACCGGGCCTGCTACATCGTCACCCTGCTGTCACGGGACATCAAGGCGGAACAGATCGCCCGGGTGTCGGCGATCACCGCGCGGCACGGACTGAACATCGACAACATCAGCCGGCTGTCCGGCCGGCCGTCGCTGAACCCTTCGGAAAACCGTATAGCCTGCGTGGAGTTCTCGGTACGCGGCACACCATCGGATCTGGAGCAATTGCGTGCGGATTTCCTGCAGATCGCCGGCGAGCTGAATGTGGATATTGCCTTCCAGGAGGACTCCATCTTCCGGCGTAACCGTCGTCTGGTGGTCTTTGACATGGATTCCACCCTGATCGAGGCCGAGGTGATCGACGAACTGGCGCTGGAGGCCGGTGTTGGGCCCCAGGTGGCGGAAATCACCGAACGGGCCATGCAGGGGGAGCTGGATTTCAGCCAGAGCTTTGCAGAGCGTCTGGCGCTGCTCAAAGGGCTGGATGAGTCGGTACTTGAGGGCATCGCTGCCCGGCTACGCATGACCGAAGGTGCCGAGCATCTGATTCGCAGTCTCAAGGCCCTGGGTTACCGCACGGCTATCCTGTCCGGCGGTTTCACCTATTTTGCACGACATCTCCAGCGCAAGCTGGGCATCGACTATATCTACGCCAACGAGCTTGAGATACAGGATGGCAAGGTGACCGGCCGGGTCGCCGGGCAGATCGTGGATGGCAAACGCAAGGCGGAGTTGTTGCTGGAAATCGCCGAGAAAGAGCACATCTCCCGGGAGCAGGTGATTGCCGTCGGGGATGGTGCCAACGACCTGCCGATGCTGAGTCAGGCGGGCCTGGGGGTCGCCTTCCGGGCCAAGCCGCTGGTGAAGGAGTCTGCCCGCCACTCGATCTCGACCCTGGGTCTGGATGCCATCCTCTACCTGATCGGCTTCCGGGAGCGGGAAACCAGTCAGACCCTTCAGGAGTCTGAATTCTGAAGGCAGGTGGCATGCAAAGAACAAGGGCGCCGGATGGCGCCCTTGTCGGTTTTCAGCCCTCGCCGAAGTCGTAGTTCATTTCCGGGGCAGGGGCCTGCAGGTAGTAGCCCTGTATGTAATTGACGCCTGCCTGCCAGAGTGTGGCCAGGATGCTGGCGTTCTCCACCAGCGGAATGATGGAGAGCTTGCCGGAATTCTGCAGCGTCTTCACCATTTCCTTCAATTGCTCCTTGGCATCGTCGCTCTTCTGGATTTCCTCCGTGAAGGAACCGTCGAGCTTCACGTAGTCCGCGTCTACATGCTTGAAGGTATTGAACGGATTCAGGGCACAGCCGAACTGGGAAATGGACACTTTGCAGTGCAGTTCATGCACCGCACGCGAAAACTCCTTCGCCTGCTTCATGAAGTTGTTGGCATCCCCTTCACGGACCTGGAAAATCAGTGCGTCACCCGGCAACCTCGCCGCCTTGAGGGCCACACTCAGCCAGGGTGTGAAGGTCTTGTCCTGAAGGGTCTCCGCGGTAATGTTCAGGAACAGCCGGGTATCGTGGCCCCGGACCCGGTGACTGGCCAGCTGCTTGATGGTCTGGAGGATCACCCAGCGGTCGATCTTGATGGCGGTCTCGCTCGGACCGGCCGGGGGCAGGAAGTCATAGGGGGAAACTTCCTCGTTGTCCTTGTCCAGCATCCGCACGAAGGCTTCGTAATGCTCTTCGCCTTCACCGCGGAGGTTGATGATCGGCTGGAACAGCAGGCGGAAACTGTTTTCTTCCAGGGCCTTCTGGATGGCTTCCACCGAATTGCTGGAGTCGAGCGCTTCATAGTCTGCCGGGTTGTAGACCAGCACGCCATTGCCCTGGGCATGGCCGTCCTGCTTTTTGACATCGGACGAGGCGGTGTGAGCCCGGCCGAGCAGTTCTTCGGCCTTGGGTGAGTTTTCGGTTATCGCCGCTACCCCGATACTGACTGTCATCGGAACGGTTTTCCCGTTGATGTCGAACAGGTTGTCCTCAATGGCCTTGCGGACCCTTTCCGCCCGATCGGCCATGGCCTTCTCGTCGCAGGGCAGGCCCATCATACAGAAGGCATCGTCGCTCAGTCGCGCCAGGGTGACGTCCTCACCGGCGGTTTCCTTGAGTAGCGCTGCCAGGTCGCCCAGGAGCAGATCGGCCCCGGCGATACCCACCTGGCCCTTCATGGTAATGAAATTGTCCAGGGCGATGTAGGCGAGAGCGCCCGTCTCGTTGTCCTTGCCGGCGCGGGCGATGGTCTCGGACAGTGCATCCATCAGGTATTGCCGGTTGAAGAGACCGGTCAGCAGATCCTGGCTGCTGATCTGGCGGAGCTTCTCTTCCAGCTCGGCATCGCTGTGTTCGGGCTGGAGCACAATCTGGGTACAGGCTTCGCCATCATAAGTTGCCGACGACACGGTCATGGTGACCTTCAGCTCCTGATCATCGCTCCGCTGCGCCGTGCAGTTGAGGGTCATGCCGTCCTCACCCTTCTCGGCGAAGCTCTTCATGAACTCCTTGTACCTTTCCTGGCTCTCGGAGGTCAGTGTGTCGAGGACCGGGATGCAGATAAGGTCATCAATATCGTCGTAGCCAAGGAAATCCATGTAGGACTGGTTGGCATAGATGTGCATGCCATCATTGATGTAGGCAATCGCGTCCTTCGAGCTTTCAAGCAGCAGTTGACAGCGCTGTTCAGCTTCGCGGAGGTGGGACTCCAGCACCCGACGTCGGCGACGCTCGTCCAGGGCAGAGATCTCGCGGTTCACCGTAAGCACCAGCAGATCCGTATAGTCGAAGGGAACCGCATCCTGGGCGCCGGCTTTCATGATGCCGACTTTTCGTTCACGGCTCTCCTCGGGCATCAGCAGGATGAACGGAATGTCCTTGTCCATCCGGCGGACCATCGCCAGGGCTTCATTGGCACCGAATTCGTCGTCGATATCGCGGGCCAGCAGAAGGTCCCAGTTGCCGGTCTTCAGCACCTCCTCGAGGTCTTCCTCAGAGGTGATGCGATGGGCCCGTGTGGCTTTCCCCGAATTTCTCAGCAGGCTGACCAACGATTCGGCATCATTTTGAGATGGATCAAGAATCAGCAGGTGTACGGTGGCGTTCTTTTTCTGCATTCGTAAGACGTCTCGTGCTACTCGTTTGCGGAGCCGGCTCCGGGGCAGCGTTCAGATCTGTTTATAAAACAGTGCCTTGAATAAAACTGCTTGCCGAGAGTCAGAGGCCGGTCTGTCACTTATGCAGAATGATGCAGGGGTTAAGGGGTAATAACAACCCTCCGTTCGCGGTGTTCTGCCCCTGCATCGAGTGGATCAGAGTGACGGCCACAGGGAATCGAACTCATCCTCACTGGCCACCGGGGTATCGGTCTGGCTGGAGATGTTCAGTGCTGTGTTGTTCTGTAGTTTCAGCTCGAACTGGCTGATACTGCCGGTGGACGAGACTTTGCGACCGAGCGTGCCCTGATCCTGCCTGCCGTCATGGAGCAGGGAGATCCGGCTTCCGGACTGGAATGGCAGTCGCGGCGTGATCAGGGTGGCAGCCTGGTTCACCACGCTGATCTCCGGTAGCAGCAACCCCCGGAGATACTCGCTGTTGTTGCCGATTTTCTGGAGCAAACGGACACCGCAGGGGGCAGCGCTGGGTGCCAGCAACTCAATGCCGACCTGAGTACCCTGGTGCTTGACCTGCCGGATCCAGCGCACCACGGCAACGCTCCAGGGGTGCGATTGCTGTTCGCGGACACCAAGGATTTCACCGGCCTGGATAGACGGCGGTACATTGGCTTCCCAGCCAACGCAGTAGCCACCGGGGCTGGTGTTGATCAGCAGGGCCTCGTGGGAACGCGGCAGGTTTTTCTCCGCGATGGGCTCTGCGACGTGCTTGCCGAAATAGCCACCACGGAAGTTGATTGGGGTGTCCGGTGAAGAATGGCGCTCCTCACTGGGGCCTGCGTCATGGGCGCCGGCCCAGGCGTCTTCCGCTTTCTTCGTCTGGGTCAGGAAATGGTTGTCCTCTTCGTCCCGGGCGCTGGCATTGCCGCTGACAAACTCCGTGAACGACTTTTCTCCGGCGATGAAGTAGTGCACGGCCGTCAGGCCGACACAGACCTCCAGAGTGCCCTGGCTGGCGATCCGGTTGAAGTTGCGCTTGGCAAGGATGCCGAGGGCCTGGCTCAGGTGGGTCAGGAGGGTATCGCTGACGTTGGTCGGGATACGCAGGGGATTTTCCTTCTCCTGGTGCGAACGCCGGCCCTGTAGCGTCTCGGAAACCATGTTGGACAGGTCCCGGGTGTCAAAACCGAAGCTGTCGTCACCAGGCTGGTTGTCGAGCAGGCTCCGGTAAATCGGAGGGTTGTCGCGCTCCATGTTCACCACGAACAGGCTGTCTTCGCCAAGGTCCGGGCCACACCGGGTGTGTTCGGTCCAGGTCTCGAACAGTTCATAGGCCTGGCTGAGCTCGGATTGCCGGAGCTGGTTGGGGCGGGCACAGCCCAGCAGCAGGACCCGCTTGTAGCTGTCGGCCAGGGAGCTGGTGCGCCGGGACTCCAAGGTGTTGTCTTCGACCTGGAGGTGGGCCATGCCGTTGCGATGGGCAAAACGGTACAGGCGATGGCATTCCAGCCAGCTGCGGGCCGGACTCGGGCAATACAGCTGGTGGGAACGCAGGATAGTGGCGGACAGCTCCGAGATGGCCCGGTGAATCGCCATGGTCACCGGTTTGCGGTTCCGATCAAGACCGCCGTTGTCCAGGCCATCCAGAATGCAGAGCTTGTAGCCGGTGGCAAGGTGCATTTGCAGGGCCTGGGCCAGGTTGGCGATCTTGCGCTGCTTTTCCGGCAGCGCGACTGCCAGGCCGAGATAATGCCGGGACAGTTCGTTGCAGACGAAATGGATTTTCTCCCGGATCAGTTCCAGGAACTGAAGCCGCTGCTGGGGCGCGACCGAAAGGTGGTTCAGCTCGATGATCGCATGGTAGAGCTGCCGGGAAACCTCGCCGATGTTGGCCATTGGCAATTGCTCCACCCAGTTGC
>JABURI010000007.1 GCA_014762755.1 Marinobacter sp.
AAACGATGGCGTTGGACTTGACGTACTTGGCCACTTCCCAGGCGAACAGCAGGTCATTGAGTTCGGCTTCGCTGGGCTGGCGCTCGGTAACCACTTTCACGTCTTCCATGGCCACCATGCCCAGGTCGCGGTCCTGAACCAGCAGACCGCCGGTCACGCGCTTGTAGTCCAGCGCCTTGGCGCGCTCACCATCGAAATCGCCGCAGGCCAGCAGGCGCACATTTTTCTTCGCAGCAACAATTTCCACCGCTTCCGGTGCCACGGTCGGCGCGATGATCACCTCCACGAACTGGCGATCGATGATGGCTTTGGCGGTTTCGGCGTCCAGCTCGCGGTTGAAGGCAATGATGCCCCCAAACGCGGAGGTGGGATCGGTGGCAAAGGCCAGGTCATAGGCCTGGCGGATGTCGGCGCCGATGGCGACACCGCAGGGGTTGGCATGCTTGACGATCACGCAGGCCGGATCGGCGAAGGGCTTCACGCACTCCAGGGCGGCGTCGGTGTCGGCCACGTTGTTGAAGGACAGTTCCTTGCCCTGCAGCTGTTCGGCGGTTGCCACACAGGCTTCCTTCGGATTGCGCTCGGCGTAGAAAGCGGCTCGCTGGTGCGGGTTCTCGCCGTAACGCATGTCCTGGACCTTCACGAACTGGGCATTGAAGGTGCGCGGGAAATCCGGGGTGTCGTTGTCGGGAGTGCGTCCACCGAGGTAGTTGGCGATTGCGCCGTCGTAGCCGGCGGTATGTTCGAAGGCCTTGACCGCCAGGTCGAAGCGGGTGCTCCAGGTCAGCTCGCCGTCGTTGTCATCCAGTTCGTCCAGAACCCGGCGGTAATCAGAAGCGTTGACCACGATGGCGACATCGTTGTGGTTCTTGGCCGCTGCACGAACCATGGTGGGGCCGCCGATGTCGATATTCTCGATGGCAGTGGCCAGGTCGCAGTCCGGCTTGGCGACGGTGTCTTCGAACGGGTAGAGGTTCACGACCACCATGTCGATCGGATTGATGCCATGCTCGGACATGACGGCATCGTCAGTGCCACGGCGGCCCAGGATGCCGCCGTGGATTTGTGGGTGCAGGGTCTTGACCCGTCCATCCATCATTTCCGGGAAACCGGTGTAGTCGGACACTTCGGTGACCGAAACCTTGTTTTCCTGGAGCAGGCGGAAGGTGCCGCCGGTGGAAAGCAGTTCAATGCCGCGGTCGGTCAGGGCACGGCCGAAATCGACAATGCCGGTTTTGTCACTCACGCTGATGAGTGCGCGTCGGACGGGGGTATTAGCCTGGTTTGCCATGGGTCACTTTCTTCGCTGGTCAGATAAGCCGGATGACGTTGCGAGGTTGCAACGACCTCGTTGGAACGAACAAGGGCCTCGCGAACATGATCCGGGAGGCCCTTTTGGGGTCAGGTCCGATTATAGCAGACCGTACTGCTTGAGCTTCTTGCGCAGGGTGCCGCGATTCAGCCCCAGCATGGTGGAAGCCTTGGTCTGGTTGTTGCGGGTGTACTTCATCACCTGCTCCAGCAGCGGGGCCTCCACTTCCGACAGTACCAGCTGGTAGACGTCGGTGACGGGCGCGCCGTCCAGCTGCGCAAAGTAGTTCTTCAGGGCAACTTCAACGCTGTCACGCAGGGTGACGCTGTTGCCGCTGCTGTTCACCGTCTGCAACTGATGAAGGTCATCGTTGGCCGGGGTGCTCAGGTTGTCGTTTGCCAAAGTCTCAGCGGTCATGCTGCGAATACCTCTCCATTTCGTAAGCCTGCAAAGTACTGTTCGATGCTGTCTTTCTGCTCCAGCGCGTCTTCGATCGCGTTGAAGCGTTTACGGAACTGTTTGCTCTGGTCGTGGGACTGCAGGTACCAGCCCACGTGTTTTCTGGCGATACGCACGCCCATCTTTTCGCCGTAGAAGCCGTGCAGCTCGGCCAGGTGCCCGGTGAGGATCTGTTCCACCTCATCCAGGGGCGGCTCTGGCAGGTGTTTTCCGGTCTCCAGGTAATGGAGTATCTCCCGGAAGATCCAGGGCCGGCCCTGGGCGCCTCTGCCAATCAGCAGGCCGTCGGCACCGGTGTGCCTGAGCACCTGCATAGCCTTTTCCGGCGAGGTAATGTCGCCATTGGCGAACACCGGGATCTCCAACTGCGATTTGACTTCGGCAATGGTGTCGTATTCCGCGTCCCCGTTGTATTTGTCCGCGCGGGTACGACCGTGGATGGCCAGGGCCTGAATGCCGGCATCCTGCGCCATCCGGGCAATGACCGGTGCGTTGCGGTTATCCCGATCCCATCCTGTGCGCATCTTCAGCGTCACCGGAACGTCCACCGCCTTGACGACGGCTTCCAGAATCTCGCGGACCAGCGCCTCATCCTTCATCAATGCGGAGCCGGCAGCCTTGTTGCACACCTTCTTGGCCGGGCAGCCCATGTTGATGTCGATGATCTGGGCGCCGAACCCGGCGTTCTGCCGCGCAGCGTCAGCCAGCATCTGAGGATCACCGCCGGCAATCTGGACCGAGCGGGGCTCAGGTTCCCCCTCATGGTTCAGGCGGGTTTTCGATTTGCGCGTATGCCAGAGCTTGCTGTCCGCTATGACCATTTCCGACACCGCAAGGCCCGCTCCCATCCGTCGGCACAGTTGCCGGAAGGGGCGGTCGGTCACACCCGCCATGGGTGCAACGATGAGCGGGTTGGGCAAAGTGTACGGCCCGATTTTTGCCGTTGGCAGCATGATCTGAGTCCGTGTCACAGCGGGTTA
>JABURI010000139.1 GCA_014762755.1 Marinobacter sp.
TCATCTTCACCAAAAAGATCCTCGCCGGCGAGCCCATCGACGTGTTCAATCATGGTCACCACCGCCGGGACTTCACCTACATCGATGACATCGTCGAGGGCGTGATTCGCACCCTGGACCACGTCGCCGAGCCCAACGCGGACTGGAGCGGTGAGCGGCCAGACCCGGGTACCAGCAAGGCGCCTTACCGGCTATACAACATCGGCAGCAACAACCCGGTGGAGCTGTCGCGATTCATCGAGATCATCGAGGAGCGCATTGGCAGGAAAGCGGAGAAAAACCTGCTGCCGCTCCAGCCGGGAGACGTGCCGGCCACTTACGCCAATGTGGACGACCTGATCGAAGACGTGGGCTACAAACCTTCGACCACCGTGGAGCAGGGTATTGCCAACTTCGTGGATTGGTACCGCAGCTTCTACAACGTCTGAGCGGCCACCGCACCTTTTCAGGTTTCGATGACCCCGAGGTTCCTGGAAAATAATTCCAGGAACCTTTTTTTGTTCCCTCCACCTGCACCTTAATTCTCGAGGATACGACTCGCAGCACTTTCTACTGTTGCGTGCGGGCTACTCTTGCGCCTGGGAGTAGACTTAATTGTGGCAAACAAAAACAAATTATCGATAAAATGGACGAAAAGTACGTATTGTTTTCCGGCAAAAAGTTTGACAGAGGCGTTGGGGGCGGCTAAGTTCCCTGAAGAATGCACAAAGTCATGTGCCGAATCGTGCGATGTGTGTCCTTTACCGTGCCACAACAAAAACCATGAGTAGCCCGAAGTTGACCGGGCCAAAAGGAGACGAAGATGAAGATAAAAGCAAAACACCTGGCAGCAGTCGTGTTGTCTGCTGTTATCGGAACTGCGCAGGCCGAGACCAACTGGGATATGCCGACACCGTACGGTGATTCCAACTTCCATACCGTGAATATCCGTCAGTTCGCGGAGGACATCCGTGAAGCCACGGACGGTGAACTCAACATTACCGTTCACAGTGGTGGCTCTCTCATCAAACACCCGGAAATCAAGAACTCTGTTCGCCGGGGACTTGTTCCTATCGGTGAACTGATCATGTCCCGGCTGGCCAACGAAGACCCATTGTTCGAGGCAGACTCGGTTCCCTACCTGGCGAGTAACTACGACGAGGCCTGGGAGCTTTGGCAGGCATCCAAAGACATGCTGGCAGAGCGCCTGGAACGTCAGCGCCTGACATTGTTGTACGCGGTGCCGTGGCCGCCCCAGGGTATTTACACCAAGTTTGCGGTGGAGACCGGGGAAGAGCTCCAGGGTGTGAAGATGCGCGCCTACAACAAATCCAGTGAACGTCTGGCCGAGCTGTTTGGTGCGGTACCGACCCAGGTTGAAGTTCCGGATATCCCCACTGCCTTTGGAACCGGCCGCGTGGACGCGATGATCACATCCCCGTCAACCGGCGCCAACACCCGGGCCTGGGATTACCTGAGTCACTTCAACCATGCACAACTGTGGCTGCCGAAGAACATGGTGATCGTCAATACCCGGACTTTTGAGGGTCTTCCGGAGTCCGTGCAGGAAGCCATCAAGACAGCAGCGGCGGAAGCCGAGAAGCGGGGCTGGGAGGCCAGCAAGGCCGAAACCGATGCCAAGATCGAGATCATGGAAAATAACGGCATTGTGGTTTCCGAGCCCAGCGAGGCACTGGTCAAGCGGCTGAAGGAAGTCGGCGCCACCATGGAGCAGGAGTGGCTGGAACGTGCGGGCGAAGATGGCAAAGCCCTCATCGAAGCCTACCGTGCCCGTTAATTCCTGATACGCCTGAAAAGAACCATCCGGGAGCATTTAGATGCGCAGGTTTCTGGACTCTCTGTACCGCCTTGGCGGATACATCTCGGCGCTGCAACTGATGGTCATCATGGTGATGGTCGTACTGCAGGTGTCGGGGCGAATTCTCGACAAGGTACTGCTGACCCTGGGCATGAATGCCCTGGGCCTGCAGGTTCCCGGATTGGCCGAACTGGCAGGGTTTCTGCTGCTGGGCGCGACGTTCACCGGACTGGCCTATACCCTGACCGTGGGTGGGCACATCCGGGTCGACCTCCTGCACAGAACCCTGCCGGAGAATGTCCAGCGGGCCCTGGATATCCTGGTGACGGTGATCGCTTCGGCGATCACCGCCTACGGAACCTGGTTCAGCATATCGCTGGCCTATGACAGCTACGATTTTGGTGATGTGTCCATCGGTATGGTCCCGGTGCCGCTCTGGATCCCCCAGGCGGTGATGGTTCTCGGGCTGGTCTGGCTGTTGATCGCTTTGCTCGATGCGCTGGTCGGGCTGATTTCCGGTCGCATTACCCACCTCAAAGACGAAGCCCCGCAGGAGTAGCACCATGGACATGATCTGGATGAGCCTGGTGCTCCTGACAGGGCTCCTGATTCTGCTCGGAGCCGGGCTGTGGGTTGCCTTTGCCCTCACGGCCACCGGCCTCGCCGCCTTGCATTTCTTCAGTAATATCCCGGTGGGGGATAGCCTGGCCACCTCGTTTTACGGTGCCAGCGCCTCCTGGGAACTGGCGGCGCTACCCATGTTTATCTGGATGGGCGAGGTGCTTTTCCGGTCCCGCCTGTCCGAAGAAATGTTTACCGGTATTGCCCCGTGGGTCGGTCGGATCCCTGGGCGGCTGCTGCATACCAACATCATCGGCTGCGGTATTTTTGCGGCGATTTCCGGCTCGTCGGCGGCGACCGCCGCGACGATCGGGAAAATGTCGGTGCCGGAGCTGACCCAGCGTGGCTACGATCGCAAACAGATCCTGGGCACCCTGGCCGGCTCGGCCACCCTCGGCCTGCTGATTCCCCCGTCGATCATCCTGATTGTCTATGGCGTGGCCACCGAACAATCCATTGCCCGGTTGTTCGTGGCGGGCATTCTTCCCGGTTTACTGCTGATGGTGCTGTTTGCCGGCTATGTCGGCATCTGGTCGAGGCTGAACCCCTCCGGCGTGCCCGCCGAAGAGGAGGAGGCCTTGCCGCTGGCAGAGAAAATCCGGCGCAGCAAGCCCTTGATACCGGTGGTGTTGCTCATTGTTGGCGTGATCGGGTCTATCTATGCCGGGCTGGCATCGCCGACAGAATCGGCGGCAGTCGGTGTTGCGCTGGCTCATTTGCTGTCCTGGCGTGGCGGTTCCCTGACCCGCGAGACTTTCGGTCAGGCTCTGATGGGAACCGTGAAAACGTCCACCATGATCGCCTTCATCCTGGTCGGCGCCCATTTTCTGACGGTATCGATGGGCTTCACCGGCATTCCCAGGGACCTGGCGTCCTGGATCAATACCCTCGAGCTGTCCCCCTACATGCTGCTTCTGGCGCTGACGGTGTTTTTTATTCTTCTGGGCTGCTTCCTTGATGGTATTTCCGTTGTGGTGTTGACCACCTCCGTGATTCTGCCAATGGTGCAGGCGGCCGGGATAGACCCCATGTGGTTCGGGATCTACCTGGTCATCGTGGTGGAGATGAGCCAGATCACGCCGCCGGTTGGCTTCAACCTGTTCGTGATCCAGGGGCTGACCGGTGAAAACATCATACGGGTGGCGATGGCAGCATTGCCTTACTTCCTGCTTCTGCTGGCGGGGGTACTTCTGATCACCATCTTCCCGGAAATTGTTACCTACCTACCCAGTCAAATGGGGAATTGATAGACTCGCGGCCTGTCCTGCAGAGGTGGGCAGGCTGATTGTGGTATCGAACAGGATCGTCGTGGTGGGCCTTATGAGTAAGAGTGCAGACAACAAATCAATTCTGCGGGAAAAGGGAGAGCAGGCGGGCGGTAAAACTGTGGGGCCGATCGTATCCTCGTCCCATCTCTCCGGTCGCGCTGCCGAGCTTTCGGAGCTTGAGTTCGGGTTGATTGTCGCCGGGAATGCCTTCAACCGCTGGATGGTACGGTGCATGAATGCGGCAGGTCTTCCGGATCTGAGTCCGTTGGATATCCTCGTCCTTCACAGCGTGAACCACCGTGGGCGATCCAAGAAATCCGCAGACATCTGCCTGGTTCTGAATGTCGAGGATACCCACACAGTCACCTATGCCCTGAAGAAGTTGCTGAAGCACGACGTAGTGGCATCGGAGCGCCGTGGTAAGGAAACCTTTTATTCAATCACCGAAAAAGGTGAGGAGATCTGTCAGGCTTACGCCGAGATCCGGGAAAACTGCCTGGTGGACTCGCTACGGACACTGGGATTCTCCAATACCGACCTTGGCTCCATCGCCAGTTTCCTCAGGGGCATCTCGGGGCTGTATGACCAGGCCGCACGTTCGGCAGCCTCACTGTAGGTGATGTGCTTCGGGTAGACGGAAGGATACCCGGCGTCGGAACAGGGGGCATTCGAACTCGAGAAGCCAGGCCAGTAGCTGCAGGGGAACCGGGGCAGTCTTGCCATAGAGCCGATCACCCACAATCGGGTGGCCGATACCCGCCAGATGGCGGCGGATCTGGTGCTTGCGACCGGTATCGATGCGGACCTTGAGCAGCGTGGTCTGCTGCTGTTCATCCACAGCGACAGTGGTGATGTGACTGGTCGCTGCTTTTCCTTCTACCGGAGCGTCAATGATCCGGTCATTGGTTTCTAACACTCCGGTTACCCGTGCCTGATACACCTTGGTAACCGATCTCCCAGAGAATAACTGTGATAACGCCCCGGCGGCCTTGGTGTCATGGGCGATCAGCATCAATCCCGCGGCGTCGGCATCCAGGCGATGAATCAGGAAACAGGGCTTTTTCAGAGAGACTTCAGCCCATCGCAGCAGACTGCAGTGATCGCCCCATTGGGAGCCCTGGGCCAGCATGCCGTGGGGTTTGAACCACACCGAGTAGCGTCCGCAGTCTTCCAGAAGCTCAGCTGGCTCAGGCTTTCGCCCCAGCACAGCGTCATCGTAAAACAGCTGCAGGCGCGTACCAGCCTTCACATCCCGTTTGGCCTTGCGCAGGCGAACCTGCTTGCCCTTGACCGTCCACCAGCAGGCGCCTTTGGTCATGGCGTCCTTGATGCGCTGTTTGGGCAGGCCGGAGGCCTCGGCAAGGGCGTCTACAGCAGTCTGGTCGTGATCAAGGGTGAGGTCGACGGTGGTTCGCATGGCTTAGTGAGGTGGTCTCGGGTGCAAGACAAGGCAAGAACGGATAAAAAGCCGCGCTGCAAAATCACACCAGTATAAGGTAAATGAGTAATATTCAGCGAGTGCATTACATTCCCTTTTAGTTCGTGTGGCAGGCACGTGCTTCCTCAGAGGCGCCTTACGACTTCGGTGTCCTTCGTCTCTGATTTCTTCCTATGTGAACCCTGGTGGGCGCTGGCTTTCTGGGTTGAAGCTTCTCGAACGCCTCCCAGTTGAACTCTCCCGCCGACAGGATTGCATCCTGGCGCACAATGAGCTCTACGGACTCATTGGCATCTTCGTAGTACGTAGTGATGGTTATTTTTAGTGTCTGCTTGTCCCGGTACCCGCTCATCATTGGCACCAGCGTCACTTCCTGGTATGCCCCGCCATTCTGGGACGGTTCGGCACAGGCTGCGACGTAACCCACGTAGACCTTTCGATCGTTCATGGACAGCATTACAGCTCTTCTTGAATGCATGGCCTTGAACAGTAAGTAGTCCATTGGGGAGTCGGCGAGGAGCTTGCCGGTGACGGGTACCTTGATGTTCCAGGTGCCGTGCCAGAGGGCCTGCCATAGGTACGCCCTGATCCTTAGCAGATCACCGGCAAACCAAGTGGCGGCGCTCAGCAGTATGAACCACGCCCAATTCATGGCAATCTCGGTCGAAGCCACCCCCATCAAGACAATGGACTTGCCGATATAATCGGCCAGTGATAGTGGAAGGTGCCAACCCCAAAGGTTTATGGCGTCCGGCAGGAACTCATGTAGGCAATAGACGACCAGGCCGGCCAGCGCAAAGCATTTCAGGCCCATCGTGGCGCTGGACAGGTACAGCCGTTGGCCCTGGTGGCGGGCGTTAGCGAGGCTTATTACGGGATGGATCAGGCTGGCGCGGTAGCCAGCCACGAGGACCGGAAAGATGAGAAGAAAAAGCACCCGGCCCTCCCTGGACGTGGATCAATTCGCGGCTTCCGCAAACTCTCTCATTTTTGCCGAGAATTCCTTATATTCATCTGACTCCCGAATCTTCTTCGGATCCAGGCGCACCGTACCGTCACCAACCACATGCATATCAGGGTTGGGGTACTCTTTCAGCATCTGGTGAAGTTTACGGTCTTCTTCACTGAAGAAAATACTCAACAGAGACATGCCGTCTCCCGGTCGCTGTAATTTGATTGTATTACAGCATATTTTCCTGCGTTTTGCATAAACGGATCACGTTTGGCTGTATGCAAGCACATACAGTCCCATGATACCTGTCAGCGGCGTTTCTTTCGTTATTGCGGATCATCTTGCGAGTGGTTTGTTCTGTTCTCAAGGTCACGTATTGGTGACACTTGGGGGGGAGGCATGAGAACAGACACAAAAAAAGCCACTCCGCTTTCGCGCTAAGTGACTTTTTCTTTGCAGGATTGGTAGGACCACCCAGATTCGAACTGGGGACCTCTACCATGTCAAGGTAGCGCTCTAACCAACTGAGCTATGGTCCTGTGTCCTGCAACGGGGACGTAAGATACGGATTTTGAGGGTGGTGGTCAACCACTTTTATGCGGATTTTTCTCCGGACCGGCGCTGGCGCATCCAGTCCTTCAAAGCCCGGCTCAGAGCGTTCCAGCGGTTGACGATCAGCGCGGCGAAAATCAGCCCGCAACCGGCCAGTTGCAGGGGCTCCATGGTCTCGCCGAACCAGCCGGCGGCAAACAGGGCCACCCAGACCGGCTCCAGTACCAGAATCACCACCCCATGACTGTGGGCTGACAGGCTCTGGGCAAAAGTCTGCACCAGGAAGCGGCCGGCGGTACCGATGATGGCGCTGGCCAGCACCCACCAGATCAGCAGCGGAGCGGGCTCTGAAAGGGTGGGTTGCCAGGTTTCCATTAACGCCGACTCAACCAGGGTCACCAAACCCACGGTAAGCAGTGCCAGGGCAGTCAGGGGCAGGGCCGGAACCCGCTGCTTCTCCACGGTCTCGCCCCGACGGTTGATGACGGTGCGCTGGTTGGCAGCCCGGGTGTTCAGGGTGAAGTACAGGGCGAAAATGGTCGCCGCTACCACGAAGAACAGTTGTCCCGCCTCCGGCCGGAAGCCGTTTTTCAAGGACAGCATGGCCAGACCGGCAATGGCAATGGGGATGGCCAGCCAGGTGCTCGCGGGCTGGGGTTCCCGAAACACCAGTCGGGCAATGATGGGTACGATGACCACCCCGAGACTGGTCAGGAAAGCGCCTTCGCCCATGCTCTCGATGTTGACCAGGCCCATGATCCAGAAACTCATGGCGACACCGAAAACCAGGCCCACGCCCATGGCCCGGCGGATCTGGTCGCCGGTCAGGGCCAGTATCGCCTTGTGGGCGAAGAGGGCGAGGAAAATCCCGGCAATCAGGAAGCGCGCCGCCATGAACATCAGTGGTGGCATAAGCAGGATGGCTTCTTTCGAGAATATCCAGCTGACGGCGGCCAGCAGGGTGACAACCACCAGCAGAAGGTCTGATTTATGGGCGTCGGTCATTGGGTACCCGGTCCAGTCAACGAGGAAAAACGGCCCAATGTATAGTTTGCAAACTAAAAAAGGAAGTGGCGATTAGTCGAGGGCAGGGTGGCTCGTCCCTGAGCCGGGAGCTTTCACGTCGATCCTTCAAAACATCAGCGACTCAGTAGTTGAGGGTGCTGTAGATCAGGCTCGACATGTCGGTCTGGTCTGATCCGGGAACTTCGATGTATCGGTCGCCATCCCCCCACAATTGCCACCAGGCGCGCTGGTAATAGGTCCGGCTGTCGAAGTCGACCTGCACATCGCCCAGGCTGAAATTGTTGACCACCGGAACCGAGATGTTGCCGGTTTCGGTACCTTTCACGCCGCTGTGGGACACGCCTTCACTCATCAGTACCGGATAATGGTTGTAGTACAGTCCGCCAGGGCCGTTGGTGCCGGTGACTTTGCCGGCCAGGGTGATGCTGCCGGAGCAGGAATCGATCCCGTTGGCACTGGTGGCGCCACAGGCGGAGTGGGTGGGTACGACGCCGTCGTCGGTCCCGGCAATAAAGGGTTTGGTGATGCCGCCATAGGAGGAGCCGCCACCCACGAAGCGCAGGCGCGGAATACTGTTGGGACTGACGGCGAGATTGCGGGCGGCGTTGGTCTGCAGATCGTTGACCACGCCCATCTTTCCGGGCTCCGGATCAATTCCGGTGAAGGCCTTGACTGCCTCCTTGA
This sequence comes from Marinobacter sp., assembly GCA_014762755.1. Lineage (GTDB taxonomy): Bacteria > Pseudomonadota > Gammaproteobacteria > Pseudomonadales > Oleiphilaceae > Marinobacter. Next base: position 8,340 of record JABURI010000139.1, read on the forward strand.
CCGGCCAGTTGTACCAGCTGTCGTTATAGGCAATGCTCATGGCCAGGTCTGCCAGTTCGGTGCCGCCACCGGCCCCGGCCAGGTCGATACTGGTGAGGATTTTCAGGGGCGCCAGACCCTCGGACTGAAGCCAGCGGGCCTGGTTTTCGAGCAGGTATCGGGTCACCAGATCCCCGGTGGAATGGGTCACCAGAATGCAGTAGTTGTTGCACAGACCCTGTTGGCTGATTTCCCGCAGTTGCTGGTACGCCTGTTGAGCAATGGTTCCTTCCACCCGGCCGTTGCTGGCCCAGTCAATGCGGGCTTCGGCCCGGCTGAGCCAGAAATCCCGCCAGTTGTCCGCGCCCGATTGCTGCACTTCATCAAAGCTGGCAGGTGGATTGGAGAGATCGTCCATCATGAAGCCGTGGACGAGGATGACGTTATGGCCGCCCAGCTGGGCATGGGCGGAACCGGCGAACAGGCTGCCGGCCATGGCGATGGCCAGGCCGGTCTTACAGGCACTTTGTTCAGTTCTTGTAGTCATGGTTGCTCCGTCTTTGCTGAATTATTGTTGTCAAAAGACGTTTATCCGCCGTTTCCGGCGGTACAGCCCGGCGTCAGCCGGTGCAGGGCCCCATTGCCCTGCGATCAGAACTTGTCGGCCAGCTTCCTGAGCAGGGCCGCCCGCTGTTCTGATTCGGGGTTCGCCGCGGGGGTATCGGTGAGGTCATCGAGGTCCGGCGGCGAGAAACGGTAGCCGTCTTCCGGTCCGAACCCGTAGTGGGTCCGGTCACCGGGCTTGGCGGGTAATTGGCGTATCTGGATGCGCCGCAACTGGAGCTGTCCGGCGATCGAACGGTTGGTCAGAACGGTGCCGTGAGCCCGGAATTCGATCGTCTGTTCGCCGGTATCCAGACGCTGCTCCGCCTGCAACTGCGCAATGGGCGTGCTGCCGTTGAACAGCTGCCCGGAGAAGGCATAAAAACCGTCGTACTCCGGTGAGAACTTCAGGGGTATCACCAGGTTGTTGTTGCTGACATAGGGACTGTCGAGTCCGTGAAGTTCGCCCAGGAAAGGTTCGATGGTCAGGCTGCTGGCATGGCGCACCGGCCGGCCATCCACGCTCGCCTCCACGATCAGGCGGTACTCGCCGGGATCCTGCTCTGCCATCAGGGTGCCCTCGTAGTAACCCTCACCTTTGGCCTGAAGCTGGGTGCTGGCAACCGTTTTTCGTTCCCCGGCCGGCTCCAGGGTGGCGCTGAGCTGAGTACCAATCACCTGTGGGCCCCGGAGGGAGGCCGCGATGACAATGGTATCGCCCTGGGTAAACCGGTACTTGTCCAGGCTGACGGTAAACTGACCGTCTTCCTCCAGAGGCAGGGAAACCGGTTCATAGCGATTGCCGTTGTAGGCTTCGGCCTGGGCCCGGGTCAGAGGAATTGACCAGGGAGGATAGCGAACGGTCTGGCCATATTGCTCGGCCGCGCTGGCAAAGGCCACACCAAGAACCGATGGGGCGGGAGCCGTGGTGTCAGGGACCGGTTTTGCCATGGCATTTTTGATCTGAGCAGGTCGTTGCTGCGATTTGTCAGATTCGACAGCCGGCCCGGCAGACCAGAGGAAGCTGCCCCGGTTGTCAGCGGACAGCAGCATGGCCGTGCCGGCCACGGACACCGACACAGCAGCCACAATAAGGAATGCCTTTCCGACCATGCCCGGTTTTCCTGTTCTTTTTGTTTGAATGCGGTCCTGTTGGACAATAAACATACCGGCCCGCGATGCGGACCGGCAAAGAATTGGTCAGAAAATGTAACGAAATGTGTCCGGATTGTGCGGAAGGTCACAAAGCGGTGCGGACGGACTCAGTCGGAGTCGGTGTAGGCCTCAAAGCCGAACCGCAGACTGACTTCATCGCCCACCATGGCGGGGTCCAGGCCGTAGGTCATACCCCAGTCGCTGCGCTTTAGCCGGGTTGTTGCGCTGATGCCCAGGGTGTATTTCTCGTGCCCGAACGGATAAACCGCTGCCTTGTTCAGGGTCACGTCCAGGGTAACGGGGCTGGTCTTGCCGAGCATGGTCAGATAACCGGTCACCTTGCCAGTATTCTCGCCGGTCGTTTCAAAGTCCGTCACGGTGAACGTGATGTCGGGATACTCGGAGGCATCCAGAAAATCGTCATCCCTCAGGTGGTTGTCCCGTTTCTTGTGGTTGGTGAAGACACTGTCACTCTGGAAGACCAGTCTGCCGGATGACAGCTCCCGGGCTTCCTCGTCATAGACGAACTGGCCCTCGACTTCCCGGAACATGCCGATCACCGGTGCATAGCCAATGTGCATGATCTCGAAGGCCATGGAGAAGTGCTCGTCATCCACGGTAAAGGTTGTTGGCTCTGCCTGTGCCAGGGGTGTTGCCAGAAGTGTGGTAAAAATCGATGCACCGAGTGCGGTGCCGATGAGGTATCGAGGGTTACTCATATCTGCTTCTCCTTTGATAAAGCCCGCGGATGTCCGCCAGAAACGACCAGCCAAGCAGAACCAGCGCTGTGGCCAGTGTCAGGGATGCAAAACTGACCGGAACCGGTGGCAGCAGGGCGACCAGCAGGGTGACGATCTGCCATACACATACGGTTTTCCGGCGAAAACTCTCCGGCAGGGGGGCGTTGAGCCAGGGCCAGAACCACGAGGCAGCCACGAAGGCATACCGCATCAGGCCAAGAGCAAGTACCCAGGGCCCGGTCTTGCCGAGAACAAGAACGGCCAGGCTCAAACCCAGGATGAAAAGGGCGTCCAGTTCCATATCGAATCGGGCGCCGAAGACTGTGTGATTCCCGGTAACCCGGGCAAGTTTCCCATCCACTCCGTCCAGGATAAGTGCCAGCAGCGCCATGGTGGCATAGCCCCAGAGCCAGCTTTCAAGGTGGTCAAGCCAGGGAACCAGTGCCAGGAGTACCGCCACCAGGGTTGCTCTGAGCAGGGTTGCCCGGTTGGCCCAGCCGAAATCGGTATTTGCTGGCCAGTAGTGCACAACCAGCAGCGCGATAACGGCATATTGGCCCATGGCGATCGCCACCGGCCCGCCGGAAAGGCCGGCCAGTGAGGTGGCGGCCATGGCGAGGACCAGTGTGACCGCCATTCCGCAGGCGAGGTCCAGCCAGAGTGGAACCGGGCGTTGCCGGGATTGTGGGCAGGAATCCATAACCGGTCTCCAGCGTATAGGTTTATGCCAGTGCAAAGGTTGATCCGGTCAACTATGACTATAGTTTGCGTGGCCTTTTCCTGCTTACGACGGGAGTCACGGATCGGACCGGCAAAGCCCCGTGGCCGCGCAAAAACCGGTTGGAATGGAGGAAGCCAATTGCCTGATGTAAGAGCATTCTGGAGCGTTGCCCCCGGCCTGGGGGAGCTGAGGCCTTCCCGGTCCGACCCGCTCGAAGAAAATGGTTTGGGCGTTGTCACCGTTCAGGCGCTCTATTCGGGTGTGAGCCGGGGCACCGAGTCTCTGGTCTTTAATGGCCGGGTTCCCGAGAGCGAATATCAGAGGATGCGGGCGCCCTTCCAGGAGGGTGACTTCCCGTTTCCGGTTAAGTACGGCTATGCCAGTGTCGGCGAGGTTGTCGATGGCCCAGCGGAGTTAAAGGGCAAGCGGGTGTTCTGCCTGTATCCCCATCAGAACCGCTACACCGTGCCTGCTTCGGCAGTGACGCCGTTACCCGATTCTCTGCCGTCGGAGAGGGCAGTGCTGACGGCGAATATGGAGACCGCTGTGAATGGCCTCTGGGATGCCAACCCGGGCATCGGGGATCGCATTGCTGTGGTCGGCCTCGGCGTGGTCGGATTGCTGGTGGGCTGGCTGGCGAACAGGATTCCGGGAACCCGCGTGACGGTGATTGACACCAATCCCGGTCGTGAAGCCGTGGCGAAAGCCCTTGGGCTGCACTTTGGCGTGGCCCTGGAAGGTGACGATCACGATGTGGTGTTCCATACCAGTGGCCATCCTTCGGGCCTGGAAACAGCGCTCTGTGCAACCGGAACCGAGGGGCGGATTATCGAGATGAGCTGGTACGGAAATCAGCCGGTGTCCGTTCCTCTGGGCGGTCAGTTCCACTCCCGAAGACTGCAGTTGCGATCCAGCCAGGTCGGGCAGATCCCCCCCTGCCGCCAGCCGAGGTGGAATCACCGCCAGCGAATAGAACTGGCCTTGTCATTGCTCTGTGATCCGAAGCTCGATGCCCTGATTTCCGGAGAATCTCGGTTCGAAGCCATGCCGGAGACTATGGCGCAAATCCTCACCGACGGCAGGGAGACTCTCTGCCACCGTATTGTCTACTGACCGAGTTAACCAACGAGGAGCTCCTATGTTCAGTCTCACTGTCCGGGACCATATGATGATTGCCCACAGTTTTAACGGTCACATTTTCGGCCCGGCCCAGAACCTGCACGGTGCCACCTACGTGGTGGATGTTACCTTCGAGCGCCGTCAGCTCGACCAGGACGATCTGGTGGTGGATATCGGCCTGGCCTCTCAGGTTCTGAAGGAGGTGCTGGCCGAATTCAACATGCAGAATCTTGATGAGATCGGGGAGTTCCGGGGCCGCAATACCACCACCGAATTCATGGCCGGTGTCATCTTCGATCGCATGGCCTCCGCCATCCGTGCGGGCAAGCTCGGTGAGGGCGCCAAGGAGATTTCCGGGATGAAGGTGACCCTGTCCGAATCCCATGTGGCCCATGCGAGTTACCATGCCGGCCTGTGATCTCCGGAAGGTCCGCTTCCTGGTTCCGGGAGACCCCGGTCAGAACACCGGTGGCTATCGGTATGTTCGCCAGCTGGTACGGGTCCTTAATGAGCGGGGCGTTTCAGCGGAGGTAACCGGGTTGGCAGGCTGCTTCCCGAAACCCGACCGGGAAGCAGTCGTAGCGCTGGATCAGGCCCTTGCCGGCTGCCCCGACAATCACGTGGTGGTAATGGATGGCCTGGCGATGGGTGGTTTGCCGGGGGTTGTGGCAGACCACGCGAATCGTCTGAGGCTGGTCGCACTGGTTCATCACCCGCTGGCAGATGAGACCGGTCTGTCCGAGGCGGACCGGGCATGGTTTTTCGACAGCGAGCGTGAAGCCCTGAGACATGTCCGTGCGGTGATCACCACCAGCCCTTATACCCGGACCAGACTGGCCGACTTTGGCGTGCGGTCCGCCCGCATCGGCAGTGCGGAGCCCGGTGTCGATGAGCTCTTTATCGAGGTGCTGGCGCAGCGTCGTTCCGGGCCTGCCACCGGGGGGGAACCGCTACTTCTCTGTGTGGCCCAGCTTTCTCCCCGCAAGGCCCAGGATCAACTGGTGGAGGCGCTTGCCCAGCTTGAGCATTTGCCCTGGCGCTGCGTTCTCGTGGGGTCGACAGAACGGGATGGGGACTATGCCTCCCGCCTCCGCGAGACCATCCGGGCCAGAGGTCTCGAGGGCCGGTTCGAGCTGACCGGTGAGCTGGATGAGAGCGCTATGGCAGCGTGTTACAGGCACGCTGACGCTTTTGTCTTCCCCTCGCTTTACGAGGGTTATGGTATGGCGGTCGACGAAGCCCTGGCGTCGGGACTACCGGTGATCTGTTCCGACGGTGGAGCCTTGTCCCGACTGGCCGACCGGGAGGGTGCATCGCTGTACCCGGCCGGGGATGCGCTGGCACTGACACGACAACTGGAGCGGTGGCTGATGTCGCCGGAAACCCTGCGGGATGATCGCAGGCGCGCGGAGTTGGCCGCCGGAGAGGTTCGGCGTTGGTCGGATACCGCTGAGGAGTTCCAGGAGGCTTTGCAGCGGCTGATGGGAGCGGACCCGGACAGTCTGTTTGATCGGGAATGGCTGGAAGCCCGGGAACCGGCGGACCATCGTGCCCGGTCGGAATTACTGACCGAGCGCCTTGATCACTGGCTCCGGAACCAATATGCAAGCCTCGGTGCCGAGCCCCTGGTCATGGCGGATATTGGTTCCGGTCGTGCCTCCAATTCGCTGTTTTTGTCCTCCAGGCTTTCAGTGCCGGGGCTCTGGCACCTGATCGAACAGGACGGCGGGTTGCTGGCTCTGGGTGAATCCCGGCTTCGGCAATGCGGTCAGTTGGTTGTGGGCCATCACCTGACGCTGACCACAGGCGAGATGGAAAGGCTCCTGCCGGTGCCCCTGCATCTGCTGACCGCCTCGGCACTGATTGATCTGGTCTCTGACGCCTGGTTGAGGTCGCTGACTGCTGCCGTTGTCGGGCGGCAGGCGAGCGTTCTGATCGTATTGAGCTACGCCGGCGAGTTCGGGTTGTCTCCGCCCGATGCCGATGATCGGAAGTTGAAAGAACTGGTCAACCGTCATCAGCATCGGGATAAGGGCAGTGGCCGCGCTCTGGGACCGGAGGCCACATCCCGGTTTCGTGAGCTGCTTCTGGATGCCGGCTATACCGTGCAGGTGGAGGATAGCCCCTGGCACCTCGACCGGGACGATGCCGTGGCCGTTGAGACCCTTTTGCGGGGCTGGGTGGAGGCCGCACTGGAACAATCGCCGGCAGCGTCGACCTGGCTGGGTGCCTGGCTCGACCGTCGGCTTGGCCAGCTTGCATCGGGCGAATTACAGGTTATGGTCGCCCATCACGACCTCCTGGCTCTACCCGGCGACTGGCGCGAGGACTAGGATGTCCGCCCGTTTGCGTCTCGTCCTGCGATGGGGAGCGACTCTGGCGCTGGTTGGCGTGGTGTTCTGGCACCTGGACCAGACCCGGGTCTGGGAGGTTCTGAGAACGCTTTCGCCGTTGATCCTGCTTCCCGTGTTCCTGCTTACCGTGATGCAGGTGGTGCTGTCCGCCTGGCGGTGGCGTTTCACGTTATCCCGGCTGCGACTGTCGCTGCCGTTTGGGCAAGCCGTTCGCGAGTACTACCTCGCCACCTTCCTGAACCAGATTCTGCCCGGTGGCGTGGCTGGTGATGTGAACCGGGCCTGGCGCAGCAGCCTTGCAACGGGCCAGCGATTGGCTGCAATCCACGGGGTTGCCATTGAGCGATTGTCCGGGCAGGTGACACTGGCATTGGTGGTGGTCGTTTCCCTGGCGTGGCTGCTGGTTTCCGGGTCACTGCAAGTCCCTGTGATCGGCCCTAACGGAACGAAGAGCCTGTTCTGGATCGCGGTGAGCCTGGTGATTCTTGTGCCAGGCGTCTGGTTGATCCATTCGGGAGGGAAGGTGGCGGCGTATCTTCGCCGTCTGGCAGAGCACATCCGGCTGGCCCTGTGGCAATGGCCTGCACTTCCGGTGCAGTTGCTGAGCTCTTGCCTGGTGCTCGCCAGTTACCTGGCGGTGTTTCTTGTGCTGGCGGTCGGTGCCGGGTTCGTCACCGGTGTCGCGGAATTGCTGCTGTGGGCTGCACTGGGGAGTTTCCTGCTGCTGAGCATGGTCATCCCGTTGACGGTGGCCGGATGGGGTGTCCGGGAAGGAGCGGCCGCGGTGCTATGGCCCATGGTCGGTTTGCCGGCAGAGCAGGGTGTCGCCATCAGTGTGGGCTACGGTGTGGTGGTGCTGGTCTCAAGCTTGCCGGGATTGCTGGTACTGGCCAGAACTCCGCACATCAATCGCTGAAGTCGAGATCGAACAGCATGTCACTACCCAGGTTCACCAGTTTGGCCCTGGGCCGCAGAGCATCGTCGAGCAAGTCGATTTCGGGCAGGGAAAAGGCGGGGCGGCCACTGCCAATGATCATGGGCGCGACCATTACGTGCAGGCGGTCCAGCAGTCCGGCCTTGAGAAATCCCGATACGGTTACGCCGCCCCCTTCAATGAACACCTTGCGCAATCCGAAGTCATCGAGCACCCGCAGAATCAGGCGCGGATCCACCGGCTGGTCGCTGTACGCATCACCGAGACAGGGGACTTCCAGGGTGCCGTTAGCCGGAACCTGTCCGGAGCTCCCGGGGTAATCACCGGCAACCAGACGCAGCGTGGGAGCCTGCCCGTCGGTAAAGAGATGGTGGCTCTCCGGCACCCGCCGGCGCCGGTCGATGACCACCCGCACCGGGTTGCGACCAGCCACCCGGCGAACCGTCAGGCGGGGATTGTCGGCAACAGCGGTACCGGCACCGACGACCACTGCATCCGAGACGGCACGAATGCGATGCAGGTGGGTAATGCCGTCATCACCATTGATGAACCGGGAGCAGCCCGTCACCGTGGCAATCCGGCCATCCAGACTCTGGCCAAGCTGGCCAATCACCCGGGGAGATGCCCCGTCACTTACCGGCCGGCACAGGGGTAGGAACAACTCGAACATATCCCGGGCATCACGGGTGGCATCATTCAATAATTGCCAGCCTCGGCCATTGAGTTTGATGGCCGGTTCCTGACTGCCGGGCAGCGGAAGGGTGACGTTGCTGCGGTTTACTGCATCCAGTACCAGTTGCCAGGCAAGATCGGTATCGAGGTGTTGCTCTGCCATAATCGTCCCGTCACTTTCGTGCGTTATCCAGTATAGGCGCATTGTGCGTATAGCTATTTGTACGATACATTTTTGAATTGATTCACTGTGCGGTCTGCGGAATCGGATCGGATGCTGCGGTAAGGGTGAGAGGAAACAACTATGCGGTACCTTCAATCGTTCAACCGTCGGCTGCGACAGCTCCGGGAGCAGGGCCGGCTGTCGTGCTGGGATGTGGCCGAAATGTGTGGTGTGGACGAGGCGAGGGTCATCAGCTGGGAAGCTACGGATGCCCGCCAACGAGGTTATCCGGGCGTTGTCGAGTTGCTGGACCTGTGCCTGAAGACCGAGACACCCCTGGAGCACCTGCTGGACCTGGAAACCCAGGGTGAGGGGGGGCAGCTGGAATTGCCGGGCCTTGCGTTCAGCAACAGCGATGACCTGTCGGTGGCACTCAAGGAGCTGGAGCAGGAAATCGAACGCATCCAGCTGACGGACGAGGAGAGTGAGCTGCTGCGCCGGTTCCGCAGAACCTCCACGGAAAACCGGCGCATGGTGTTTCAGCTTCTGGGCCGCTGAGGGCCCGTATCCGCCTTACTTTTTCTTCTTGTAGATATTCTCGTAAACGTAGTTGGTGGCTTCGACAAAACCGTCGATGCTGCCACAGTCAAAGCGCCGGCCCTTGAACTGGTAGGCGAGTACACAGCCGTTCTTTGCCTGCTCCAGCAGGGCATCGGTGATCTGGACTTCGCCATTCTTGCCGGCCGGAGTGCGTTCGAGGATATCGAAGATATCCGGTGTCAGGATGTAGCGGCCGATAATGGCCAGGTTGCTCGGAGCGTCCTCGGGTGCCGGCTTCTCGACCATATCGGTAATCCGGAATAGCCCGTCCTTCATGGATTCGCCGGCGATGACCCCGTATTTGTGGGTTTCATCCTCGGGCACCTCCTCGATCGCGACAATGGAGCAGCGGAACTGGTTGTACAGTTTCACCATCTGCTCAAGCACGCCTTCGCCATCTTCCGGACCCAGGCAGAAATCATCTGCCAGAACCACGGCAAACGGGTTGTCGCCCACCAGGTTACGGCCGGTAAGGATGGCGTGCCCCAGGCCTTTCATCTCGTTCTGACGGGTGAAGGCAAAGCTGTTGTGATCGATAAGGTCCCGGATGGAGGTCAACAGATCTTCCTTGCCTGACCCGGCGATCTGGTGCTCCAGCTCGTAGCTGATGTCGAAATGGTCTTCGATAGCGCGTTTGCCCCGGCCGGTCACGAATCCGAACTCATGGATTCCTGCCTCAGCCGCTTCCTCAACCCCGTATTGCACCAGGGGTTTGTTTACGACAGGAAGTATCTCCTTGGGCATGGCCTTGGTGGCCGGCAGGAAGCGGGTACCGTAGCCGGCAACGGGGAACAGGCATTTCTTGATCATTCCAGTTGTCCTTAAG